>CAZGBQ010000132.1:0-1503 GCA_964524045.1 uncultured Acidobacteriaceae bacterium
GCGACGTCTCCGTGTACAAGAACTTGCTGTTCATGTCGGTGGAGATGCCGAATGGACGTTTGGACTGCGGCGTCCAGGGGTTTCCAGCGGAGCCCCCACCACCCACAGTGGAAGAAAAAGACAAGGACAAGGACAAGGACAAGGCGGACAAAGAAAAGAAACCTCGCATCCCGGCAGCACAGAAAGAGCGCTTCCGCGGCGTGCGAATCTTCGATATTTCCGACATCAAGAGTCCGAAGCAGGTCGCGGCGGTCCAGACTTGCCGCGGATCGCACACGCATACTCTGGTAGTCGATCCGAACGACAAAGAGAACGTCTACATCTACGTGTCGGGAACGTCGTTTGTGCGGCAGGCAGAAGAACTAGCTGGTTGCTCGGGTGAAAAGCCGGACAAAGACCCGAATACGGCGCTGTTTCGCATCGACGTGATTCAGGTTCCGGTGGCTGCGCCGCAGAACGCCAAGATCGTGTCCAGCCCTCGCGTATTCATCGACCCGCGAACGGGCGCGATGAACGGCCTTAATAACGGTGGCACGCACGGCAAGAAAGGCAGCGAGAAGCCCAGAGAAACAGACCAGTGCCACGACATCACGGTGTACACGGCGATTGGTTTGGCGGCGGGCGCTTGCTCGGGAAATGGAATTGTGCTCGACATCAAAGATCCCGTGCATCCGAAGCGCCTGGATGCGGTAAACGATCCGAACTATTCGTACTGGCATTCCGCTTCCTTCTCGAACAACGGCGACAAAGTCCTGTTCACCGACGAATGGGGCGGCGGCCTGGGAGCGCGGTGCCGCCAGAATGACCCGAACAAGTGGGGCGCGGACGCGATCTTCCATCTGAAAGACAACAAGCTGAGCTTCGCAAACTATTACAAGATGCCGGCGGCGGAGCCCGATACGGCGAACTGTGTGGCGCACAATGGCTCGCTGATTCCGGTGCCCGGGCGCGACATCGAAGTGCAGGCTTGGTACCAGGGCGGCGTCTCCATCGTGGACTTCACGGATGCGGAACATCCGTTTGAAATCGCGTACTTCGACCGCGGGCCGATTGATCCGAAGATGCTGGTGTTGGGCGGCGAGTGGTCCACTTATTGGTACAATGGCTACATCTACGGTTCGGAAATCTCGCGCGGACTGGACGTGTTTGAGCTTATGCCGAGCAAATTTCTAACGCAGAACGAAATCGATGCGGCCAAGACAATGCGCGTGTCCGAGCTGAATGTGCAGAACCAGCAGAAGATCGCGTGGCCCGCGCAATTGGTGGTGGCGAAAGCGTACGTGGACCAATTGTCGCGGTCGCAAGCCTTGCCGGCCGAGCGCCTCGAAGACTTGCAGAAGGCCATTCAAACTGCAGAGAGTTCGCACATGAGCAAGAGCAAGGTGGCAAAACTGAAGAGCATGGCGCCATCGCTGGAAAAAAGCGCTGCCACGGCAAAAGATCTGGCAGACGCGACGCGGCTTCGCGCGCTGGCGGAGATTCTGAAGCATCCGGCGGCGTAAG
>CAZGBQ010000132.1:1603-10836 GCA_964524045.1 uncultured Acidobacteriaceae bacterium
GACGCGACGCGGCTTCGCGCGCTGGCGGAGATTCTGAAGCATCCGGCGGCGTAAGCGGATCGTTGGGAAATGGATTTGCCTTAGCGCGAATCTCGACAAAGCCGAAACCAACTGAAGCAAAAAGAGCGCGAACGCGAGTTCAGCCCACAGGCACGCCAGGGCTCTTGTCTCTTTGCCTTCCTTCTGCCGTATGATGAACGCATGCGGCTCCTCCTCGTGGAAGATGATGCACGGATAGCGCGGTTCGTGGCCAAAGGCCTGCGCGAGCAGGCCTACGCCGTGGATGTTGCTGCCACGGGCGACGACGCGCTCTATCAGGCTGCCGTGAACACCTACGACCTGGTGATTCTCGACGTGATGATTCCTGCTCCGGATGGTTTTGCGGTGTGCCGCGAATTGCGTAAGTCCGGGCAGCGCATGCCCATCCTGATGCTGACCGCACGCGACGCCGTGGAAGATCGCATCGCGGGATTGGATCACGGCGCGGATGATTACCTGACCAAGCCTTTTGAATTCCGCGAATTGCTAGCGCGCCTGCGGGCGCTGTTGCGGCGCTCCGGCGAACTGCGTCCCGCCAAAATTGCGATTGCCGATCTCGTGCTGGATACAGGAGCCCAGTCGGCCGCCCGCTCGGGGCGGCAGGTGACGCTGACGGCCAAAGAATATGCATTGCTGGAATACCTCGCACGCAATGCGGGACGAGTGGTAGGCCGCGCAGAGATTGCCGAGCATGTCTGGGACGAAACGTTCGACCCGTTTTCGAATTTGATCGAAGTGTATATCAATCGCGTGCGCCGCAAAATTGACGCGGATTCCAGCAGACCGCTGCTGCACACGCGCCGGGGCGTGGGTTACGTTCTCGGGCTGCCTTCAGATTTAGCCGCCGCAGAAACGAGCGAGGAAAGCGCCGCGTCGCGGGGGCGGATGAAGTCCGCTTCTTCGACGCGGAAGAGCCATGCTTGATTCGATCCGCATGCGGCTGACGCTCTGGTACACGGGCGTGCTTGCGCTGGTGCTGGTGCTGCTTTTCGTCATCACGTATCTGGTTTTTCTGCGCAGCGTCGAGCAGCGAATGGACGCTGACCTGAGCGAGCTTTCGGACGCGTTTCTCGTCACCGTTCGAGCCGAACTGGAAGATCAAACCGGGCCCGACACTTTCAAGGCCGCAGTGCAGGTGGCCATGGTAGAGCATCATTTTCCGGATCATGTCTACGCAATCGCGGATGCGGCCGGGAAAGTGATGATCAGTTCGCTTCAGGGCGCTTCCGCGGATTCCACCAAGCATTCTCCCCCAGCAAATCTGCTGGAGTCGGAATCATTTCGACAATTTCTCAAGGCCGCTTCTGGGGCGGAACAATCTTTTCACAAGGTCAAAGGAGGAAGAAGCGGCTATCGCGGGTTTGCGCGGAGTTTTTCCGCTCGTGGAAACAACTACAACCTGATCATTCTCCGGTCCCTGCATCAGCAGCAGGAGATGCTTGAGGATGTTACCGAGACGTTTGCGTGGGTCATTCCCATTGCGATTTTGCTGGCCAGCGGCGGCGGCTACTTCCTGGCGCGCAAGAGCCTGGCACCCGTGGTGGCGATGAGCAGCCAGGCAGGGCGCATCGGCGCCGCGAATCTCCATGAACGGCTGAGCGTGCAAAACGAAAAAGATGAACTGGGCCACTTGGCACGTTCGTTCAACAGCTTGCTCGACCGCTTGGCCGAGTCGTTCGAACGCCAACGGAGATTCATGGCTGACGCTTCGCACGAGCTGCGCACGCCGGTTGCGATTCTGCGCGGCGAGGCGGAAGTGGCGCTGTCACAGGAACGGCCGCCTGTGGAATACCGCGAATCGCTGAGCGTGCTGCATCACGAGGCGGAGCGGCTCACGCGCATTGTGGAGGACCTGTTCACTCTGACGCGCGCGGACGCAGGGCAGTACCCGCTCCAGCTACGCGATTTTTACCTGGAGGAGCTGATTGCGGAGTGCGTGCACTCGGCTCGAACGTTGGCGCTGCCGAAAAAAATCTCGCTGACTTTTGACGGCGCGGCAGAATCGCCGATTCATGCGGATGAATCGCTGGTGCGGCGGATGATCCTGAACCTGCTGGACAACGCCATCAAGTACACACCGGAAGGGGGGAGTGTCGCGGTGTCTTGCCAACGCGACGGCAGCGAATACGCCCTCCGCATTGCGGACACGGGAACTGGGATTCCTGCGGAAATGCGCGGCAGAATCTTCGAGCGATTCTTCCGCGCCGACAAAGCTCGCTCGCGCTCGGAAAGCGACGGGGGCGGCGCGGGGCTGGGCCTGGCAATTTCGCGTTGGATTGCGGAAGCACACCAGGGACGCCTGCAACTCACACGGTCGGACTCCACGGGGAGCACTTTTACGGCCTATTTTCCGGCAAATTGCGCGCACACTTCACCACGCGGTTAATCCTGCGTTTATCTCCAAACGGCTAACCTGAATTAATCCCGCTCGGCATCCCCGGCGCCGCCGGTACAGGAGTCGACCCTTATGAAACTCGCTCGCATCTTTGCGCTGGAGTGGATCGTGGCCGCTGCGTTTTTGCTATCCGGCACGCGAGCTGCACCAGCGCAGGAAGCCGGAGCTGCGACGAAAATGACAGCCGCAAAAGAGCCGATCCAGGGGACCTCGGCGGGAACGCCCTTGCAGCTTTCACTGCAGGATGCGCTGGCGCGCGCGCGAAAAAACAACGTGCAGTTCCAGGCCGCGCTGACCGATTTGGCCATCGCAAAGCAAGACCGCTATCAGGCCGCGGAGGCATTGCTGCCAAGCGTGACCTACAACAACGAGGCTCTCTATACGAAGAGCAATGGGCCGGGAAACGGCGTGCGCTACATTGCCAACAACGCAGTGCATGAGTATGTGAGCCAGGGAAACCTGCATGAGTCGTTGGGCCTGGCCGACGTTGCGAACTCACGACGGGCTGCGGCGCTAGCGGCTGCGGCGAAAGCGAGGACCGAAATTGCCGCTCGCGGGCTGGTCGTTACCGTGGTGCAGGATTATTACGCGGTGGCGGCGGCGCAGCAGAAATTACTGTCAGCGCAGAAAGCCGCGGACGAAGGCGACCGCTTCCTGAAGCTAGCGCAGGATCTGGAACACGGCGGAGAAGTGGCGCATTCGGACGTAATCAAAGCAGAATTGCAAGCGCAGGAGCGGCGCCGCGCCTTGCAAGAGGCGCAACTCGGGCTGCTCAACGCGCGGCTCGATATGGCGATTCTGATTTTTCCGAATTTCAATGAGAACTATGAAGTGTCGGATGACCTGCACGCATCTGTGCAACTGCCAACTCTGGGCGAAGTGCAGCAGCAAGCTTCGCGCGATAATCCCGATGTGCGCGCCGCGCTGGAGAGTGTCCGCGCCGCCGGATTCGATGTGACTGGCGCTCGCGCCGGTTATTTGCCATCGCTGAGCATGGATTATTGGTATGGGATCGATGCGGCGCAATTTGCTGTCAATGGTCCCACCGGAGTGTCCAATCTGGGCTCTTCGGTGGCAGGCTCGATCAATATTCCTATCTGGAATTGGGGCGCGACGCAGAGCCGGATCAAGCAAGCGGAATTACGGCGCGCACAGGCGCAACGGGAGCTTTCGCTGGCGCAGCGCAGGCTGCTGGCAGAAATCAAATCGCTCTACGCGGAAGCGGAGACGGCCATGAATGAACTCGGCGGTCTGAGCCGCTCGGCGGAATTGGCGGAAGAGAGCTTGCGGTTGACAACGCTACGCTACAAAGGCGGAGAGGCGACGGTGCTGGAAGTAGTCGATGCGCAAACCACAAATGCACAGGCAAGTGCGGCTTATCAAGATGGGGCCGTGCGCTATCGCGTGGCCCTGGCGAATTTGCAAACTCTGACCGGAGCATTGCCAACTCCATGAGATTAGCCGCATACGTTCGAACCTTCCGAAACAGCCGCCCCGCCGCGCTGTGCGCATTTGCCGCTTTGCTTTCGCTCTGCGGATGCAGCAAGGAGGAAAAGCAGCAAGACCCGGTCGTGACGGTGCAAGTCACGCCGGCAAAGCGTGCGACAATTTCGCAAACCATTTCGGCGGAAGCGGTTGTCTATCCGCTGCAGCAAGCGACCGTTGCTCCGAAAATCTCTTCGACTATCAGGGAATTCCTGGTGCAACGTGGCAGCCGGGTAAAGAAAGGGCAATTGCTTGCCGTCCTGGAGAACAAAGACTTGTCGGCCGCGGTGGAGGCGAGTAAAGGCGATTTCGAGCAAGCGGACGCGGTCTACGTGACGACCGTCAACGCCAGCTTGCCGCAGCAAATCCAGAAGGCCGAGCTGGATGCGCTTGCTGCGAAGTCCGCGTTCGAGGCGCAGCAGAAGGTTTACCAGAGCCGAAAAGAGTTGTTTGAACAGGGAGCTTTACCACGGCGGGATTTTGACGCGGCGGAAGTTTCGCTGGCGCAGGCGCGCAGCTTGAATGAACAGGCGCAGCGGCAACTTTCTGATTTGCAGCGGCTCGGCAAAGAGCAGGCCCTTAAAGCCGCTCAAGGTTCGCGCTTGTCGGCACAGGGGAAGTATCACAGCGCCGAGGCGCAGCTCAGCTATTCCGAGATTCGTAGTCCGATTGATGGCTATGTGACGGAGCGGCCTCTTTACGTCGGCGATCTTGCCACTGCAAATCAGCCGATTCTTACGGTGATGGATACGTCGCGGCTGATCGCGAAGTCCCACGTCCCGCAGAGCGAGGCTTCGCTATTGAAAGCCGGGAATCCCGCGGAGCTGAAAATCCCTGGCGTCGATGAACCTATCAGAGCGCGGGTGAGCCTGGTGAGCCCGGCGCCGGACACCGGCAGCACCACGATTGAAGTCTGGGTGGAGGCGAGTAAACCCGATTCCTCGCTGAAACCGGGGATGAACGTGGTCGTGGCGATGACCGCAAAGACGGTCAAAGACGGGCTGGTCGTGCCGACTCCGGCGATCTTCAAAAGCAACGAGGGGGGAGATTACGTCATGGTGGCGGGTTCGGATGGGCACGCGCATCAAAAAACAATTCAGCTGGGAGTGCGCAACGCGGAATTCTCCCAGGTGTTGAGCGGCGTGAGCGCAGGCGACGCGGTGATCAGCTCGGGAGGCTACGCTTTGCCGGACAACACGCAAATCAAGATCGAAGCTCCTGCCGCCGAAGAAAAGGAAACCGGGGACAAAGTCAGAACAGAAGATAAAAAGGGCCAGGCCGGCGACACGAAAATGGAAAAGAAGGGCAAGGAGTAGCCTCGCGTGGAGCAACGGCCTGATGCGCCGCCTGAGACCGCTGTGCGGAAGCCGGATGCGCCGTGGTTCCAGCGCATGTCACAGCCGATCTTGTTTTTGATCATAACGCTCACCATTGTGGGCGGATATCTGGCGTTCAGCATTCCCGTTGCCGTTTTCCCCAACACGGATTTTCCGCGAATCGTAATTGGTGTGGACAACGGCGTAATGCCGATTGACCAAATGCTGGTGACCATCACGCGGCCCCTCGAAGAAGCCGTAAACAGCGTTCCCGGCTTGCAAAAAGTTCAGTCGATCACCAGCCGCGGATCGGCGGAAATTGATCTTTTCTTCGACTGGAGCAGCGACATGATTCTGACGCTCCAGCGCGTGGACGCCGTAGTCGCCCGGATGCAGTCGGAACTGCCGCCCACGGCGAAAGTGCAAACGCACCGTCTGACGTTTGCCGTGTTTCCAATCCTCGGCTATAGCCTGACTTCGGACATCGTACCGCCGGACAAGCTTTGGGAAATCGCGACGTACGACATCAAACCACGGGTGAATCGCTTGGACGGCGTGGCCTCCGTAATCATACAAGGCGGCCGTGTTCCGGAATTTCACGTGACTCCCGATCCGGCCAGGTTGCTTGCCTCCGGAATCACGGTCACAGACGTTTTGGAAGCCATTCGTCGGACGAATCTGATTGATTCGCCCGGGCTGATCGAAGACCAGCACAGACTGGTGCTCGGCCTGGTGAGCGGACAGGTGCGCACGCCCGAACAGCTAGGGCAAGTCGTGGTAAAGACTTCGCCGTCGCAAGTCCCCATCCGGCTGGGTGACATTGCAAAGATTACGCCCTCGGTTGCGCCGGTTTACACCATTGTTACGGCAAACGGGAAGCCGGCCGTGCTACTCAACGTGAATCGCCAGCCGGACGGAAATACATTGGACGTGGCCAACGAAGTGCACTCGAAAATCGAAGAAATTCGTCCCACGCTGCCTCCCGGCGTGCACATCGAGCCGTTTTACGATCAGTCCACCATTGTGCGTGAATCCATCGCCAGCGTACGAGACGCCGTGCTGATCGGCATTCTGTTTTCTTCCGCAATCTTGGTGCTTTTCTTGCGCGATTGGGGGACTTCGCTGGTTGCTGGACTGGTGATTCCCGTAACCCTGCTCATCACCTTCATTGTTTTGAGGCTTACCAATCAGAGTTTCAATCTGATGACGCTGGGCGGGCTGGCGGCGGCTGTCGGTCTGGTTATCGACGACGCCATCGTGGTCCTTGAAAACATTGTCTTGCACAGAGACGCAGGACAATCGCGATTTCAGGCCATCCAAAGCGCCTTGCAAGAATTGACCGTGCCGCTCATCGGATCAACGGTCACACCCATCGTGGTTTTTCTTCCACTGGTGACGATCTCCGGTGTGATCGGCAGTTTTTTTCGCGCACTTGCGGTGACCATGACTGTGTCCTTGCTTACCTCGCTTCTGCTAGCGCTTACCTGGACGCCTACTCTTAGCCAATTCCTTGTGCGCCGTCGCGATACCGGCGGGCAGCCGCCTCCTTCCGATGGCGGACCGCCGGATGCATCGAAGTTGCTGGCGGTTGAGGAAGCGCATCTCTCCAGGGGCTTCTTTGGCCGTATCATCGAGTTCTACGGGCGATCGATGCAGGCGATTTTGAAGCGGGCGTGGGCGCTTGGAGTTAGTTCCGCCGTGATTGTTGCGCTCTCCGTTGCGTGTTTCTTCGCGCTAGAGACCGGATTGCTCCCGGAGATGGACGAGGGGGGATTTATCCTTGATTACTGGACTCCCTCGGGCAGCTCGCTCGCGGAATCCAACCGCATCCTGCTGCATATTGAAGAGATCGTAAAGGCACAGCCCGAGGTCGAAAATACGTCACGGCGTACGGGCCTGGAACTTGGCCTGGCTGCCGTTACAGAAGCGAACCGTGGCGACTTCACTGTCAAACTCAAGCGCGACCGTAAGCGCGGCATTGAAGAGATCATGAATGACATCCGTGCGGAGATCGAGCACACCGAACCGGCAACGAAAGTAGAGTTTGTGCAGGTCTTGCAGGACATGATTGGCGACTTGACCAGCGAGCCACAACCCATCGTGATTAAACTGTTTTCCCCGGATCCGAAACTGCTCGCGAATACTTCACCGCGCGTGGCCGAGGCTATCCAAAAAATACAGATGGGCTCAAGCCATCCCGTTGTGGATGTTCTTGACGGCATCGAAAACACCATTAGCGGGCCGGCGGTTACTTTTCAGGTGAATCCTGCCGTGGCTGCTCGGGCAGGATTCACGCCGGAAGAAGTTGCTACCGATGCGTCCGCTGTTTTGGAAGGTGAGCCTGCGGCTACGCCCGTGGTTATCAACGATCGCGCTTACACCATTCGCGTGCGGCTGCCAGAACAGAACCGCGCGACGCTGGAACGCATGAGCAATACACTGCTGACCAGTTCGAGCGGCCGCACGGCGACGCTTGGCAGCCTGGCAAACGTAAGCATGGATTCCGGTCAGACAGAAATCCGCCGCGAAAACCTTCAGCGACTCGTGGAGGTCAAGGGGCGCTTCGAAGGCGTTGGCCTTGGATCTGGAATGGCTGCCGTGCAGAAAGCGGTAAACGATCTGCGTCTGCCTTCCTCGATCCGCGTGGATTACGGTGGCCAGTATCAAGAGCAGCAAAGATCCTTCCGTGATCTCGTGAAAGTCTTGCTGCTCGCGCTCGTGCTGCTATTCGCCGTTTTGCTATTTGAATTTCGAACGTTTTCCGCACCGACTGCGATTCTTGCCTCGGCGCTGCTTTCGACGTTTGGAGGTTTTCTCGGCCTACTCATCACTCGCACAACCTTCAATGTCGCTTCCTTCATGGGCATGATTATGGTGATTGGTATCGTGGCGAAGAACGGAATCCTCCTGCTCGACGCGGAGCACGGCTTCCGCGCTCTCGGTCTGGGCGCGGAAGACTCCATGATTCAAGCAGGCCGCCGCCGTTTGCGTCCCATCGCCATGACGGCGATGGCCACGATCGCGGGCATGGCGCCGCTTGCTTTTGGGATCGGCTCGGGTTCGGAAATGTTGAAGCCTCTGGCAATCACAGTGATTGGCGGGCTGCTCAGCTCCATGGTGCTCTCGCTGATCTTCACCCCCGCCATTCATTTCTATATGCGGCCGAAGCAGCAAGCCTAAAGTCACTGAATGGGATCAGGTCCACAGCCCTACTTTTTCTTCGGGTTTTTGGGAGCAGTATTCTTCGGCGTCGCGTTCATGTCGTCCATGGCCATGGACATGGGCGTTGAATTGCCCTCTAGAAGTTCTTTCTTCACAGGTTCCGTGATTTTGTCCGCCGTCTTGACCAGCATAGCCACCTGCCAGATTTGTGTTTCCGTGAGCTGGCCCTTGAATCCGGGCATTCCGGTCATGCGAATGCCGTTTTCAACCTTCCAGTAAGACTCCCAGGGCTCATCGTCCGTGACGCCCACCCCCTGGAACAACTGCGGCGGTGCGGGAAACATTCCCCGCGATACGGCCGACTTGGGCTCGCCGGGGAGGCCATGACACGTCGCGCATTGTTCCTTGTAAACTTTGGCACCAGCAATCAAATTTGTTTCGTCCGCTGGGACCTGTGGCTGAGGATGGGGCAAGTTCTGCAAATAGGAATGAAGTTGCAGTGCCGCCATTCTTCTCTCAAGCGGAAAAGGCGGCGCTGAGGTTGCGACGGGCGCGCGCCCCGAAGAGAAGTAAAAGTACACGCCGCCTGCGAGCAAAATGACAGTGAGCACGATACCCAGAATGAGCCCTTTAACCATGTGCCTGTACTCCTGAAACCAAGGCCTCCGGAATTCGTTTGCGTTCCGAGGTGATCCGCGTCCGGCGCTAGTCTACGAGTTTCGCTAAGAATCTGCACGCTGCAAATTGAAAGAGTCGCGTAACTAAGTTTCGTCTGACCTGCCCCGTACCGTGCTCGTAACCTTTGTTCTCGTAGAGCCGTCTTATCTAGGCGTAGG
>CAZGBQ010000133.1:0-7178 GCA_964524045.1 uncultured Acidobacteriaceae bacterium
CATTGACGCGAAAAGCGTGGGACAGCGCGAACAGCGATTCGGCAAGCGGCGCGGGTGCGGCGGGGATTGCGTTCCGCGGCATAGCTCACTGATTATTGACGGCGGGTAGTGCCCAGCAAGCATTTGATTTTAGAAGCGTGTATGGACTCTATTCGTCAGGTGCCGCGGCTCGCATTCGTTCTGGCTGCGCTGTCGCTCCTTGTATTGCCGGCATGCAGGGCGGTTGTGTCATATCCTTTCGATTCGGAGGTAGCTCTGATCTGGTAAGGAACTGACCTCGGGGAGTGGATTGAACTATTTGAATGAATACGGCACGAAGCCGCGCGCTTTCGTTCGCAAGCTGTAAACGGAGGTGGTCGCAGTAATGTAAAGCGTGCGGTAGTCTGGATCTCCCCACGCCAAGTTTGCAGCTTGTTCCGGCAAAACGATTGTGCCCAGGTGACGTCCTTCAGGGCTCCAAACCCAGATTCCCTTCGGCCCAGTTACATAGACATTCCCCGCCTGATCAAGCTTCATTCCATCCGGCACGCCATCGCCCTTTCCGCCCGGTTCTTCTCCAAAAATCCGTCCGCTTGTCAACGTGTGCTCGGAAGTGAAATCAAACACGCGGATATTCCGATACTCGCTGTCGTCCACGTAGAAACGCTTGCCATCCGGAGAAAAGGCCAAGCCATTGGGTTGCGACAACTCCTTCGTCAGCAGCGTCACTTTTCCCGAAGAATCAAGGCGATAGACACCCTGAAACGGCAGCTCCTGCTTCTGTCCCTCGGGAAGGTCCAGTGTCGGATCCGTGAAATAGATCGCACCGTCCGGGCCGATTACTACGTCATTGGGGCTGTTAAACCTCTTGGCTTCAAAGCGATCGGCGAGAACCTCATATTTCCCTTTGAGATCTATTCGAATGATGGCGCGCAGAACGCTGGCGCAATCGATGAGGCGTTGTTGACGATCATAGGTGTTCCCGTCGGGATCGCCGAGCGAAATCAGTTCCTCTTTTCTCCCATCCGCGTACAGACGAAAAATCTTGTTCGTGACTTCGTCGCTGATGATAACGAAGCCCTTGGGATCCCATACCGGGCCTTCTGTGAAACCAAAGCCCGAAGCGACTGTGGAAAGCTTTGCGTCTCGGTCAAAGAGCTTCCAGAAGTCCGTGGAATTGGGTTGCAGCTGGTACTCGCGCCTGGGTTCCTGTGGCCAGGCCCAGAGCGTCGCGAAAAATAAGAGGCCAAGCAGCACGGCAACTGAAAACTTGTCTCCCATTATCGTTTGATCCTTCGATTCTCTATTCCTCGTCCCTTTCTTCAGGACTGCTCCCCAGCTTTGCCATTTTTTCTGACCGGGATACGTGGAGCAAATAACTCACCAAGTCGTTGAGTTCCACGGATGAGAGCGTGGCACCGTAGTCGGGAGGCATCGAGGACCGCCCGGCATAGGTCAGACCTCGAATTTCCGCCTTGTTTAGGAGGTGGAAGACGCCATCCGGAGTCTGCAGTTGGACCGAAAAGTTGTCTTCATTCCGCGCCATACCGGAAAGGGTGGTGGAGTCCGCAAGAGTGACGGTGACCATCCCACGCCGCGGATCGAGATTCTTGTCAGGGTTGACGATTGCGGCACGCACCGCTTCGGCGCCGATTCTTGCGGCATAGGCAGTAAGATCCTGAGCATAAAATCCGCCCTGGCCGCTGACCATATGACACTCCGCGCATTTGGCCTTGCCAAAAAACAGGTCTTTCCCGCGCGCGGGATCACCCGGCAGGGGAGTCTCTTTGCGGTGGCCTTGTAGCGTCCGCAAAAATGCGACCAGCGCCGACAGCCTGGCGGGACCATAGGACGCAAACGATGGCATGCCCTCCGTCGGTTTTCCATCAGCTAGAATTTTAACGAGTTCCGCGTCCGTCTTGCGCACGACATCGGGGCGCGACGCTAGGTCCGGCCCGCGCTCGCCACCCCGCGCATCAAGTCCATGGCAGGATGCACATACGCTTTCAAACGTGGTCTTGGCCGCCGTGCGACGCGCTGCGTTTGTTTCGGACGAGTTTGCAGCTGGCTTGTCTTGCGCACTGACCACAATCGCAGCAGTGGGAAGAAGCCAAAATACTATCGGGAAGGCTTTCCAGGAAATGAGAAAACCTGTCTTTCCGTACTTGTGCATGGCCAAAGCACTTTATCGCGGCCATGCCTTCGTCGGGAAGCTTAAAGTCAGTTGAAGAAAGCGGTTGCCAAATTCAACGGTCCGTGAAAATTCTGGCTTCCCGTTGACCACTTGTAGTATATGGGATTCATTCTGCGGAGCTGCTTTGGTTTTGTCTCGATCGGCACAGCGTTCGGCACCATCGGTGAAGTGTGGGTCGGCTTTGGGGAACAAGACTCTCGCGATGTCTCGATGGCAACCATTGTCCTTTTGCTTTGCCCTCCTTGTATTGCGCAGCGTCGCACTGTGGGCTCAGGGAGCCAGGACGACTTCCCTTTCTACCAGCATTGAAGTGACCCCGGCTCAGTTGCTCTCGAAGCCGGTCGCGGCCAACTGGCTCTCCTACAACGGCGACTACACGGGACGCCGCTATAGCGCACTTCGAGAAATCAATGCCAGTAACGTTTCGCAGCTTCGCGCTCACTGGGTCTTTCACGCCCAGAGCTCCAGCAGCCTTGAGGTCACTCCGGTGGTCGTTGACGGAATTATGCTGGTCACTGCCGCGAACGACGCATTCGCCCTCGACGCGCAGACCGGCCGAACGCTCTGGCACTACTCGCGTCCCATCACCGAAGGCCTTATCGACGACGCCTCGCAGCATCACAATCGCGGCGTCGGCATATGGCGCTCGCGCATTTACATGGAAACGGATAACGCACATCTGCTCTGTTTGGACGCGCGTTCCGGATATCTCCTCTGGGATGTGGCCTACACCGACGGCAACAGAAACTACGGAGCAACGAGCGCGCCTCTAGTGGTCCAGAACAAAGTCATCGTTGGAACTTCCGGGGGTGACGATGGCGTGCGCGGTTTTGTCGCGGCTTACGACACCGAGACCGGCAAGGAGGTGTGGCGTTTTTGGACCATTCCGGCTCCGGGCGAATTTGGCTCTTCCAGTTGGCCCGGCGAAAGCTACAAACTCGGCGGTGGGACCACTTGGATGCCGGGTACCTTTGATCCCGAACTCAATACCATTTTCTGGGGCACTAGCAATCCTGCACCTGATTTTGATGGTGAACCACGCCCTGGCGACGACCTATACACCGATTGCCTGCTAGCTCTTGATCCCGACACCGGCAAACTCAAATGGTATTTCCAGTTCACGCCACACGATCTCTATGACTACGACGCGACCGAAACCCCGGTCCTGGTCGATGCAACGTTCCGCGGCCAGCCGCGGAAACTGGTGGTCCAAGCAAACCGAAACGGTTTTCTCTACGTGCTCGATCGCGCCAACGGCGCGTTTCTCTCCGCCACGCGTTTCGCTGAAAAGCTGAATTGGGCCAGCGGAATTGACGAAAAGGGCCGGCCTGTCCGCACGGGAGTCAAGCCCAGCGCGGAAGGGACCCGCGTTTGCCCTGGTATGGTAGGCGCAACCAATTGGCACGCACCATCCTACAGTCTGGAAACCTCTCTGTTCTATTTCATCGCCCTCGAATCTTGCGATGTCTTGGCCTTGAAACCCCAGAAATTCAAGCCCGGACAGACGTACTATTCCACCGGTTCGCGTCATAGCCCCGGGGACTACAACCAGAAAATTCTACTGGCCTACAGTCTCGAAGGGGACAAGCCCGCTTGGCGTTACGTTCAGGCAGGCATGGGCCATTCTGCCGGAGGCACCATGACCACCGCAGGTGGACTTGTCTTTTTTGGTGACGACGCGCAATCGTTAGAAGCTGTTGACGCGCAGACCGGCAAACCGCTTTGGCACTTCAATACGGGCCAGAACATCGCGGCATCCCCGATGAGTTACGCAGTCAATTCGAAACAATACGTTGCCATCGCCGCGGGGAGCGACGTTTTTAGTTTTGCCTTGCCATAGCGCGAGCAATCATGTCTGCGCGAAGGGGGCTCACAGTAATTGGCAAGGGTAATACGAAGAACCAACTGAAAAGGAGGAAATAATGTTTTCATCTCTCACTTCGCGGCGCGGCTTCGCAGCGCGCTTGGCGGCTCTGATTCCAGGAATTGCGGCTTCAGGAACCGCCTTGAAGACCGAATCTCCATATCCGCAAGCAAATTCAGGTGTTCAGAAACTCAACTATGAAGGGAAACCTGCGGGAACTGGCTTTATCACGCCGCTCATCATCCACAACGGCGTGATTTATATCGCAGGCCAGGGCGCTCACTCGCATGATCCTGAGGGAAAGTTTCCCATGGACATCGAGACTCACACCAAAAAGGTGATGGACAACGTCAAGACGTTGGTGGAAACAGGAGGCGGGGCAATGGACAGCATTCTCCAGTTAACCGTCTACCTGACCAAGATCGACGACTACGACGGCATGAACAAAGTGTTCAAAACTTATTTCCCAAATGGCGGCCCCGCTCGGACCACCGTCGCCGTTGCTGCGCTTCCCGGCAATTCCTTGGTTGAAATCAATTGCATTGCCGCTGTCACGCGGAAAGCATGAGAGGCGCTCCCATGACCATCAGAAATCTCTGGAACCGGAGAACCTTCCTCGGCAGTGCTGGCGTCTTTGCCGGCATGTTGTTGAATGTGCGCAAGGCCTTTGGCTTTTCGAGCAGCGCAGGCGAAGCGGGGCTGACGGAAAAACTCACAGGCTTTGGCTCTACGGGAAACGTCTATGAAGAGTTGGGTGTCACCACGGTGATCAACGGACAGGGAACCATGACCTACCTCGGCGGTTCGCTTCCACGTCCAGAGGTCGAAGCCGTTATGGCTCTAGGAGCGCAACATTTCGTTCCCATCGTGGAATTGGAACAGGCTGCCGGAAAGCGCATCGTGGAACTGCTGAAGCTCCCCGCAGACTACGACGCAATTGTCACTTGCGGTGCGGCCGCAGGTATGCAGTCCGGCCTGGCCGGAATCCTAACCGGCAACAATCCCAAATTCATCGAGCAGCTTCCCGATCTCACCGGGATGAAATCCGAAGTTATCATCCAAAGGTCGCATCGAACCGGGTTCGATCATCAACTTCGCGCTACAGGCGTAAAACTGATCGAAGTGGAGTCGCGCGAGGACGTGAAGCGGGCCATCAATGCCAAAACAGCCATGATGCACTTTTCGAATTTTGCCAACGCCGCCGGTCAGATCAAAGTCGACGAGTGGGTGAAGATCGCTCATGAAAATCAGATTCCTGCCTTCAACGACGCCGCTGCGGACACACCGCCCGTTTCCCATTTATGGGACTATGCCAACATGGGCTACGACTTGATCGCTTTCAGCGGCGGCAAGGCCATCCGCGGACCGCAATGCGCAGGCCTGCTGATCGGCAAGAAGGAATTCATCGCTAACGCGTTGCTCAACAACAGTCCCCACGAGGACACGCTTGGCCGCCTGGCGAAGGTCGGCAAGGAAGAAATCGTGGGAATGGTCAAAGCATTGGAATGCTACCTGAACGACGACCACGCCGCGCTGGACAAGGAATGGTGGCGCCGCCTGGATTCCGTTTCCGCAGAAATCACTCGTATTCCGGGGGTCGCAACCTCTTTTAACGTTCCCGACGTCGCTAACCACGTCCCTCACATGCATATTTCTTGGGATCCGCGAAAAATCTCTCTATCGCCTCGCGATGCCGCCGCTACGCTGAAAAAAGGGAAGCCATCCATTGTGCTCGGTTCATCCGAAAGCGGCCTGGGCATGAACTCGTTTATGCTAAAGCCCGGGGAAGAGAAAATCATCACGGCGCAACTCGTCCAGCTCTTCAAATCCCATCCCGCGTGAAGGGTTGGCGCCACCGCGCTTCGCGGAAGACCGCAAGAACAATCTGGTGGAGGCTGATTCACTGTCTCAGTAAGTATCCATAGTGTGAAAAGAAAGCCGCTTACTGAGTCCCCTTGACTTCCACCAGACTTCGTTTTAAGCTCCGCGCAAGTGGGGGGTGTCCTATGGAGAAGCGCCCGCATCGTCTATTTTTATCGATTTTAAACGTTTTAATAGTACTTGCTAGCGCTAGCGCGCTGCGCGCTGACGTGACCGGATCGATTCTGGGCACGGTCCGCGACCGTTCGCAAGGAGTGGTCGCTGGAGCGCACGTTGTAGTCACAAACGTGCAGACGAATTTGACTCAGGAGACCACTTCAGGTCCTGACGGCTCCTATCGCATCTTGGCTCTGCCAGCCGGCAATTACAAGCTCATTGTCACTGCCAAAGGATTCCGCGAGTTCACGGAAACAGAGATCGTCGTGAAAGTGAACGACGAGTTGCGTTTCGACGTTACGCTGGACGTCGGCAACATCACCGAAAAGGTGGAAATTACGGCCAACGCCGTCCAAGTGCAAACGGAGAATACCCAGTTGGGCGACGTGATCGAGTCGAAGAAGATGCTTGCTCTACCGCTCAATGGCCGCAGCTTTATCGATCTTCTGGGCCTCCAGGCGGGTGTGGCCCCCGGCACCGCAGGAACGATCGGCGGCGACCGGCCAGTGTCCGGCATATTGAACGCCGGCAACATCTCGGTCAATGGCCAGCGCGAAACCGCGAACGCCTATTTGGTGAACGGCGGGGACGTCAGCGAAGGCCGTAACCTCGGGGCAGGTTTGGTTCCTAATCTGGATTCCATCGAAGAATTCCGGCTAATCACTAACAGCTTTGATGCCGAGTACGGGAAATTCAGCGGCGCCGTCGTTAACGCGATTACCAAATCGGGCACCAACAGCATTCACGGCGACGTGTTCGAGTTTCTCCGCAACGATAAGCTGGATGCTAAGAACTACTTCACGTCCGGCAAGTCCGAATTGCGTCGCAATCAGTTCGGTTACACGGCGGGTGGGCCGATATGGAAGGACCATCTCTTCTTTTTTTCGGATTATCAAGGGACGCGCCAGGTGCGAGGCGCGGAAACCGGGCTTGTTACGGTACCAACGGCCGATCAGCGTCAGGGCAACTTTGATCCTTGCGTCTTCGGCACGTTGATAGACCCTAATCTCCCTTGTACGGCGGCAAATTTTACGCCAAATACGATTGATGGCAGTCGTCCTGGAACTTGTCCCGACTGCGGCTGGGCCCAGTTGCTAACGGCGC
>CAZGBQ010000133.1:7278-10588 GCA_964524045.1 uncultured Acidobacteriaceae bacterium
GGCAGTCGTCCTGGAACTTGTCCCGACTGCGGCTGGGCCCAGTTGCTAACGGCGCGCCTAGCTTCGGTGACTGGCCAGACGGTCGCGAGCGGCGAGCCGTACAGCTTTCCCGGTTGCGACAACACGAATTATCCATCCTCCCCCACGAGCTGCGTTTTCCCCGTGGACCCGGTGACCGGCCTAGCAAATATTCCAACGCAGGCATGGTCAGCACCGGCGGTCAACATCCTGCCCTTCATTCCTGCTCCGACGCTCCCTGGAGATACGCAAAACTATTCGGATAACAGTCAGAGAAGTATTGCGAACGACAATAAATATGGGGAGCGCGTGGATTTCAACAATCAGAAAACGGGGAACTGGTCCTGGTATTACCATTTGGATAATTCGCACGTTCAAAGTGCGCTGGCCGGCTTCGCCAGTGTGCCGGGTTTTCCCACAACCACGCCTTCCCGGGCGCAACAGTTCGTGATGAGCAATGCCAAGACTTTGGGCGCGACGGCCGTGAACGAAGCTCGGATCACTATTTTCCGGAACGTAACGAACACGGACAACCCTGCTGGCAGCTTCGCGTCGCTATCCTCCCTAGGTTTCAATAATAGCAACGGACTCGGCATTGTTCCGCTTGCCGGATATAAGGAGTACGTGCCTCAAACCAGCTTTAATAACATTGGCTTGAACATTGGCGTACCCACACTTAATACCTTCCAACCCAACACCACCTACACGGGTAGTGACGTATTCTCGAAGACCAAGGGCAAACATACGTGGAAGTTTGGTGGGGAATTCCGCTACTTGATCGTGAACGAACGGAACTTCGCCAACCCTAATGGGGGCTTCATATTTGATGGTACCGTCAGTGGCAACGACGTCGCGGACTTCCTCCTCGGCGCGACCTCAACTATTGGTGGCAGTGGTTCTTACACTCAGGCTCCCTTACAGCTCCTTGATTCGCGTTCGCGCTATGGCGGCGCCTTTGCCCAAGACACCTGGAAGGTGAAACCCAATCTCACGCTCAATCTGGGGTTGCGCTGGGAAATGAGCATGCCCTGGTACGACACACAGGGAAAGATTCAGGCGTGGGTTCCAGGAGAGCAGTCCGTTATTTTTCCGTTGTCTCCGAAAGGCCTGGTATTCCCGGGCGACGCGGGCGTCCCAAAGACACTCGCGCCCACGAGATACAACAATTTCGCTCCACGTGTGGGGATAGCATATTCACCCGGGTTTAGCGACGGGCTATTGGGCAAAGTCTTTGGCGGACCGGGAAAGAGCAGCATTCGGGCGGCTTACGGCATCTACTACACCTCCATCGAGGACCTGGACCTGTTCTTCGAAGTGGCGGATGCGCCGTTCGGGTTGTACTGGACCTCGCCGGTATCGGTCCTATTTGACGAACCGTTTCGGATTCGAGCCAGTGGGCAGTCGCTAGGACAGCGTTTCCCGTTTACTGCGCCGATTCCAGGCGACCCATCGAACAAAACCCTGGACTTTTCGATTTACGAGCCGATCAACTTTTTTCCGGGCTTTAATATTCACAACAAGCTGGCTTACGCGCAGCACTTTAATCTTTCAATTCAGCGCGAGCTATCCAAATCAACGGTACTAACCCTGGCTTACGTCGGGACCGCCGGGCGTCACCTGATCACGGAGAACGAAGCCAACCCTGGCGACCCGGTTTTGTGTCAGCAACTCACCGCGCAAGGGGCTATCGATGTAACGAATGGAGGTATTGCGGGTTGTGGACCCGGTAATGAGAACGACGTTTTCCAGCTTCCGTCGGCTCCCGTCCCCTGTGACACGCCCACTTTGACACCTCTCGCTGGGTGCGTTTACAGCACCAGGCATCAAATCTTAGATCCAAATTTCTGCCCCGGCGGGGTGCAGGTGTGCTTTGGTTCTGGGAATACCAATACACTGATGACCTCAAATTCGATCTATCATGCGGGGCAAATCACCTTGGAGCGCAAGGCCAGCGACGTAACGTTCTTGGCTGCCTACACTTTCTCGAAAGCCATTGACGATTCGTCAGGGTTCGGCGACCTTACGAACTTCGCGAATCCCAGGTTGAGCCGTGGGCTGTCGTCTACCGACGTAGCACACAACTTCGTGGCCAGCTATGTTTGGGCCATCCCGTTCGACCGCGCTTTCAAAAAAGCGCCCAAGCGCCTGACGCAAGGCTGGCAAATGCAAGGGATCACGCGGTTCTCGACGGGCTTTCCCATCCAGCTGAACCAGGGCGACGACGATGCCTCGCTGTATGGCAGTGGAGGCACAGATATGCCGGATCGCGTCGGCCCGGTCCGGATTGTGAATCCGCGCAATGCGAATCCCGCTTGTCCTACGTTCGACCCGACAATCCCAGGCTCGGGCACGGGATGCTATTTCTTGCCCGATGCTTTTGCTCTTAACACCACCCCAGGCTCGTTTGGCACCGCGAACCGCCGCTTCTTCCACGGCCCGGGATTCAACAACACCGACTTCGGCATCCTGAAGCGAACCGTCATTAAGGAGCAATTGGCGTTTGATTTGCGCATCGAATTCTTCAACATCTTCAACCACACGCAGTTCACGAACCCGGGAGGCAACATCAACGACACCGGGAGTTTCGGAGTTGTCGGCAATGCGCGCGATCCCCGTATTGGGCAGGTCAGCGCCAAGTTCTACTGGTGATCCAATACCGAATCGACCTAACTGGTCCATCTACGCTTCACCTTTTGTGCTGTGCTAACTTAAGCCGTTCCCATGAATTGCAGATGGACGGATTCGCTAGTTGACAAGGGCACGTTGCTGCGAGCTCTACTCGTCTTCGTTCTTAGTCTCTGGTACTCGGGCCCTTTGTTTGCGCAGACGGCTCAGAGTTACCGGCAGCAAGCTACCGAACTTGCTCGTGCCAAGTCATGGGACGGAGCCGTCGCAGCTTACAGGAAGTCTTTGGAACTAGAACCCAAGGATTCCCTGACGCACTACAATCTCGCGCTCGCGCTGAAATACAAGGGCGATACACGTCATGCTGCCGAAGAATTCGAGTCCGCTCTGCGACTTAAGCCAAACTGGGCGGAAGCACACTATGGCCTGGGCGCAACCCGGTACGACCTCCACGAGCAGGCCGCTGCCCTCCAGGAGTTACGTAGAGCGGTGGAACTCGACCCAACTCATGCCGGCGCACATCGCTTCCTCGCCCGTGTCTACTCGGAGCAGAAAGATTTCACGGCCGCGGAAACCGAACTCAATCGTGGAATTGCGCTGAAACCTTCGGCCGAAATGCATTTCGATTTGGGAGAAGTCGAAGGGCAGCTCGGTAAGTTGGATCGCG
>CAZGBQ010000134.1:0-10526 GCA_964524045.1 uncultured Acidobacteriaceae bacterium
GTCAGCGTCAATTCCCGGAATTTCATTGCGCGCAACGCTTCCGCCGAAGTTTGCATAAGCATTCGGCCGATGCCGTGTCCCTGAAAGCCGGGTAGAACGCAAATCTGCGTGGTGTGCCCGACCCCCGAAGAAACTTCGCTGGTTAGCACCGCTGCTACCAGCTCATCGCTGCCCGGCTCATGCAAGAGGAACGACGCTGCGGGAACGAACTGTCCGCATCCCGGCAACAGAATGATGTTCTTCAGGAATTTCAGCGCGCCGGAGCGGCTGCGGTACTGGTCGTTGATCTCGCCGTCTACGTGATTGGCATAAGCTAGATAGATAAGCTTCGCGCAGGGCTCGAAGTAGCGGTCATTCCACTTGCTCAGCCGCATTCCGCTCGAAGCGCCGGACTTCGCTTCCGCGGTTTTGTGCAAATCGAGCAGCATGAACTGCCGCGTATACAGCCGGAAACCCTGGTCGAGCAAGGGCGCGTCCACGGGACCGCTGAACGGCATGAGCTGCGCCTCAATTCGCATCAGGTGCGGGATGGCGCGCATGGAGAAGAGCATTTCCTCCAACAGACGTCGGCCAAGAGCTTCTTGGGCAAACTTGCAGGAAACGTAGAGGCCGCCGATGAGGCCCTTTTGCTCCTCGAGCACGTAGAACGAATAGCCAGCCGCGACGCCGCTTTCGAACGCCACGCACCCGGCAAGCGCGCGTGCTTCCATGAAGCGTTTGATCAGCTCCAAGGCGCCGCGGTAATCCCAGTGAAGTTCGTCGCGCCAGTGCCGCGCTTCCTCCTCCAGAAGCGGCTCGATCTGACGGACGGTAACTTGCCGCAAGTCAACGATGTTCATGGATGCGCGAATCCATCTAATGCCAGCGCGTCTCTCGCGCGCTTCTATCATAGCTGAATCATGGCTGTGCAGAATGATTGCCAGCCAACGGCCAAACAGGTTCCTGTGGGTGATATAACTTCGACACAGCGCGGCACGGCTGCCAAAGTATGCTTTCTGATGGTATGCTACGCTGGCGATTATTGGCTGTATTTAGTTGACGAATTCAATACGCGAGGCGCCGCGCACCCAGCGGCATAAGCGACGCATGCGAGTCTTTTACGAACTGCGATACCCAAGCCGGTGGTACACCAAGCTTCTTATGCTTTTTCTCGCGCTGGCATTTTTTGGTGTTCTGGCGACCTCGGCGATTGCCGGATTCCTCCTCTACCGCATCGTTAAGCCGCAGCGCACCAGTACGGAAATCAGCTTCGCCAGCTTCCCCGGCCGCCCGGAGAACATGGAGTTCCAGGTACCGGAGCTGGGAAGGCGTGAAGGCTGGTTTTTCCCTGGACTGCGCGGTGCAGCAACTGTGGTTTTGTGCCATGGATACGAGTCCAGCCGTGGCGAATTGCTGACGCTGGTTACGGCGCTGCAAGATCATCAGTACAATGTGTTCGTGTTCGATTTCGCGGCGCATGGGGCAAACGCTGGGATTACCACACTGGGCTACCGCGAATCAGATGAATTACGCGCGGCAGTGGATGTCTTGGCCGCTCGAAACGATCTGGATCCCAGCCGATTCGGGTTGTGGGGCTATAACCTGGGCGCCTATGCCGCGTTGCGCGAGGCGGAAAATGACAAGCGCATTCACGCGCTGGTGCTGGATTCCGTTTATGACCAGCCCGAACAAATGGTGAAAGTCGGAGTCGAACGCAACGGGCTAGCCACATTTCCTTTCATGGTTCGTTCCGCGCAATACAGCTTTGGTTATTTGAACAAGACACACCGCGAAGATCCACCGCTTTCGAAGAAGCTCCTAGCGCTCAATGGTGTGCCCACGCTGTTCATTCAGGCGCTGGATGATCCCGAGTTGGGGGCCATCACGCGCGATATGTTTCTGAAGGCCGCCGAGCCGCGCGAACAGGCCATTATCGCTCACGGAAATTTTGTGGGCTTGACCGACCAGGAAAAACGCGAGTACGAAAACCGCATCGTGTCTTTCTTCTTATTGCGAATGCCGCCCGCTGCCCCCAAGTCCCTGCGCTGAGCCGGGCATAACCACGCGATAGAGAAAAATCCCCATTGTTTGTTCGTCGAATGGCACCGGTTCGCACGCAAAAGGAACTGGAGTCAGGTTCTTACACCCGCGCAAATCTGTCAGAACATATTCCTTTTTCGAATTGTCTGGACTCCAGTCTTTAATCTCCTCATGCAGGTAGAAATTCAGGCTGTAATGCTGGCCCCGGCTCATCCAGCCCACAGCTAGTTTGTTGGTTGGAATATTCTCCAATTGCAATTTTCTCGCGAGAGTCTTCCCAGATGGATCAATCTTGAGGAACGACGGTGCCTTGAAATAGACCATCATCGCAGCCACTAGTATCGGCAACACACACGCTGCAGCCGGGAGAGGCAGAAGACCCCTTTCACGAGTTGGGCTGCAGAACAGGACTAGAAGAAAGTTTGCCGCTCCCATAAGGGCTACGACCACGCAGAAACCCGTGACAAGCCTTTCGTTTCCGGGTGAAACGTGCGGCGCCAGGAGTCCAACGAAGGTGAGAGGGAGAAACAACAGGAAGGAAAACAGCCATAACGCCACCCGCAACAGCCTACGGGGAACTGTTGCCATTGCCGTGAGCCAATAGGCCAGCAATAAACCCATGGTTGGAAGCGCGGGAAGGATATATCCGGGAAGTTTGGATTGCGAAGCAGAAAAAAACATGATGCAAAATCCCGCCCAGCTGGCCAAGAGCAAGGTGGATTCTTTCGCACGCCGCGTGCCCAAGAGACGTACTACTCCATAGGCCGCACTCCAAAGAGCGACCGCTGTCCAGGGCAGTAAAGCTACGAGGGCTACAGGCAGGTAAAACCAAAACGGCCGGATGTGCTGGAATTCGGGAGTGAAATAGCGCTTGAAATTGTGCTCGATGATAAAGACGTAGAAAAAGTACGGGTTGCGGCGTACACAAACAATGTACCAGGGCAGCGCGGTTGCGCAGAAAGATGCGATGGCTACGGGGTGAAGAAGACGTAGCGCGTCGCGCCAGCGCTTGGTGAACAGCGCCCAGAAGAATACTGCGCCACCGCAGAGAATGATTGCGGCTGGGCCTTTGGCAAGAACCGCCAGGCCCAGGAACAGTCCAAACAGAATCAGAGCAAGCCACGGTGTGCGAGGCAGTATGGGCGTGTTCTCGCTGCGCGTCAGACCGAGGGTTACCGCAGCGCAAACCATGGCGATAGTGAGCATGCCGCTGAAGGGCATGTCGGTGGCAGCGGCGTGTGCAAAGCCGATCATGCCGACGGTTGTCGGCAACAGGAGCAGGACCCACCGCGCGGTCTCCGCGCCATAAAGGCGTAGAGCGAGCCAGGCCATCGCCAGAGTTGCCAGCAGCGCGGAGATTGCGCTTGGTAATCGCGCGGCGGCTTCGCTCACGCCAAACCACTTGAAGCACAGCCCCTCGCCCCAATACAGAAGCGGCGGCTTTTCAAACCACGGCTTCCCGTAGAGCCGCGGCGTAATCCAGTCGTGGGTCTCCATCATGTCGCGCGCGATCCAGGCATAGCGCGGCTCGTCGGGACCTACAAATCCAATCACCCCAAGATGGTTGAAAAAGCAGATGTAAATTGTGAAGACGATAAGTATCGCCCACGCGATCAGCGCGGCTCTGCTGGAGGCGGGTACGTCTCGGGATGTGCGCGCGGTTTGTTCCGTCACAGAAAAATGAGTCTAACATCGAAACTCTTTCTTCACCGCCGCACCTCTTGCATACTGTCGCGCAATGGTTTCCCCGTTCTATTTGGTTGCGCGATGAAGACGTGGCTCGAGTACGCTGCGGTGTGGCTGATTCTCAAGGCGCTCTGCCTGCTGCCTCGATCAGTGGGCCGCGCACTCGCAGCCAGGGTCGTAAGACTCCTTTACTCCCTCTTGCCAAGACTCCAAAAGACTGCGGACACCAACTTGCGCATCGCTTTTCCCGACTGGAACGACGCGCAGCGCCAAGCGGTTATTTGCAGAATGCTGCGCTATCTCGGCTGGATGGCGGCCGAATTCGCGCGCTTGCCAAAACTCACGAAGCAAAACATTGATCAGGTCGTGGTCCTGGACGGCCTGGAAAACTTTCTTGAAGGCCAGCGCCGCGGAAGGGGCGTGCTCTTTCTGACCGGGCACATTGGCGCGTGGGAACTGTCTTCTTTTGCTCATGCGCTCTACGGCTTCCCGCTTCACTACATGGCGCGTCCGATTGAGAATGCGAAGATCGATGCGCTGGTGAATGCGTACCGCTGCCTTTCGGGGAATCAACCCATCTTCAAGAACGATTCGGCGCGCGTCACGCTGAAGGTTTTAAAAGACGCCGGCACCATCGGCATACTTGCGGACCAGAACACCATGCCTTCAGAGGCCGTTTTTGTTGATTTCTTTGGAAAAGCCGCAAGCACGACTACCGGAATCGCGCGCCTCGCGCTGCACACAGACGGTGCGGTCGTGCCCGGCTATGCCATCTGGGACGAGCCATTGGGTAAGTACAGACTACGTTTCGAGCCTCCGGTTGAGCTCGTTCGAACCGGCGACCCGGATCGCGACATTCTGGAAAACACGCAGAAGTTTACAAAGGTCCTCGAGGCAATCATTCGAAAGTATCCTGACCAATGGGTTTGGGTCCACCGCCGATGGAATACGCGGCCAGACGGCGAGCCACCGGTGTACGATTTTTCGTGAGGCAGAAGATGAAACGAACCGCAGAAGAAATAGCCGACGCGATTGGCGCAAGACTCGAGGGTGACGGCATGCTCGAGATTACCGGCGTGGCTGCGCCGGAACGTGCCGCGTCGCGCGACTTGATTTACGTGGAGTCGGCGAAGCACGTGGAGCGAGCCGCGGCTTCTGCCGCGCTCTGCGTCATTGCGAGCGAAGGGATGGCATTGCCGGGAAAGTCGGTTCTGCGGGCCGCGCACACGAAACTTGCTTTTGCGAGAGCCGCGGCACTGCTACTCGACCGGGCTCCCCTGGCCTCCGCCATTCATCCGACCGCGATCATTGCGCCTCTCGCGCGCATCGCAGAAGAAGCAGCCATTGGCCCATACGCGGTGATCGGCGAAGACGCGCACATCGGTTCTGGAACACAGATCGGGGCGCACAGTGTGATTGGCGCGGGGTGCTGGATTGGCGATCACTGCCGTATTCATCCGCGCGTCACTTTGTATCATCACGTTCGAATAGGTCATCGCGTGGAGATTCACTCCGGCGCGGTGATTGGCGCGGACGGCTTCGGATACACCTTCGGGGAAGGGAAGTATTGGAAGTTTCCGCAGGCTGGAATTGTGGAGATAAGCGACGATGTGGAGATCGGCGCAAACACGACGATTGATCGCGGCTCCTTGCACGACACGCGCATTGCCGAGGGAGTAAAACTAGATAACCTGGTGCATGTAGGACACAATGTGCAGATTGGCGCTCACACCGTGATCGCTGCACAAACCGGGATATCCGGCTCCAGTGTCGTCGGTCGCCACGTGGTTATCGGCGGGCAAGTCGGAATCGCCGATCATTGCAAGCTTGAGGACCAGGCCATCGCCGGCGCGCAGGCGGGAATCCCGACGGGCAAAACGATCCGCGGCGGGCAAACCGTCTGGGGGACGCCGGCGCGGGAGATTGGGAAATTCAAGGAAGCGTACGCGTGGTATGCCAGGCTTCCGGAGCTCGCCGCGCGCATCAAAGCTCTTGAGGCCAAGCGTGACCGCAGATAGAAAAGACGTAGTTTCGCGCTGGCGGGTCATTATTGTGGGCGGCCACACGCGCAGCATCGGCAAGACGCAACTCGTGTGTGATGTGATCGCCGCATTCCCTTATGCCAACTGGATTGCAGGAAAAATCACGCAATACGGTCACGGCGTCTGCGCGCAAAATGGCGAGGATTGCGATTGCGCGCCAAACGAACACGTTTGTGCGCTCGATTGGGAAGTGCACTCGGACACCGGCACCGACAGCGCCCGTTTTCTCGCCGCCGGCGCTCGCCGTTCGTTTTGGTTACGCACCAAGCAAGGCTTCCTGGCGGAGGGCCTTCCGCTGCTGAGGGCCGCGCTGGAGCAAGCGAGAGTTGTCTCTTACGGGGCTTTGCCTCCGGTAGTTCTGGAAAGCAATTCCTTGCTCCAGTTTCTGAAGCCTAGCTTGTATTTTGCCGTCGTTGACCCGGCCAAGGAAGATTTTAAGGATTCCGCTCGCGCTGTTTTAGATCGCGCCGACGCCCTAGTCGTTCGCGGCTCCCCGGACGCATTCGCGCCGACGGCCCCTTCTTGGACGAAGCTCCCGTCACGATTGCTCCGCGAGAAACCCTCCGTTTCCCAGAAAGAAGGTGAGCCGCTTCCCGAGCCTTTGCAAGTTCTCGTTCATCGCATGCTCGAGGCGCCTGCCTCTGTTGTAATTTGACAACTCTGCATTTACGCGCTGCCATCTTAGCGGTTGACCCTCAACGCCGAGGCAGCGATAATTAAGAAGTACCGATGTTACTGGAACTCAAGTCCCCGGAATGCAGTGTTGGGTGCAAGTGACAGGGATCACGCTAGTTAGCTAAGGGACGAGGTGGTTGGCTTGGCCTAACGGGCTCGTCAGTTTGTGGGCTTGCTCTGGGGGGAGCATTCATGGCCTCATTTGCACGCATAGGAGAAGAATTTCCCGCGGCTCCAGCAACGGTCTCCTGGCAAGAGCAGGATTGGGCCGAACGGCTGGAAAAATCCATCGAGCGTGGCGCGGATCACCTTCTTTCCCTTCAAGCCGAGGCCGGTTACTGGCAGGGCGAACTCGAAGCCGACACTACTCTCGAATCCGACTACATCTATTACCTGCACGTCCTTGGCAAGGCCGACCCCAATCGCATCCAGAAGCTCGCGGATTATGTGCGGCAGCGCCAGCTTCCTGACGGCGGCTGGAGCATCTATCCTGGCGGTCCCTCCGAACTGAACGCCACCTGTAAGGCGTACTTGGCGTTAAAGCTGGCTGGCGATGCTCCCGATGCGCCAAATCTGGTGCAAGCGCGCGACACGATCCATCGGCTCGGCGGCCTCGAACACTCCAATTCCTACGTCCGTTTTTATCTGGCCCTGGTAGGCGCCGTCGGCTGGGAGTTGGTGCCCTCGATTCCTCCGGAGCTAATGCTCATCCCCACGTGGCTGCCTTTCAATATTTACGAAATGTCTTCCTGGACGCGCGGTATTGTAATTCCCATGGCTATTTTGTCCACGTTGCGGCCCGGCTGGTGCTTGCCGGAGCGGGCTCGCGTGGATGAACTTTTCAACGATCCAAATCACAAGGCCGCGGCATTCGATTGGAGTTCGCAACTCCTCTCCTGGAAAAACTTTTTCCTGGCTATAGACCGCGGATTGAAACTCTACGAGAAATCGCCTTGGAAACCGTTCCGCCGGCGCGCGCTGCGCGAAGCAAAGTCCTGGGTGCTGGATCACATTGAACGTACCGAGGGCTTGGCGGCCATTTACCCTGCGATGATGAATTCCATTTTTGCCTTGATGGCGCTTGGGCACGGCCCGGACGATCCGCTCACGTGGCGCGAAATCAAGGAATTCTCGCGCTTTGAGATTGAAGAAGGCGACACCATTCGCATGCAGCCGTGCGTTTCGCCGGTATGGGACACCTGCATCGCGATGGTGGCGCTCCAGGAAGCTGGCCTTCCCGCCGATCACCCTGCGCTGGTGAAAGCTGCGGAATGGATGCTTTCCAAGCAGGTGCTCGGCCCGGGCGACTGGCAAATCAAGAACAAGGATGCTGAACCGGGCGGATGGGCGTTCGAATTCCGCAATGATTTCTATCCCGACGTTGACGACACCGCCTTCGTTCTGATGGCGCTCCAGCGGGTGGCCTATCCTGATCCGAAGCGCATGGAAGGCGCCATTCGCCGCGGCGTTCAATGGCTGGTGAGTATGCAGAATCGCGATGGCGGCTGGGGCGCCTTTGACCGCGATAACAATCGCCGGTTCCTGTGCAATATCCCCTTTGCCGATCACAATGCGATGATCGATCCTTCGACTGCCGACGTAACGGCGCGCGTTGTAGAGTGTTTGGGCCGTTTTGGCTGGCCCGCGGATCATCCTGTCATGCAGCGCGCCGTGAGCTTCTTGATAAAGGATCAGTGCAAGGATGGATCGTGGTTCGGCCGTTGGGGGGTCAATTACATCTACGGAACTGGCGGCGTTCTTAGGGCTCTTGAAACCGTTTCGCTTTCTACGAGCGAATACTGTCAACGTGCCGTGACGTGGCTTCGCACAGTTCAAAAAGCCGACGGCAGCTTTGGCGAATCGCTCATGAGCTATGACGCGCCTTCCACTAAGGGACAAGGCCCGAGCACAGCTTCGCAAACGGCCTGGGGACTGATCGGCCTGCTCGCAGGCACTGGAACGAACGATTCTGCTGTCACAAAAGCCGTCTCTTACCTGGTGCATCGGCAACAGGCGGACGGCTCATGGAGCGAGCCGGAATTCACCGGCACGGGCTTTCCCGGCGTCTTTTATTTGAAATATCATCTGTACCGGAATTCGTTTCCTGTTTACGCGCTCGCGCGTTTCGCGAATCAGGCGCGCCAAATCGGTGAATACGCCGCGCTGAAGTTCCAACCCAGCGAGTTCCGGCAACGCAGCGGGATTTAGCAGCATGATGCGCTTACCAGCGCGGCTCATAGGCAAATTAGCGAGAGCCAGAATCGCGCGAATCCTCAACAGGTCAGCAGCGCCTTCCGCGATCCGATGGATTGATGCCGCAGAAATCCTTCATCCGGGCTCTGCTGCCCCCGTCTCGCACCAGAAAATGCAAAGCATCCTCCATTGCGCAACACCAATGATCTGGATTGGTGGAAGCGAGCCACTGGTTCACCCTGGCATTGGCCACTTTGTTCGCGCACTTGCCGGGAGCGGGCACTATGTATTTCTCGAGACGAATGGAACTTTGTTGCGGCGCCGGATTCATGAATTGCAACCTTCCCCGCAGGTCTTTCTTGTAGCCCGCTTGGTCGCAAGCGGGAAACCGGAACTCGACCTTGCCGTGGAGGGGCTTCGCGCGGCGCGGCTTTCCGGTTTCTTCACTGCTGTTCATTCGCTCGTGGGCATGAACACGAATCTCGATCAGTTGAAGGGTCTCCGCATGTTCCTGGAAGAATTGGGCGTGGATGGCTGGTTAATCACAGCCGAGTGCGCAGATGCGCAGGGATTAAATCGGGCTCTTACAGTGCGGGCCTTATTGTCGAACGCAACGTGGCGCTGGCTTTCTGAACAGGTTGAGCGTGAGCTTCTGTGGCAAGGAAGCAGCGGGGAAGCGCGTACCAATTCCGAAACGCGAGAGTCACAAGAGCCGCACGAAGAAGCATGTGGGGAAAGCGTGAAGGCTGTATGACCACGCTGGTTACAGGGGCCGCTGGCTTTCTCGGCAGCCACGTCACGCGACAGCTCGTCGCGCGCGGTGAAGAGGTCCGGGTTCTGATGCGCCCTTCGAGCACCAATCGCGCGATCGCCGATCTCTCGCTCGAATACGTCACCGGCGACCTGCGGGATCCCGCTTCGCTTGAGCGCGCCATGCAAGGTGTCCAAAGGGTCTTTCATGTCGCCGCAGACTATCGACTGTGGGCCAGGCGCAAACGGGAAATCTACGATTCCAACGTGGGTGGCACCAAGAACCTGCTCGAAGTCGCCAAGCGCGCCGGCGTCGAAAAGCTCATTTACACGAGCACCGTTGCCACCATCGCCGTCGACCGCCCGCAGCACACCAATGAATTCACCGATGCCAAGCTCGAAGAAATGGTCGGCCATTACAAGCGTTCCAAGTGGATGGCAGAGCGGGAGGCACTCAAGGCCGCGAAGGAGGGCTTGCCCGTCGTCGTGGTTATGCCTACGACGCCCGTCGGTCCGTGGGACTGGAAGCCTACGCCCACGGGAAAGATCATTCTCGATTTCCTGAACGGCAAAATGCCGGGCTATGTCGAAACCGGACTGAATTTCGTCGGAGTCGAGGAATGCGCCGCCGGCCACCTGCTCGCCGCGGAAAAAGGCAAAGTGGGCGAGCGCTATCTCCTCGGCGGCGAGAATCTCACGCTCAAAGCCATGCTCGATACGCTTGCGAGCATCACCGGGCTGCCCCCGGTTCGGCTGAAAATTCCCCATGGCTTGGCACTGGGTGTAGCCTATGCGAGTACGGTTTTTTCGCGGCTCATTGGCCGCGAGCCAGGCATTCCCGTGGAAGGCGTGAAGATTGCGCGGCATATGATGTTCGTGGATTGCTCGCGCGCGCAGCGCGAATTGGGATTCAAGGCGGGCCCAGTGGCCGCGGCGCTCGAGCGCGCCGTGCGCTGGTATGAAGCCAACGGCTACATCGCCAAGGGACGTGCGGGCAAGATGGCACGTGCCCGCGCCGCCGCATGACGCTTTGTAGTGGCCGGTCTTCAGACCGGTGGTTTTGCTTTTGTAGCGCAGCTCTTTGGGGCGGCATTGGTTTGGTGGCACATGCTTTCAGCCCATGCTCTCTTTGGTTGGTTTGTAGGGGCGCAGCATGCTGCG
>CAZGBQ010000135.1:0-10525 GCA_964524045.1 uncultured Acidobacteriaceae bacterium
CTTTTTCTGCGCCCGCTGCCGTTCGCGGAACCGGACAGGCTCGTCGATCTGGACGAGACGGCTCCGAAATGGAGCCTGAAGTTCGTGGGCGTTTCGGCCACCGACTCTTTTGCTTGGAGTAAGGGCAATGGCACATTCGACAGCATGGCGTTTTTCCGCGGTCCGAGCTTCAACCTCTCGGATGGTGAAATCAGCCAAAGGGTGACGGGCGCGCAGGTTAGCCGCGAGATGCTTGACGTTCTTCGCCTGAAGCCCTTTCTTGGCCGCAATTTCAGCGCGCAAGAGGACAGTCCCGGCGGGGCGAAAGTTGTAATGCTCAATTATGGGCTGTGGCGGCGGGAATTCCACGGCGATTCGCACGTTCTGGGCCGCGTCGTGAAACTGGATGACGAACCTTATACAGTCATTGGCGTGCTCCCTCGTGAGGCGGTCTTTCCAGACCGCGTGGAATTCTGGATACCACTCGCGGCAGATCCGACTGTGCCTTCAGGCTACTACCTGAGCGGCGTGGGGCGGCTGAAGAGCGGCGTGTCCCTGGAACAAGCGCGTGCGGACTTGCTCAGAGTGCACAGGACGATGATCTCACAGGGGCATCGCGAGAACGAGGTCACGTCGCCGGTGATTATGCCGTTGCGCGAGCGCTACCTCGGCGACTTCAAAACCGCGAGCCAGGCGCTGCTGGGCGCCGTAGGACTCGTGCTGCTAATTGCTTGCGTAAACATCGCTGCTTTGACGCTGGTCCGGAGCTCGGCGCGGTCGAGAGAATTGGCGATCCGGTCCGCGCTAGGCGCTTCCCGCGCTCGGGTCGTCGCTCAATTGCTCACTGAGGGTGCCGTGCTCGCTGCGCTTGGGAGCGCGGTGGGGGTGTCGCTCGGCGCCGCAGGCATGCGCAGCATGGTTTCGCTGATGCCCGAACAGATGCCCGGGTGGATCAGCTTCTCGCTGGACGGACGATTTGTCTTGTTTTGCGTGGCGATCAGTTGCGCGGCGGCGCTGTTGTTCGGGCTGGCTCCCGCGCTCCAGGCTTCGCGCGCCGATATCCGTGGACCGTTGCAAAACGGAGTGGCGCGCGCGACAGCGACGCGAGGCCAGCGCGCCACACTCAGCGGATTCGTGGTTTGCGAAATCGGATTGGCGCTGGTGCTTTCGATCGGCGCGGTTCTGCTGGTGCAGTCCTTCCGCAAAGTGTTGCAGGTGGATCCCGGATTCCGGCCCGAGAATGTCCTTACGTTCCGCATAAGCGCCCCTGACGCAACGTACGACAAGCCCGAAAAGAAGGTTGCCTTTTACGACCAGTTGCTCGAGCAGCTGCGCGGCCTGCCAGGTGTCAGCTTCGCCGGAGCCACGTCTTCGCCTCCGTTTGGCGGGCAATGGGGCGGTCAATTCGAGGCGGAGGGAGGACGGTTGAGAGCGCAAGACGACAATCCGGTCGTCTTGCGGGTCGCTGCTACCCCGGGCTATGTCGAGGCAATGCGCATGACGTTGCTCGATGGCCGCACTTTTGAACCGAGAGATGGCCAGCCCAATTCTCCGGTGGTGGTCCTGGTGAACGAGACGTTCGCGAAGTATTTCTGGGGCGATGGAAGCCCGGTTGGCAAGCGCATTCGCTACCCGGGGGCCAAGGATTGGTTTCAAGTGATCGGCTTCCTGCGCGATGAGAAACATTACGGGCTCGATCAGGAGATGAAACCCGGCGTGTTCCTCCCCTTCTCCAAAGCCGTGTTCATTTCCGGCAAGAACGATGCGCGGGCTTTCCAGGAGATGAGCATCGTCCTGCGTAGTTCCATCGATCCGGGAGCGCTCATGGGTCCATCCCGAGAAGTGCTCCGTCAGCTGGATTCCGAAGTCCCGATGTATGCAATTCAGACCATGACCGAGTTGCTAGACCGGTCATTGTGGGTGCGGCGGGCCTATTCCTGGCTATTTGGCACATTCGCGATCGTTGCGATCTTACTCGCTGCGGCTGGTGTTTACGGCACTATTTCATACGCCGTCAGCCAACGTACGCAAGAAATCGGAATTCGCATGGCTCTGGGAGCGCGGCCGGAGCAGGTGTTAAAGGAAGTATTGCGCGGTGGGATGGCTCTCGTTTTTGTCGGCCTCGTTGTTGGCTTGGCCAGCGCGTTGGTGGCAAACAGCTTTCTGAAAAGCTTGCTATTCGGCGTCCACTCGCGCGATACGGTCATCTATGTGTGCGTCGCCGCCGGCGTCGCCGGCGTGGCTTTGCTTGCCAACTTTGTGCCAGCCCGTCGCGCAGCAAGGGTAGATCCAATGCGAGCACTGCGTTTCGAATAACCTGGTTTCCACGCCTGATTTCCGGCAGCGTGCTTCCTTCAACGATACACCGATTCGTAGTGAGATCTTGAATTCCGGGGACAACGTGGTTCATTGACTTAGTTATGACCGCACCCTAAGATGCCTTCGAAATGGCGGACCCTCAGTCACTCGTTGGGCAGACCGTTTCGCACTACCGCGTGGTCGAAAAATTGGGCGGCGGCGGCATGGGTGTGGTTTACAAGGCCCAAGACACGCGGCTGGACCGCTTTGTAGCGCTTAAATTCCTGCCGCATGACCTCGCCCGCGATCACCAAGGACTGGAACGCTTCCGGCGTGAAGCCAAGGCGGCTTCGGCCCTCAATCACCCGAACATTTGCACGATTCACGACATTGGAGAATCTGACGGACAAGCGTTCATTGCCATGGAGTTTTTGGACGGGGCGACGCTGAAGCACATTATCGCCGGACAAGCAATTGAACTAGACCGATTCCTGAACATCTCGATCCAAGTTGCTGACGCGCTGGACGCCGCGCACACCGAAGGCATCATCCACCGCGACATCAAACCGGCGAACATTTTCGTTACCAAGCGCGGTCACGCAAAAATTTTGGACTTCGGGCTGGCCAAGGTTTCGCCTACTAGAGGTGAGAGTGGCAAAGGCGAGACGATGGCCACTCTGGGCGTAGATTCCGAGCAGTTGACCAGCCCGGGCACGGCGTTAGGCACGGTTTCCTACATGTCGCCGGAGCAGGCGCTGGGCAAAGAGTTGGATGCGCGGACGGACCTCTTTTCGTTTGGCGTGGTGCTGTATGAGATGGCCACCGGCACGCTGCCTTTCAAGGGCGATACTTCAGCTGCGATTTTTGACGCCATTCTGCACAAAGCAGCCGCAGCACCCGTACGACTAAACAGCGAAATCCCGGCCGAATTAGAGCACATCATCGCTCGCGCGCTAGAAAAGGACCGCGACCTTCGCTACCAGCACGCGTCCGAAATGCGCGCGGAGTTGCAGCGGCTAAAACGGGACACAGATTCGGGAAGGTCTGCTGCCGTGACCGCGGCCGTTGAGCGTTCCGCGACAAGTACTCAGCCAGCGGCAAAAGCATCAAGCTCCCAACAAGAGGCGGCCGCACCGGCGAGTGGCCCGGCCACGACCGAAGCGCCGTCCAAGGTGCGTTGGAAGCTAGGCCTTCCTGCTGCGGCGGTGTTAATGGCCCTGGTTGCCGGCGGCTTGTACTGGAGCTCACATCATTCAGCAAAACTCACGGAAAAGGACACGATCGTTCTCGCGGACTTTTCCAACACCACTGGCGATGTGATCTTTGACGACACGCTCAAACAGGCTCTGGCGACGCAGCTCGCGCAGTCCCCTTTCTTGAATATTCTCTCTGACGAAAAAGTGAGAGAGACGCTACGCATGATGGGACGCACAGCTGGCGAGCGCCTTACGACGGATACGGCTCGCGAAATCTGTCAGCGCACCGGAAGCACTGTGGTCATGGCGGAATCGATTGGGAACCTGGGGAGTCAGTACGTGATTGGCCTGAATGCTATGAACTGCGCGAGTGGGGACTCCCTTGCGCGGGAAGAGGCGCAAGCTTCGCGCAAAGAAGATGTCCTGAGCACAGTCGGAAAAGCCGCCACGAGCCTCCGCGAAAAGCTTGGTGAATCCCTCGCTTCGATTCAGAAATTCGACAGACCTGTGGAGCAAGCGACAACGAGTTCCCTAGAGGCCCTCAAGGCTTACACTCTCGGCATGCGAGCGGCCGACTCGAAAGGAGACGTAGAAGCCATACCGTTCTTCAAGCACGCAATCGAGCTGGACCCCAACTTCGCCCTGGCCTATAGCAATCTCGCCAGCCGGTATTCCAACTTGTTGGAGTCGGATCAGGCGGCTCAATACGCGCAAATGGCCTTTGACCGGCGGGAACGTGTGAGCGAGCGAGAGCAATTTGATATTTCCTCGACTTACTATTCCTTCGTCCCAGGAGACTTGGAGCAAGAGCTGCGCACGTATCAAATTTGGGAGCAAACGTATCCTCGGGACTGGCTACCCTGGCAACAAGCCGCAATTGATTTGATGACTTTCGGTGAGTTTGAGCGGGCACTGCCGCATGCCCAAGAGGCTCTGCGACTCAATCCAGACCATGCCAATTGCTACATCAACGTAGGCTTCTGCTTTCTTAACCTGGACCGCCGGGATGAAGCCAAGCAGGTGGCCCAACGTGGTCTCGCCAAAGGTCTCGACACTCCGTCGCTGCACGCTCTTTTGTACCTAGTGGCATTTCTTGAAAACGATGCGAAAGGGATGGAGGCGCAAGTATCTGCGTTATCCAACAGGCCGGGGATACCACTGCCGTTCAATCTGCGAGCCGCTAGGGAAGCCTATTTCGGACGCATGGGAAAATCCCGGGGATTCGCAAGGCAAGCATTAGAGGCCGCGCGAAAAGCCAATTTGAACGAGTCTGCCGCCCTAATAGAAAACAACCTAGCACGGCGCGAAGCCGAGTATGAAAATTCCGAGTTGGCTAAGAGTGCTGTGAGTTCGTCGCTCAAGATTTCGTCCACACGAACTGTAAAGTCGCTGGCGGCCCTTGCCTTAGCACGAGCAGGAGATGCAAACGGAGCGCAACGGCTTGCCGAGGAATTGAACAAAAACTTCCCTTCGGACACGCTGCTGCAAAGGTATTGGTTGCCGACAATCCACGCTGCAATTGAGTTGGACCGCAAAAACCCCGCTGGCGCACTCGCGGCCTTACAGGGTGTTTCTTATGAGCTAGGAGATGTTGGTCTAGGCGGTAATCTATATCCTGTATTTGTCCGAGGGCAAGCGTATCTTGCGGCCCGACAAGGAAAAGAAGCAGCCGCGGAGTTTCAGAAGATCCTTTACCATCGCGCAACGGTGTTGATTTCCCCGCTGGAGGTTCTGGCCCATCTTGGTTTAGGGCGGGCCTATGTCTTGCAGGGTGACTCGGCAAAAGCTCGCGCGGCGTATCAGGATTTTTTGGCCCTTTGGAAAGACGCAGATCCTGACATTCCTGTCTTTAAACAAGCCAAGGCGGAATACGCCAAGTTGCAGTAAGACTGCGGACGAAGTGAAAGAAAAATGCCGGGCTAAAGCCAGGCGCTACGTATAATCACCCTGCGCAGAATGGCTACTCAAACTGCAGCCGCAGATTCCACAACTCGGGCGTCGGTCGATCCGAATTTAAAGCGTTTGAACGCGCTGACGATTCTCGTGAGCGCCTTCTTGCTGTTTCAGGTCGAGCCGCTCATCGCCAAGATGATTCTTCCGTGGTTCGGTGGCGTCGCCGCAGTCTGGACCGTTTGCCTGCTCTTTTTTCAAGCGCTGCTCTTGCTTGGCTATCTTTATGCGCATTTGCTGACGCGTCTTTTCGCACCGCGAGCGCAGGGCTGGCTGCACGGGAGCATTCTGGTGGTGAGCTTGCTGCTGTTGCCGATCCTCCCCAAGGATTCTTTGAAACCGCTTGGACCTGAGCACCCTGCGCTGCACATTCTGTTGGTGCTGGTGTTGACCGTCGGGCTGCCATTCTTTCTGCTCTCCTCGACCAGCCCCCTCTTGCAAGCCTGGTTGGCAAACGCGACAACCGGAAGCGGGGTCTATCGCCTCTATGCGCTTTCAAACGCAGGTTCCCTGCTGGGTCTATGGAGTTATCCCACGCTCATCGAGCCGCGGCTCTCGACACGTTGGCAGGCCTGGAGCTGGTCGGTGGCGTATGTGGTGTTTGTGGTCGCGTGCGGGGTTATGGCGCTCTCGCAGCGCGGCGGTAGCGCGGCGGATCGATCAGGGGCAGAAGCTCGGCGGGTGAACTGGAGAACGCGCTGGCTCTGGATCGGCCTCTCCGCGTGCAGTTCCGCGCTGCTTCTGGCGGTCACGAATCACATCTCGCAAAACATCGCCGCCGTTCCGTTTCTCTGGATCATTCCGCTCAGCCTGTACATGATGAGTTTTATTTTGTGCTTTGGAAGCAGCCGCTGGTATCCCCGGGCGTTTTTCTTGCGATTGCTGGGCGTCGCGCTAGGCGGCATGACGTACGCGCTGTTGCCATCGTTTGCCGCGTTGCCTTTTTGGCTGATGATTGTTCTGTTCTGCGGAGGTTTATTTGTTTGCTGCATGTTCTGTCATGGAGAATTGGTGCGGCTAAAGCCGGATCCGGCGCAGCTCACATCGTTCTATTTCCTCGTTTCGCTCGGGAGCGTCGCCGGCGCGGCCTTTGTTGCCATTCTTGCGCCGCAGATTCTTTCCGCTTTTTACGAATTGCACGCAGCGCTGGTAGCCTGCGCGGGGCTGGTGGTGCTGGTGTACCATAACGACGGTTCGAGCCCGTTTGGGCCGCGAGCCGCGCGGTATGACTGGGTGGTCTTGAATGTGCTGGCTGCGGCAGTAGCCGGATGCCTTCTCTTTGTGGCTGTTGCGGAGTCAAGGCAAAGCACGCGCATGGTCCGGAACTTTTACGGCGTCCTACGCGAAAGCATCGAGGTCGCGCCCAATGTCGTGGTGCAGATTGGTGACCGGGCTCCGCAACAGAGTGATGATCTTCGCTTCCGCCGGCTGACCAACGGCACGATCAGCCACGGCTTGCAGTTTCTCGCGCCGGCCCGCCGGAACCTGCCGACGTCCTACTACGCTCCCGCCTCCGGAGTTGGCGTTGCGTTTCAAGCACTGCGCGAGCGTGGTCCCATGCGCGTGGGAGTGATTGGCCTTGGCGCCGGCACGATTGCCGCGTATGGCCGCGCGGGCGACGATCTGACTTTCTATGAGATTAATCCCTTGGTGGTTCAGATTGCTCAACAAGACTTTACGTTCCTCCAGGATTCAAAAGCGCACATCGCGCTGGAATTGGGGGACGCGCGCTTGACGCTCGAGCGCCAGTCGGCACAGCAATTCGATCTACTCGCTGTCGATGCGTTTTCCGGTGATTCCATTCCGGTGCACCTGGTGACGGTGGAGGCATTCGCCCTCTACTTCCGTCATCTCAAGCCCGGCGGAATCCTGGCCGTGCACATTTCGAACAAGTATTTGCACCTGGAACCCGTGGTGGGTGCGGCCGCAGAGAAACTCGGCAAAGACGCCGTGACCATCAACAATCCAGACGACCACACGACCGGAACGTTCCAGGCCCGGTGGGTTTTGCTCGCCAATCCCCATATGCTCGAAGCATTTCCAGCCATTGAAAAAGCCGGCAATCGTCTTGCGTCCAATAGACAGAGGAAACTTTGGACGGACTCTTACAGCAGCGTATTCACGCTCTTGAATTAGAACGCTGCGATTGGGAACAGGGTTCGAAAAAAGTGCGAAGAAAAGCTTGGACCTACCTATAATCTCTTGCGCCATGCGCATCCATCCGCTGGACCTGGCGATTGTGATCGCTTATTTGCTGGGTGTGACCGCGCTCGGGATGCGCTTCCGCCGTGCTCAGCAGGGCGCTGCCGCGGCGGACGGCAACGCGGCCAGCCGCGAATACTTTCTAGGCGGGCGCACAGTTCCGTGGTGGGCGCTGGCGTTTTCTATCGTCGCTACGGAAACCTCCACGTTGACCATTATCGGGACACCCGCGATTGCTTACGCCGGAAATCTGACGTTCATTCAACTCGTGTTCGGCTACTTGATCGGACGGGTGCTCATCGTGTTGTTTCTGCTGCCGGGCTATTTTCGCGGCGAGTTCTTCACCGCCTACGCGCTCATCGAGAAACGCTTCGGCAAAAAGATGCGCGCGGTAGCCGCCAGCACGTTTTTGGTAACGCGCGCGATTGCAGAAGGCGTACGCGTTTCCGCGATTGCGCTGGTGGTGAGCGTGGTGCTCGGCACGTCCGAGCGGCTGGCGGTAGTAATCGTGATTGCGCTGACAGTCCTTTACACGTTCGAAGGCGGCATGAAAGCGGTGATTTGGACGGACGTGGCGCAACTGCTGCTGTATTTGACTGGGAGCACAGTGACACTTTTCCTTTTGCTGCAACGCATTCCCGGAGGATGGAGCGAAATGGCGCAAGTCGCCGCCGCAGCGGGGCACAAACTTCAGTTCCTGGATTTTTCCTGGAATCTGGCGACGAAATACACTTTTTGGTCGGGGCTGATTGGCGGTGCGTTCCTCACTATGGCCAGTCACGGAACGGACCAGACCATCGTGCAGCGGTTGCTGGCGGCAAAAAGCGAGCGCGACAGCCGAAAAGCACTGCTTACAAGCGGGGGGATCGTTCTAATTCAGTTCACTGTGTTCCTGTTGATTGGCGTCATGCTTTTTGTTTTTGCGCAACACCACCCGCTGCTGGCTGCCGGCGAGAGGACCGATCGCATTCTGCCGCTTTTTCTCGCACGTGAGATGCCCGTCGGCCTTGCAGGCTTGCTCCTCGCATCCATCATGGCCGTGGCGATGTCCAATGCCAGCGGCTCCTTGAACTCGTTAGCTGCCTCGAGCGTGCTGGATTTTGCGATCTTACGCGGACGAACCACGGACGCTCGCCGGTTCTTGCGCCTGTCGCGCGGCATGACGCTGGTGTGGGGCGTCGTGCTGATGGCTTTTGGACTGGTGAAATGGGGACCGCTGCTCGAAGCGGGGTTAACCGTGGCTTCCCTTCTCTTCGGAAGTTTGCTCGGTCTGTTTCTATTAGGGACGTTCGAGCGCGGCGCGAACGCACGTGGCGCACTCATGGGGATGTTCGTGGGACTTGCCGCTGTACTAGGTGTTTTTTGCTTCACTAAGATTGCGTTTACGTGGTATGTGCTCATCGGAGCAGTGGTCACGTTTGCCGTCGGATCGCTCATAAGCCGTCTCGGCGCTCAATCGCATGCACTCAACTTGTCGTAACGGACGGGGGTTCGAAGGCTTGAAGCTTACACGCGCGCGATATATGGTGCCATCACTGTCGGAAGACGCGGAAAACTATGACTGAGAAACGACTGGAACTGGTGCGCGGGCTGGGCGCGTGGGCCTCGATGGCCATGGTCGTCGGACACGTCATCGGCACAGGTGTTTTTCTCGTGCCGAGCGCCATGACGCGGGCAACGGGCTCGATAGGCCTCGTGTTCCTAGTGTGGATTGTCGGTGGGGTCCTCTCTTTGTTTGGAGCTTTGACCATTGCCGAACTTGGCGCGGCGATGCCAGAGGCCGGCGGCGCGTACGTTTACCTCAAGCGTGGTTTGGGGCCAGTTTGGGGATTCCTGTTTGGCTGGATGAACAACATCGTCGGCAAACCGGCGTCGATTTCCACAATTGCCGCGGGCTTTCTGATCTTTGTGGGTTACTTCGTGCCCGGGGTCCGAACTCCAATCTTCACGCTGCACCTGCACATCCCGTTCACTGAGCACAGCTCGGAGTTTGTGTTTACATGGGCGCAGCCATTGGCAGCAGCAGCGATTGCATTCGTGAGCTTCATCAACTACCTGGGCGTGCGGTTGGCGGGCCGGCTGCAAGTTGCGCTAACCGCGCTCAAAATCGGAGCGATCCTCGCCGTTGTGGTTTTGGGTTTCCTGCTCGCCGGAAAACGGCCGCCAAGCACGCAGCCGCTTTTTCCAACCTCCCTGAATCTAAGCCTGCTCACGGGATTTCTAACCGCGATGGTCGGCGCGCTGTGGGCGTATGACGGATGGATGGACTTGACGTTCGCCGGCTCAGAGATCGTCGAGCCCCAAAAAAACATTCCGCGGGCGCTGGTGGGCGGCACCATGACGGTTGGCGTGATTTACCTTCTGGCGAACGCCGTGTATTTCAAAGTGCTGCCCGTCGAGGCTGTGGCGGCGGCACAGAATGTTGCTTCGGAAACCGTGCGCGTTTTCGCGGGGCCGCAGGCAGCGGGGTGGATTACCGCGGCGATGGTCGTGTCTGCGTTCACAACGCTCAACTCATCAATTTTGACCGGCGCGCGCGTGCCATACGCGATGGCGCGGGACGGTTTGTTTTTTCGCGTGGCGGACGGTATTCACGCGCGCTTCCGCACTCCCGCGGGAGCCATCGTCTTTCAAGCGGTGTTAGCCTGCGTGATGGTCTTGACCGGCCAATTTGAGGACTTGTTCTCGCTCTTCATCTTCGCGCAGTGGATTTTCTACGGCTTGTCTGTCGCCTCGGTTTATGGCTCACGGAGCAAGGAGCCGACCTTGGTGCGGCCATACCGCGCGTGGGGATATCCCGTGGTGCCGGCGATTTTTGTGGGGGGTGCCTTTGCGCTGACTGTGAATCTGTTCTTCCAGCGACCTGTCCGCTCTTCGATTGGGTTGCTATTGATCCTCGC
>CAZGBQ010000136.1:0-8094 GCA_964524045.1 uncultured Acidobacteriaceae bacterium
ACATGAACGTGATGAGCGGTCTGATCGCCCACAACCGCGACGACCTCGAGGAGTTAAGGCGCCGCGGTGACCGTAACTACTACGAATTTACCGTACAAAAATCCAAGTTCCCGCAGCGCGTCGGTCCGGTCCAAGTCTCTCTCTTGCGCACAGATCCCAAGAAATCCAAGTACAGCGTGAACGTCATCGCTGACGACAAGACCATCGAGAAAAAGGACAAGACTTCCGGCGAGCCCGTGCAATTTTACGTGAAAGGTAGCCGCGGGGCCGCTCCCTACGAAATCGTGGTCTTCGACGTCGGCAAGAGCCAGATTACCGGCTATCTGGCCACGCCCAAGGATTCGGGAGCGCCCGCTCCTGCTGCTCCCGCTCCCGCAGCCACCACCACGCCCACGGCAAAACCCTAGGCCCATCTTCGCACGGGTTGTGATTCCCTAGAAGGGTCAACAGCAGAAGTTTTTTGGAAACACTGACACGGAGAGGGCTTCTGTCTTTCTGCACGCCACGCTAGCATTTCCTTTGACGTGCTATGTTCTGCCCGACAAGAAAGTTGCGCTTTCTCCAGGATTCTGCCGCACTCTGCGTTATCGTTTTCGGATTGTGCGCTTCTATCCGGGCGCAGTCCGATCCCCAAGAGAAAGCTCCCACAGTCCGAGTGACCGTTAACCGAGTCAATGTCGGAGTGATCGTCACCGACAGGGGCGGAAAATTCGTCGAAGGCCTGCGCCGCGAGGACTTCCGTGTCTTGGATAATGGCGTGGCGCAACCGGTCTCTGACTTTCTGACCATCGCGGAGCCGGCTCAGGTGCTCTTCCTCGTGGAGTCCGGCCCAGCGATGTTTTTCCTGGGGAAGGGTCATTTTCTCGCCGCTGATACGCTTCTGAACAATCTTGCACGGGCGGATCGCGTCGCCATTGCCAGCTACTCGAAGGACACGGAATTGCTTCTGGACTTCACTTCGGATAAACCCACGGCGCGGCGAGCCCTGGAAGGTCTGAACTTCGTAGTAGGCTTCGGCGACTTGAATCTGGCGACGAGTCTTGCCTCCGCCATCGACTGGCTCGCCGTGCTTCCCGGAAAGAAAACCATCGTGACGCTTTCCACCGGAATTGACACTTCGCCGGCATCGCAATGGCCGCTCATCGAGCAGAAACTCGCAACCTCGGACGTTCGCATTCTCGCGGTTTCGCTTTCCGGGGACTTCCGCAAGCCGGTCAAGCACAAAGTGCTCTCCCATCAGGAAAAAAAAGACCGCGCCTTCGTCAAACAGGGCTTCGCCGCGGCTGACCAGTCCTTGCGCCAGCTTTCACGGATCACCGGAGGACGCGTCTACTTTCCGAAAAATCAGAAAGACTTTGACCGCGCCTACGAGGAGATTGCTCAGCTCGTGCGCCACGAGTACAGCCTGGCGTTCACGCCGCCGGCGCGCGATGGCCGGCTGCACACGATTGAAGTGCAGGTGAAAGGCCTCGGGCGGCGGATCGACCATCGGCAGGCGTACCTGGCGCCCACAGAAACGAAGGCTCAAGAATCATCGCCTAGGCGCGAGACGCCGTGAGCCGCCACCGTGGCGCAAAAGTTCCGCAGGCTCAGGCTGATCGCGGCAGACCGCCCCGGAGACACGCCCGGTGCGTCCGTGGCGGTACTTGCCGCCAATTTTTGCATCCAACCTCTGCTGGCGGCGGCAAAATTAAACTACTTGATAAAAACCGGCAGGAATACACTCAGGTATAAATAGTCTAAATCAGATTAGTCAGGCCTGACTATGTATGCCTCGGATAATTTAGGCCCCGAATTGCCCCAAGTTACATCCTTGGTTAATTTTGTCCGCGACGGTTTTTCAGGCCGTGCTCTTTTTCCACAGGTCATTCGAATTCCTTCAGCGTCTTGGCCATATCGTGCAGCCGCTCGTCCACCAAACCGAAAACAGTTCCCGGTTCGAATTTCCCCTCAGAGTCCTTACTTCCGGCCGAGACGTCCGTCAGAATCTCAATTCCCTGCTCGACTCTCGCCACCGGCCATATGTGGAATTTTCCGGCAGCCACCGCATCGAGCACGTCTTCCCGCAGCATCAGGTCTTCCACGTTTGATTGCGGGATCATCACGCCTTGCGTGCCGGTGAGGCCTTTGATACGGCAAACGTCAAAATAGCCTTCAATTTTTTCGTTTACGCCGCCGATGGCCTGGATGTCGCCCTGCTGGTTGATGGAGCCGGTGACGGCAATGTCCTGCCGCAGGGGCAAGCCGGAGAGCGCCGAGACCAGCGCATAAACCTCGGTAGAGCTGGCGCTGTCGCCGTCCACCCCCGAGTACGATTGCTCGAAGCAAATACTGGCGGCGAGCGAAAGGGGCTTGTCCTGCGCGAATTTGCTGCGCAAATAACCGGCGATAATTTGCACGCCCTTGTCGTGAAAGCGGCCGCTCAGGTTCGCTTCGCGCTCGACGTTGATCAATCCGGCTTTGCCCAGCGCCGCGGTCGCGGTAATGCGCACGGGTTTGCCGAAGGAGTAGCCGCCGATCTCGAGCACGCTCAGGCCATTGACCTGGCCGACGCGCGTTCCGGAAACATCGACGAGCAGCGTTCCTTCCTCGATCATCTCGCGGATGCGCGTCTCAATGAGGTTGTGGCGTTCGATTTTCGAGGACAAGGCTCCACGGACATGCGCGGCGCGGACTACGGATTCGGCGGACGCCGCAGCGTTGTAATGCGCTTCGCGCGCCAAGTCGGCGATGTCCACAAAGCGTGCAGTCACTTTGTTTCTTCGCCCGGCCTGGCGCACTCCGTACTCCAGCATGGCCGCAAACGCGCCGCGGTCGAACGGGTACAGGCTTTCCTTTTCGGAGAGCGCGCGCAGGCGCCCCGCGTATTCGGCGATCACGCCGTCGCTCATGGCCATTTCTTCGTCGAACTCGACGCGCACCTTGAAAATCTTGCGAAAATCTTCTTCGTATTCGTAAAGCAGCTCATAGAGCTGCCGGTCGCCAATAAGGATAACCTTGACGTTGATATCCACCGCTTCGGGCTTCAACGCGCTGGCGCCGAACGGATAGAACATCTCGAGCGGCTGAATCTCCAGCCGATTATGGTTGAGCGTGCGCTTGAGCGCGCGCCACACGCCGGGTTCCGACAGCGCTTCCATCGAATACATGATCAGGAAGCCGCCGTCGGCGCGGAGCACGGAGCCGCCGCGCAAGTCCATAAAGTCGCTGGTCCAGCCGCCGCGCGCGTCGTACGCACGCTGAATGGTTCCGAAAAGATTCGCGTACGTCGGGGTGGTCTCGAAAATTACGGGTGAGGTTTCTTCGTGATTGTGCGCGAGAATGACATTTACGCCGTACACGCGGAAAGGGTCGCGCTCCGGCCCGCTCTGCGCTTTTGGCGATCCGTCGGGAGTATCTTCTTCGTGCTCCGCTTCCCCTTCGCGTTCTTTGAACGGATCGAGATTGTCCAACAAATGGTGGCGCACTTCCTCGAGGTATTCCGCGACGCTTTCGCCCGGATATTTTTCCTTCAATTCTTCGATGAACCCATCCACCAGAACGGAAGCGGCTTCCTGCTCGAGGTAGCTCAATTCGCTCGCCAACTCGCGCGAAAGCGTCAGCGTCTTGCGGTAAACCACGGTGAATTCCTGCCGGAATTGCTCGTACTTGCGCTCAATGTCCTCCGCTACGGGGCTTTCGAGCTTTCCTTCGTGCACCATCTTCGAGATGTCCTCGATGGGAACCATTTGCCCTTCGAGAACAGGAAAAATCTCCGGCAGCGCGACAGCGCCGACCTGCATGTGGCCCAGTGCGAATTGATCCCGCGCGATGCGGCGCGTGAAGTCGTCCATCAATTCTTTTTCACGCACGGTGAAGCGCTCGACGATTCTCCCCTTCTGCCGCTGGAATGGTTCGCCTTCGAACACCTGGGGAATGCGCCGCCGCAGAAAATCGATTCCGGCCTGCACGTCTTTCTTGAAGGGATCGGCCTGCCCGCGCGGGAGGGTCAGAAGGCGCGGCCGGTCGGGCACTTTGAAATTGTTGACGTAGCAGCGGTCGAGAGATTCCTTGGTGGCGGGATGAAGCTCTTTGATCATGTGGGCGATGGTGCCGCCACGGCTGGTGCCGGCCAAGCCGCAAACAAAGACGTTGTAGCCAGGAGCAGAAAGTTCGACGCCCATCTTCAAGGCGCGCAAGGCGCGTTCCTGCCCGATAAATCCTTCACGAAGATCGGCCTGCGCCGTGGTTTCGAACGGGATGCGCGAGAGCTCACACCTCCAGCGGAGTTTCGCGGGAGCGAGTTCCACGGGCTTCGGGGCAGCTTTCTGGCTCATAAGTCCTTTCGAGCGCGTTACTCTAACACACTCGCGCAAGGCCCTTTGATTGGCCGCCGCCGCCGGTCACGCAGTGGTTATCGGCGCTCCTTCCGCCTTTTGGACATAGACCGTCAACACACTGGCGGCCATGGCGACAAGGATAGGGCCGAGAACTAAGCCGAGCATGCCGAACAAACTGACTCCGCCCACCACGCTGATGAAGATCACCAGGCCGCTTAGTTCGGTCCTTCCACCAAGCAGCAGCGGCCGCAAGACGTTATCTACTACGGTGGACACTCCGGCGCAAATGACCAGCAGCAAAACGGCCCGGCTCCAGTGGCCCGTGAGTCCCAGCCAGAGCGAGGCCGGCACAAAAATCAATCCTGAGCCAACAACGGGCACGAGGGAAAAGAAAGCCATCACCACGCCCCAAAAGACAGGGCCTGGCAAACCGACGATGGCAAAGCCGAGACCTCCGAGCGCGCCTTGAATGGCTGCGACAATCAGACTGGTGGTCACACTGGCGAAAATCAGATCGCGGGTCTGGCCGATCATGGTTTCACGATGCTCGGGATCAAACGGCAGAAGGCCGCGGATCATGCGGGTCATGTGGTCAGCGTCGCGGAAAAAATAGAACATCGCAAAGATCATGACGAACAGATCAAAGATAAAGGCCGCGATGTTTTTCAGAATCGTGCCAAGCCTCTCGGCGAGGAATCCCGCTTGCTTTTCAATGCCCTGTTCAACAACGTCAAACAGAGAAGCATTGGGATCCAATCCAGGAAAATGGCGTGCAACCCAGGACCACGTTTTTTCGATGACCGGCGTGTGCTGCTCGACGAGGGAATGCTGCACGCCGCGGGAGATGGACACTGCTTCGCGCACAAACATCGTGGTAACCAGGATGGCCGGGACGATCAGAAGGATAGTCACTGCCGAGGTGCTGGCGACCGCTGCTGGTGTGGGTGAGAAGCGCCTGCCAAACCGCTGGTGCATTGGGTAGAAGAAAATCGCCAGAACAGCCGCCCAACCGAGCGCCGTCAGAAACGGCTCGTAGATGCGAAACACCAGGTAAATCAGCAGGAGCAACACGCCATACGAGAGAACGGCAGTAAGACGGTCACTCGTCGTGGCATTCGTGGAAGGAGCGCCATTCATGGTCGTACTATAATCTTTGCAGGTCGAGCCGGCGCGGCCGCTTCGCGTTCAGGCCGATTTTTGATAGCTTTCCTATTCTGCTCCATCAGGTCGCGCGCGGGTCGTCGAACATATCCAGGTATGGCCACCAAGCCCACTCCGCTCAATTCCCAGCAGCTTCGCCTCCTTGCTGTACTTGCTTTAGTGAATTTTGTCAACTTTGCGGCGCGTTGGGTCGTTGTTCCTCTGGTTCCTCTCCTGCGCGACCATTTTCACGCCACCGACGCTCAGCTCGGATCTCTGCAAACTTTGCTTCTCGCCGTCCTCGCGGTCACCAGCCTGCCTTTCGGACTTTTTGCCGATCGGTTCAACCGTAAAGCGATCATCGTCATCGGCATCTTCTTCTGGAGCGCCGCCTCTTTCGCCGGCGGCCTGGCGTCCACTTTCTTTTTCTTCTTGCTTGCGCGGGCTCTTGTTGGATTGGGTGAAGCCGCCTATGCGCCTGCAGCGCAGTCCATGATCTCGGGCGCTTTTCCCCTGGAACGGCGCGCTTTTGCTCAGGCCATTTTCGCGTCGGGCATGTTGCTTGGGGGAGCTGCGGGCCAGGCTATTGGCGGGCTGGTCGGCCCGCGTTACGGCTGGCAAGTCACCCTCTTTGTGGTTGCGGCGCTAGGCATTCTTCCCAGCTTAGCTCTGGTGGGGTTGGAGGAACCGCCCCGCGGCCCCCGTTCTGAGGTCGTGCCCATCTTGCGGCTCCTCAGTGTCCCCGCGTTCGTTTCTATGATCGCGGCGGGAATTTGCATTACATTCTCGACGGTCTCGCTAGTTTCCTGGGGAGTGGACTTCGCGAAGAATTACAAAGACTTCAGCTTGCGCGAAGCTTCTCTTTCTCTCTTGCTGATTACGCTTTTTTCTTTGGTGCTTGGAGTCTTGGCCGGAGGCTACGTTGCGGATCGCCTGCACCGCTCGTTTGCGTATGGGCGTATCATCGCCGTGGCCGTCGCATTTCTTCTGGCGGCGCCGTTTCTCTTGCTGGCCATTCAGTCGGAAGAGAAATCAACGGTTCTCCTAGGACTGTTCATGGCCGGCTTTTTCATGTCCTGGTATCACGGCCCAGTCACAGCGGTATTGCACGACATGATGCCGCGACGTGCGCATGCCACTTCTGTGGGCATCTACATGTTTACCACACAGTTGCTCGGCGGCTTTGGACCGCATATCGTTGGTAAAATCTCGGATCTTCATGACCTGCAACTCGGCTTGCAAATTTCCGTGGCCGTCATGGTCTGCGGTGCGCTGCTGATGTTCTTGGTGATTCACTTTATTCGGCGCGACGGGATGCGCCATCCGACGCTGGAAGCTTTTCACGCCGAGCCCGGGGACTAGGCCCGGATGACGAAGTCTAAGAGGGATTTCTCCGCCTCAGGCTGCGGAAGACCGCAGCCTGAGGGTCGAAATGACCAATGGGGTGGCTTTGCTGAGGATTACTTGATGCCGATGAGTTGGATGAGGCGGAGGACTTCGCTCCGGGGAACGTCATACAGCGGACGAAGATCCTCTTCTTCGAGGCGCTCGCGCAAGTATTCTGCGGCCACAAAGCTGCACTCCCGGTCGGTTAAATCGCGCTTGGCCTTTTCGCGGAATTTGACGAAGGCCATGTGCGCGAGTCCCACAACGTGCGCCTGGCCATCCACGAAGAACTTTGTGTCGATGGTGTCCGCATGCCGCGTGGCGATGCCGCTCCACATGTGCGAGAAGCGACACTGATAGGTTTGCCCGCTGAGTTTGGAGGTCACTTCGAACGCGCCAATGAACTGGCTCATCGCGCCGGCATTTGCTAGTACAGGCCGTGTGGTCACGCTTACTCCCTTGGGTTAGTTCTAAGTTCTAAGTAGTGGGCCAGTTTGGATTCTTGACTTATTGTGTCACGAAACAAAGAATTCGACTGACCCACTACGCCCGACCTCAATACCTTCTACCGGCTCACGACTGCTGCGGCTTCTGCGTGGCAGTAATTCTTGACTGCTGCGCCGACTCCCGCGCCGCTTCCGACACGGAACCCCTGATCGGTCAGGCACTTTTCCAGCGCCGCCAGGAACAGCAAGACGTTGGGCTTCTGGCTGCAGTAGCCCATCAAGCCAACCCGCCAGATTTTGCCCTTCAACGGACCGAAGCCGCCGGCGATCTCGATGTTGAACTCGTCCAGCAGTTGGTTGCGCAGCTTCACGTCGTCGACTCCGCCCGGAACCATCACAGCGGTGACGGTGGGAAGGCGATCGGCCGGCTTCTCCACGAGCAGTTTCAATCCCATGGATTCCAGGCCCGCGATGAGCGCGAGCTGATTCGCGCGATGCCGTTCCCAACGCGCTTCCAGACTCTCTTCCAGCACCAGGCGCATGGCTTCGCGCAAAGCAAAGATCAGGGAAATCGGCGGCGTGTGATGATACAGCCGGTCTTTGCCCCAGTAATTCATCGCGGTGGTCAGGTCGAAGTACCAGCTTTGGACCTTGGTCTTCCGCTTGCGAAACACTTCTTCAGCCGCTGGGCTCACAGTGATGGGTGACATTCCCGGAGGCGCGCTAATCGCCTTTTGCGAGCCGCTGAAGCAAATGTCGATCCGTTCCCGGTCAACGTGCAGAGGCACAGCGGCGAGCGACGC
>CAZGBQ010000136.1:8194-10464 GCA_964524045.1 uncultured Acidobacteriaceae bacterium
CCCGAGCCGGAAGCCGAAAGCGGCATGGTGATGCGGTTTTCCGTCTGAAAAATCTGCCGCAGCAAGGTCTGCGTTTCCTCCATGCAGCCTTTAAACCACGGGTCCAGGTGGCCCACGAGCGGAGTACCGAGAGCGCGGTACACGCGGGGGTCAACAGAGGATGGCCCTGGCGTGAGCATCAAGCGCACCGGCGGATTAAGTTCTCCAATGGGTTGCGTCATGTTCAAAGCCCTTCTTTGCTTTCTTGAAGTCTAGACCCGCAGGAACGGAGCAGACTGTCCGCTAGTTTGCCTTCTGGGAACTTTTCCGGCCACGGCGGGAAAGATGATTTTCGCGCAACCGCCCGTGCGCGCGCAACCGACAAATTGGCCTCAAGCGCTTACTCTCGCGAGACGTGGCGGGAGTTTCGTGCGTCAACCATCGTGTTCTCGTGGCATCCTGAAACGGACCGGTTTTCAAAAAGTTTCGAGGAGTTCCAGTTTATGCGACGTGTTTTACCCCTTCTGCTCGCGGTGATTGCGCTGTTCTCCGTGCAAAACGTTTCCCGCGCGCAGGGCGATGAAACAAAAATCATCGCGCTTGAGAATCTTTGGAACCAGATCCAGATCAACCACGACGCCGACGCCATGGCAAAGATGTTGGACAACGATTTCGTCCTAACAGATTACGATGGCTCCGTTATGAACAAAGCGCAGTTCCTCGCTGCGATCCGCGACAGCTCGAACCAGCTTAGCGTGGAAGTTTCCGAAGACATGAAGCTGCACGTACGCGGGGATACGGTAATCGTTACCGGCGCCACACACGAAAAGGGCACGCTGAAGGGTAAGCCATACCAGCACCAGGGCCGCTTCACCGATACGTGGATCAAGAAGGGCGGCCAGTGGCTGTGTGTCGCCAGCCACCTCGGCCTAACCGGAAAATAGAAACCCGGGGGATTGCGTACGGCTACTTTGCGGCGTGGGCGGCGTTGACGGCGGCGCCGATAATGCCCATTTCATCGGACGTGGGAATGACTTCAAAGCGGCTGCCCTGGAGCGGGCTCATTTTCACCATTTCATGAACCAAGCGATCCAGTAAGCCTGTGTCGATGAATTTCGTCTCCGGGCCGGTGATAAAGAATGTGCCCGGACCTTCCATGTGGATGCTGGTGGCTGTCGCCGCAGCGAGGGCGCGATGGCAAAGCTGCACAAATTCCACGCACCGGGCATCCCCGGCGCGCGCATTTTCGAGGATCTCTTCGGGCTCGAGATCGAGAAAGCGTTTTCGCATCGCACGGCGCCCGAGAATCCCTTCAAGATGCCCGCGGCCTCCGCAGCCGCAGAAATTTTCTTTCGGGTCCAGCGTGACGACCGAGTGACCGCCTTCCCACGCGCCTTCGCTGGAAGGGTAGCGGCCGAACCCAATACCATTTCCGAGGGTCCATACGCGAGTGAGCTGGTGCAGTTTCCCCTGTGTCGCCGCAATTCCCGCCGCCATGGCGTCAGCGTCATTGAAAACGCGTACGGGGACTCCGGCGGTCTTGCCGGTGAGCGAGGAAGACAGCGCGGCTTGCAGCCCGAAGCCCTTCACTTGCTGCAGGTTGGGCGACTCCTCAACGATCCCGTTGCGAATAATTCCGGGAAACCCGATCCCAATGGCTTCGATCTTCTCACCGGCCGCTAGCGCCTCGACTTGCTTGCGGATACAGTCCACGATGTCTGCCGAAGGCATGGACTGCAAGAGATCGAGCGACTGCGCCGAGTCCGGAAAGAGTTTGAGCGGGCCGGCAACCTTGCCGCCTTCGACCAGGCCCGCCGCGATATGTTCCATTACGAGAACGCCAACTGTCCTGCGCATGGTGCCCCTGCCAATCGTTTGCGATTCAGAATCGCCGTTAAAAGTGGAACACGTTAATCGTGCCCCTAACGAACCCCTGCCTGATCCTATCCCTTGGCCAACTTGTTCAGTCCGTTAAACGCCGCGGCTTTGTAGCACTCCGCGAGCGTCGGATAATTGAAAACGGTATCCACAAAATACTCGACTGTGCCCTTCAGTGCGAAGACCGCCTGGCCAATGTGCAGCAATTCCGACGCGCCCTCTCCGATGATGTGCACGCCAAGCAATTCTTTGGACAATGGGTCGAACAGCAGCTTCAATCTTCCCGTGGTATCGCCGCGAATCTGGCCGCGCGCAATTTCGCGGAAGTACGCCATGCCGACCTCGTAGGGAACGCCATCGTCGGTGAGCTGCTCTTCGGTTTTGCCGATGAAGGAGATTTCGGGAATGGTGTA
>CAZGBQ010000137.1:0-4471 GCA_964524045.1 uncultured Acidobacteriaceae bacterium
CACTAACAACGCACATCATTGGCGGCAAGTGGAAGCCGTCCATCCTGTTCTATCTCGAGGGCCGCGTCCGGCGGTTCAGCGAGTTGCAAAGGCTTCTTGCGGGACCAACCAAGAAGATGCTGACGCAGCAGCTTCGCGAGCTGGAACGTGACGACATTATCCGTCGCAGAGTCTATGCGGAAGTCCCGCCGCGCGTCGAATACTCGCTCACCAAGCATGGCGAGAGTCTTCGGCCCATCCTGCGGCTGATGTCCGCGTGGGGCAAAAAACATCGCGTCCGCTACCGCGCTAGTTGGACCTGATTCACATCGACTCAGCCAGTCATGCCATCTGGAAAAATAGCGCGCGTATGATTCCGTCCGCGGAACCAGTGGCAGCTCACTGCGCCATACGCAGGCTGCTGTGACCCAATGCTTAGTGGCATTGATCTCGGATGCTATCGTACTCGAAATCGGTGCCGCGACCATCAGGCGGAACTCATGGGGTTGGGGGACCGATGGTGCTCTCAGGGCTTCTTTTCTTCACGACCCTCGGCTTGTTTGCCGAAGAAGGCTCTAATAGGCAGAAGAAGCGCTATGACCATCAGTGCGAAGTCAGCAAGGGAGCTGGTTGCGCCCAACGCGAAGGGGCGCCCCTCCCTGGCATCCTGAATCACGCCGGGCCACCACGACCACCCCACCCTTCTTATGTCGAGGAACACATCGATTAAATTCACGGGCATGAAATAGACGAAGACAAAGACCACCATGATAAACCAGGAGGAACGTGTTCTTTTCTGATAGCCAGTCCAGAGCACAATTAGTCCGATGAGGACTAGCGCCAATGAGGCAAAGGCCATCGATGCATAGTAATTGGGGGTCCCATCCCTGCCGAGAAATAACTCGCGCGTGCGCCATGTGCGCGCGTACTTTAGGTCCCACCGACCAATCGCCAGGAGGCAGATGGTGAGGAGCACACCTGAAATCGATACACTATTGAACTGCAATTTCACTAGCTCCCTCCGGTGCGCTAAAAAGAATGATACATTCTACCCAAGCTATTTCTTAGGCGGTTTGGGCGGTGACTGCTCCCCCTTACAGCATTCAATGCCTCTGATGGCCCCAGACAATGCCGGTACACATGGCGGGTGGAGAGAGATTCGTCCGCAGAATTCTGTGGAGCATAACGCACGCGGGGAGTATATCATTCGAGTACGAACCTCGCAGGATAGAGCTGCGAGTGCCGCTCGGGTTTAAGGGTGCGGCCTTTTCTTCCATGCGCAATTCCGTCCACGCACTGCCATCCGCTTGGTGACCTCCACTTCGGACTTTCACCTGCCATCGCCGACGTCCGTTTCTTAGAACAAGACGAGCGCCTGATCGATTCTGTGATGACCACAGACGAGGTCTCATCGCAGGAACATGCACAGTTCCACGGCCGCCGCGCGCAGACTGTGCAGGAACCGCGTTTGCAACTCCTGAATGGACACGCGCTGCGCATGCACGCCAACGTTTAACGCTGCCACCACTTTCCCCGCCGGATTCCGGATGGGCACCGCGAGCGCCCGCAGCCCGTGCTCTAGCTCCTGGTCAATGATGGAATATCCGTTCCGCTGTACCATCCGCAAAATCTGGCGTAGCTTCTCCACGCTCACCACCGTCCGCTCGGTGAACCGCTTGAACTCGATCTGGGACAAGACCTCATCGGCTTCTTCCGGCGTCAGGTTGGCCAAAAGTACTCGCCCCATAGTTGTGCAAAACGCCGGCAAACGGCTCCCCACACCAAGGTCGATGGACATGATGCGCGTCACATTGGCGCGCGCGATGTACACAATCTCCGTTCCATCCAGTGTGGCGATCGAGCAAGACTCACGCAAGACCCGGCTGACATGATCGAGAATCGGCTGCGCTGCCGCGGCCAGCGGCATCGACGAAATGTAGGAATGCCCCAGCGTCAGAACTCGCGGGCGGAGATAATAGTGCCGGTTGTCGTCCGTGCCGGCGAAGCTAAGCTTCACGAGAGTGTAAAGACATCGCCGCACCGCGGCGCGGGAAAATCCCGTCATGCCGCTGATCTGTGAAATCGTAAGCTCGCGCCGGCTCTGCGAAAACGTCTGGACGACTGCGAGCCCGCGCGCCAGAGAGGTCATGAAATTCGGATCACCCTCGATTTCTTCCACGGGTGCCGCGGAAGGATGCATCGCATCCAACAATCCCGCAGGGGTTGCGGCCGTCCGCAACTGCCTCCTGGCTACCGCATTCGAATCCATCACCGGCATTTGTTCACCAACGTTCCATAGGAATGACACACCGCCGCCGTCGTCACGCCACGCCGTCTTGCACAACTACACTCCATCCCCTTCATCGCGCGCCGCGATAGATCATCACACTTTTGCGCCGTCATTGGTATCCTTTAGGGAACCACAGGTTCGAACGACTCAGAGGATACACCCAAATGAGCGATAGGCGCACATTTTTTCGATAATCGCCTTGACAGGAATTTTGGGCGGGCTTAGATTGCGCTGGCAAGCAGGCCGCGACCGCCGGAACCTACAGCGTGCTTTCAGGCGTAGGGCGCAAATTGTAGAGTGCGAGGACAGCGAATGGCACAAATTGCGGAGTACCGAAGGCCTTATCCCGGCACCCAGCCGGACCACTTGCACCCACCCTACGTTTCCAGCCACAAGCGGTCGCCGGCGCGCCCGCTGGTGCCGATCCCGCACACGCTTACGGAAGTAACGGGACCGCAGTTTGGCAAAGATTCAGTGGATTCAAAAGCGTTCGACCTGACCAAGCAGCACGCGGGAGAACCGCTTGGCGAACGAATTATCGTCAGCGGGCGTGTGCTGGACGAAAATGGACGCCCCGTGCCGCACACGCTCGTGGAAATCTGGCAAGCTAATTCTGCTGGCCGGTACCGCCACGAAGTGGACCAGCACAATGCGCCACTGGATCCGAATTTCACCGGATGTGGCCACGTTCTTACCGACGCCAATGGCCACTATCGGTTCGTGACGATCCGGCCGGGCGAATACCCCTGGCGCAATCACTACAACGCCTGGCGCGCGGCGCACATTCACTTTTCGGTCTTCGGACCGGCTTTTGCGACGCGCCTCATCACGCAGATGTTTTTCCCCGGTGACCCGCTGATTCCCTACGATCCGATCTTCAATTGCACGGCTGACGAAAAGGCCCGCAACCGGCTCATTTCTGTTTTCGATTGGGAGACCACCATTCCCTTGCAGGCCCTGGGCTACCGCTTTGACATCATTCTGAGGGGGCGCGAGGCCACGCCCATGGAGGAGTAGCGTGAGCCTGCAGACGACGACATCCCAGACTGTGGGACCCTTCTTTGCCATCGGCTTGAACCGGCTGAAGAGGGTCGATATGGCAGGCCCGGGAATTTCCGGCGAGCGAGTTATCATCGTCGGCCGCGTGATCGATGGCGATGGCAAGCCGGTGCCCGACGCCATGATCGAGATTTGGCAAGCAAACAGTCATGGAAAGTACGCCCACCCCGAAGACAACCAGAACAAACCGCTGGAGCCCGGCTTCCAGGGCTACGGCAGAATTCCGGTAGATTCGGGAGGGAGATTCTGCTTTGTCACCATTAAGCCCGGCCCGGTGCCGGGACCACAAGGAAAGCCGCAAGCTCCGCACCTCGCGGTCTCTGTCTTCATGAGAGGGCTGATGAAACGGTTGGTGACGCGGATTTATTTTCCGGATGATCCGGCAAACGCCGGGGATTTCGTTTTGAGCCTTGTTCCTCCGGAGCGGAGGGCGACGCTTATCGCGCAAAGAAATGCAAATGAGATTGGCACCCTCGAATGGAACGTGATTCTGCAAGGCCTGAACGAAACCGTCTTCTTCGACATCGGCCTCTAAGCAAAACATTCGCAAACCGCAGTACAGCGCGTTTTCTTTGCCGGACAGTTTTCGTAAATAGCTGGAAAGTTCTGACTCGTAATCCGTGGCACAAAAGGTATCAAATGCCCGCTCTGTCTAGCACTCAATCACCGGCTTCAAGTCCACGACCGGTGTGCCGTTGATCGCTTCGATCGGCTCGACCCGCAAACGATTGCCCGCGATCTCTAGGACTCTGACGGGGTGCAGCCCCAGCGGATTCGGCCGATCAGGGGACCGCGTTGCAAAAACGCCGGTGAGCGCCCGTTTTGGGTCGTTGCGCGGGTGGACCTGCAGCACGCCGCGATCCCCCTCGTGAAACCACGTGATGACCCAAACCTGGTCGCCGACCTTCATGCGATGCAAGCCTGCCGACGCCCATGGTTCAATGTTGATCCATGCGTCCGGCGCGCCCTCCGATCCTTGCTTTGGTGCCTCGCTTCGCTTTTTGAGAGTCGAGCGAATAACTCCGATCGGCCGCAGATCAAAACGCCCGCTTCGTTTCGGCTTCATGCTTCCTTCTTACGAGGACACGTCAGGCGCCCGCGCTGCTTGCTCCACCCCACACTCGCCTGACCGTATCCACCACC
>CAZGBQ010000137.1:4571-10387 GCA_964524045.1 uncultured Acidobacteriaceae bacterium
TCAGGCGCCCGCGCTGCTTGCTCCACCCCACACTCGCCTGACCGTATCCACCACCAGCTTCAGCTTCGACCATTGGCGGTCTTCGGTGATCAGATTTCCCTCCGCGGTGGAAGCAAACCCGCACTGCGGGCTGAGCGCCAAGTTTTCCATAGGGACAAATTGCGCGGCTTCCTTGATGCGCTTTTCGAGCACATTGCTGTCTTCCATTTGCGGGACTTTAGAGCTCACCAGCCCGAGCACGACGGTCTTTCCTTTCGGAATGAACCGGAGCGGCGCAAAAGTCCCAGACCGTTCGTCATCGTATTCGAGCAGAAAGCGGTCGACATCGAGCGTCCCGAACATTTTTTCCGCAATTGCGTCGTAGCCTCCTTCGGCGTACCAGTGGCTGCGGTTGTTTCCGCGGCATAGGTGAATTGCCAGCGTCACACCCGGCCGCCGCGCAGCCTTGAAGCAGGCATTGTCAGCTTTGATCGCCTCGTCGAGCGCTGCTTCCGGATCCATCTTCATCTCTGTTCGAATCCACTCGCGCCATTTCGGGTCCATGTAGTAGCTGTAGCGTGGCGCGTCAATTTGAATGTAACTGACGCCCTCGGAAGACAACTTCGAAAGATCGCTCTTCATGATTTCCACGATGTCCCAGAGCAGCTCGGAATGATTCTTGTAAATCTTGTCAGTGACTCCAGCTTTGAAGGAGATGGCCGGGAATTGCGTGGCGCTGGGAAGCGTCATTTTGATGGCCACGGTGCTGTTCTTTTTCAGAAAAGATAGTTCGTGCCCCGTCAGAGGCCGCGTCTGGCGCAGCTTTTTATTCACAATCCCTGTTACGCTGCTGACCGGGGCCGCCTTCATTTCGCCGGCTTTCCAGCTTCTGGCCACGGCGTCTCCCATGTCGAAGCCTTCGACCGCGTCCGTGAAATCACTCATAAAATTGCGGCGGCGCAGTTCGCCATCGGTGGCCAGCTCGAAGCCAAGCTCTTTCTGCTTGCCGAGAATCCGGCGGATGTGCAAATCCTCGAGGCTCTGCAAAGCCGCAGGGTCTTTGGCGGATTTGTCGCGGGCGTCAAGCAGCTCAGTAGGACGTAGAAAACTTCCTACGTGGTCGGCCCGATAGGGTGCTGGCATTTTTTCTTCCCTCCTAGGAAAGCGCATCATACAGAATATCAGGCGACGTTTCACTCCGTAAGCAAACGAACCTGCAAAGGGAACCAAAGCACTTTTGCGTAACCTCTCCTGCCGCAGAGCAGGACCGCGAAGCGCCGCCTGGCGGAAGCAGCCAGCACCGATTTTATTCCAGCCTTGGTATCAGCCTTGATACTAGGGACCACGTTCGGTTCAGCACATCGGTCGATTGACATGACCGTACAAGGAGAGTAAGCATGTTCTCAGCCGGGCGCGAAGTCCGGCAAGCGAATCCCACCGCTCCGTGGCTGATCCGCCTTCCCATTCCACACACGGAGGATGACCATGAAATCCTGGGTCCGTTTTCTTTTTGTGTGTTTCGCTGCTGCACTTTTCTTCTCGGCGAGCCAATTTCACGCGCAGGAAAAAGAAAAGACCTTAAAAAAGGCGCCGATTCGAAACACTTCACCGGTTTCCGGGCAGGAAATGTTTCAATCTTATTGCGCGGTTTGCCACGGCAAGGACGCCAAGGGAGCCGGACCTGCCACTGAAGCTTTGAAAACCACGCCGCCCGACCTCACAACACTCGCCAAACGCCACGACGGCAAGTTTCCCGCGGACTATGTGACCAGCGTTCTGCGACTCGGCATTAAAGCTCCGGCGCACGGCAGCTCGGATATGCCGGTTTGGGGGCCTCTGCTGCGCTCAGTAAGTGGAGGCGACGAATCCATCGTGAACATGCGAATCGGCAACCTGGTCCGCTACCTCGAATCCATACAGGCAAAGTAGCCGTCCAAATCCTGAAGTGATCGCAAAAAGCCGCAACGCGCGGGCGGGTTGTTGTAGTGTATTCGCGGCTGCAAGGCGTGAGAAAACGCCGGCGAAAGGCCGAGGAGCGAGAAAGCTCGCATGGACACCGCCAAACCGTTCTACGGCTGGAAACTCGTCGGCGTCCTCTGGCTTCTCGATTTCCTCAACATGGGCTTTCCGTATTACGGCGGAGCCGTCATCAACACCTACATGCTCAATGAAATCGTGATGAGCCGCAGTACCTACGGCCTGGGATTCTGGTTGCTAAACCTCTTCGTGGGCATTCCTTCCTTCTTGGTCGCCGCCGCCATTCTCCGCTGGGGCATCCGCCAGACTTTTGCCATTGGCTCGGCACTCATTCTCGTCGGCGCACTGTGGCTCTCTTTCGTCGCCACGCGGCCCTGGCATTACCTCTTAGGATTTGGAGTGCTTGCCGGAACAGGGATCAGTTTTGGCACCATCGTTCCGGTCACCACCACCATCGCGCGCTGGTTCGTGCGATACCGCGGCAGAGCCATGGCGGTGGCGTTGAGCGCTTCGGGATTTGCGGGCTTCGTTGGAGCGCCAGTCACGAATCGCATCCTGGCGGCCACAGGAGGAAACTGGCGCCTCGCTTGGCTTGTCGCCTGCCCTGTTGCCTTACTGTCTGCTATCGTCGCGTTTCTTTTCGTAAAGGAACGCCCGGAGGATTTGGGCCAGGTCGCGGACGGGCGAATCGCGGAAAACTTTTCGGTTCACAGCTCCGCCGCGCATTCCCTAGCCACTAAGTTTCCGTGGACTGCGCGCCAGGCATACGCCACTCAGGCCTATTGGATGATCGTCCTGGGCGGAATTGCATGCCAATTCCCGTTTTTCTTTTTTGTTGCCCACGGAATCTTGCACCTAAAAGGAAAAGGGATCTCATCTGCCGATGCGGCATGGGCCATGGCGCTGCTCAGCATTGGGGCCGTTGGCGGACGGTTAACCGGAGGTTGGCTGATGGATCGCTTGCCAGCGCGCGTGGCCTTCATGTCCGGTTTCTGCTGCTATCTCATTGGCTCCGCCCTGGCCGTCAATGTAAACGCGCATGCACTTTGGATTGCTTACACTGCTGCCTTTTTGTATGGCACGGGCTTCGGCTGGACATTCGTTTGCATGAACGCATCCAATGCGCACTTTTTTGGCCCCCTGGCTTTTCCCAAATTGAATGGCACCGCTATGCTGCTGACGGCGATTTTCTGCTCGCCAGCCGGCTACATCGGCGGAAAACTGTTCGACATCTACAAGAGCTACACCATGGCATTCGAAATCAACATGATGATTGCTGCCGGCGGAATCGTTGCGCTATTTTTTGCCACCATGCCGGCGCCACCTGAACGCGTAGCGGCTGTTCCCGAAGGTGAGATTGTACGGGCAAATTGAAGGCAGAGAGACTTCGCCCGCGAAAGAAGAACATTTCCCACGTCCCGAGGCCTTGGGAGGTCACTTTGCGTGATGCCGGACAACCGCAAGGGTCGCAGCCGGAATTATGGCCCTGGCCCGATTCGCTCGATGCTGTCATCGCGGCCCCAAACCACCATCGCGTGCTACTCGAAAATGACCGCGTGCGCGTCCTGGAAGTGCGCATCAGTCCGGGCCAGCTTGTGCCGGTGCACACACATCGGTGGCCGGGCACCATCTATGTTGTGCGCGGGAGCGATTTTCTCCGGCGCGACGGCGAAGGCAAATTGCTCTTCGATAGCCGCTTGGCTGGACCGCCTCCTGCAACACCGCTGGCGCAGTGGACTGAACCATTGCCGCCGCATTCCGTCGAGAATATTGGCGATTCAGAAATCCTGTTGATCACCACGGAATTGAAAAACCACTCTTAGAGCCAAGGGGGAACCTTGAAGAGGAACGTGGAATTGCTTGCCTCGTTCTGGACGCTGTCCGGAAAAGCGGAACCGCATACCGACAAGGAATACAGCACGTTTGATTTCCAGGACCGCGTGGAAGTCGCGGCGAAAGCCGGCTTCAAGGGCATCGGAATCTGGGACCAGGACCTGGACCACATCCGCCAGACCAGAAGCTTGCAGGAAATGAAGAGCATCTTGGACGACAATGGAATCAAGTACGTGGAGCTGGAGTTTCTTCGCGACTGGTTTCTCGAAGGCGAACGAAAGAAGAAGTCGGATCTCGAAAAGAAGAAGTTTTTTGAGGCCGCGGACGTGTTGAAGCCGCACCACCTGAAGGTCGGCGATTTTTACCATGAGCAGTACTCGATGCCGCAGGTGATCGAATCCTTTGCCGCGCTCTGCAAGGATGCCGCGCAGCACGGCGTCACCATTGGATTCGAGCTGATGCCCTTCGGAATGATTGACAATCTAAACGACGCGCTGACCATGGTCGAAGGAGCGGGCGCAAAGAACGGCGGAATCATTTTCGACCTGTGGCACCTGGCCAAGATGGGGGTTCCGAACGAAGAAATCAGCCGCGTGCCACGGAAACATATTGTCTCGGTAGAAATTAACGACGGGACCTTCACGTGTCCCTGGAGCCTCCACGAAGATACGATCAACCACCGTCGCTTTTGCGGCGAAGGCGAGTTCGACGTGAAGGGCTTCCTCGCGGCGCTGGAAAACACCGGCTACTCCGGCCCCATCGGCATCGAGGTACTTTCGCAGGAGCTGCGCCCGCTGCCGTTGAACGAAGCCACGACGAAAGCATTCAAGACGACGATGGCACAGTTTCTGTGAATGGAAATCGGCAGTTAGTTGGCCTTCTTGAGACTCTAGGCTTTATTCAGTGATCGTGATTCTTTGCAATGTTTCATAGAATGCTAGGGAATCGCCCCGCCACCCAGAGAAATGAGCATAGAAATCGTCATTCTCAGTCGAGCAGCTAATTTCGGCAATGTAAGGATCGGTAGGGTACGAACCCACGAACTTGTTGTTATGAATGAGGTCCCAGCAACTCAACTTTTGTTTTCCGAACCGAAAAGTTCGCACCGAAAGAACTGTCGCGCCTTGGAGGGGCACGTTTTTATCTAGTTGTAGTTCTGGGTGCTCGACCGGAGCAAAGCTAGCCTCGGAGACAAGTGTTTCGTGGCGCCAGTATCTCTTGAACCCAATTCTCCCGATTCCCGGAGCTGCGATTGTCCACAAGTAAGTTGTTTGGGTGCTCGAAATCACCCATGTGATTGGCGTACGCACGCGGTATTTGCCTAGCACCGTCACTCTTCCTCGAAGTAAATGTGTGGCTATGCCAAACGTTTCCGAAGGGAACAATGAAATGACGGAAGCAGCCACGCACGGAATCCAAAGCATGCGGCCAATCAACTTTCGACGTGCCGTTGCAATCGGTCCGACGCGCTGCTGAGGTGGCATTGCAAGCCATTTTTCAACTTCGGCTAAGGTCCACTTTTCGCGTGTGAGTCGACGATAAATGAGAAGTAGACACAGCGCGATCATGTTTGGCAAGACGGCTACCAGCGCAACTGAGCCGTAGGAAACGAGCGAATTCTGGTAGAGGAATTCCCAAGCGCAGCCAAGACCTACGAACAAGAGTACGTAAGCAATCGCGAATGCGAGGATTTTGAACAGATTCTTAATCATCGGCCTGGTGGCTTCAGGTAATTTGACACCGAGAGCCGACCAATCGTTCCTTCAGTGAGCGGAATAGTCGCGAAACTTCGCGCGGTTCTATTTCTGGCTTGCTTTCTGATCCGCAAGGGACTGGTTGGCGCGGAAGGTAACGTAGGCGCGGATGGCCGCAGCGTCATCGCGCGAAAGGTCTTTCTCAAACGAGACCATGCCGCGCGATTTCAGAATCCCCTTTAGCACCACGTCGAACCACTGGTCGCTGCCGAGCGCGTCGGAGTAGCGTAAGTCCGGCAGCACACCGCCGCTGACGGCCACATCGCCGTGACA
>CAZGBQ010000138.1:0-10371 GCA_964524045.1 uncultured Acidobacteriaceae bacterium
CTGTTCCGGAAATCTATGCTGAGGCCCTCGATCACGGCGCCTATCTCGAAGAGGATCTCGGCGACACCACGCTCTTCGAATTTCTCTGCAAGAATCGTTCCGGGGAAACGATTGCTCCCGAGGTGATCGAAGCCTATCGGAAAGTCGTCGCCGTTCTTCCGCGCTTCCAGGTCGAAGCCGCGCGAGATTTGGACTATAGCTTCTGCTATCCCATCGCCAGCTTCGATCGCCAGTCCATCGCCTGGGACCTGAACTACTTCAAATACTACTTCCTTCGCCTGGCCGGGATTCCTTTCAACGAGCACGCTCTCGAAAACGACTTCAACCGCCTCATCGAGTTTCTTCTCAGCGCCCCGCGCGATTATTTCCTCTATCGCGATTTTCAGTCGCGCAACATCTTGTTGCGCAACGGTCAGCCCTATTTCGTGGACTATCAGGGCGGCAGAAAAGGCGCGCTGCAATACGACATCGCTTCACTTCTCTATGACGCCAAGGCGGATCTCCCTCCTGAGCTTCGCGAGCACCTTCTTTACGATTACCTTCGCGCGCTCGCCAACTTCATTCCGGTGGATCGCGAAGCGTTCCTGCGCTACTTCTACCCACACGTTTACGTTCGCATCATGCAGGCGCTGGGCGCGTACGGCTATCGCGGATTCTTCGAACGCCGCGCGCATTTCCTCCAGAGCGTGCCCTACGCGCTGAAAAATATTCGCTGGCTCCTCCATAACGTGCAACTGCCCATCGAGCTGCCCACGCTTCTCGGCGCGTTCCAGACCATGCTGGCTTCGGAAAAGCTACAAGGGCTTGCCTCCGAGGCAGACAATCTTATCGTCCGCATTTTCAGCTTTTCGTTTCATCATGAATTGCCCAAGGATGAAACCGGCAACGGGGGCGGCTTCATCTTCGATGGCCGCAGCTTGCCGAATCCGGGCAGGGAAGCGCGCTTCAAGTCGCTTACCGGCCGCGACGCGCCGGTTATGGATTATCTTCACCAGCAGGAAAGCGTCCACCAGTACCTCGCCGGCGTCTTTTCGCTTATCGATGCGAGCGTCGAGAACTACCAACAGCGCGGCTTCAAGAATTTAATGGTCTCGTTCGGCTGCACTGGCGGCCAGCACCGCTCCGTTTATCTCGCCGAACAACTCGCCAAACATTTGCGCGGTCGAGCCGGCGTCGAAGTCATCGTCCGCCACCTCGAGCTCGAAAAACTCGGCTTGCTGCATGCGGTAGTCAGTAATCTCACAAAATGACTATTCTTCTCCCGCCACTCGTCACTCGTTTACCCCGAGCTTCGAGAAGCCACTCGCAGCTGGCTTCCCTATGAAAGCCATGATCCTCGCCGCCGGCCTCGGCACACGCCTCCGCCCGCTCACCGACACGCGCCCCAAAGCCCTCATCGAAGTCGCCGGCCGCACGCTTCTTGAGATCACCCTCACTCGGCTTCGTTCCTTCGGCGTCAGCGAAATCATCATCAACGTTCATCATTTCGCGGATATGGTCGTCAGCTACCTAAAATCTCACAACAACTTTGGCATGCGCATTGAAGTTTCGCGCGAAGACGACCTCTTGCTCGACACCGGTGGTGGCCTGAAAAAAGCCGCCTGGTTTTTCCTCGAAAGTGCTCGCCACTCGCCACTCGCCACTCGCCACCCTCTTCCTGAGCCCTTCTTCCTTCACAACGTCGACGTCATCAGCAACATCGACTTGCGCCGCATGCTGCAATTCCACAACGAACGCCACGCTCTCGCTACGCTTGCCATCCAGTCCCGCGAATCCTCTCGCCTCCTCCTCTTCGACGAAGAGAACCGACTCGTCGGTCGGTATGTTGGCGCGTCTGAATCTGCCGAAACTCACTCGTCACTCGCCACTCGTTTACCACAGGCTTCGAGGGGCCACTCGCCACTTCCTCTTGCCTTCTCCGGCATCCACGTTGTCTCTCGCCGCCTCCTCTCGATGCTCACCGAAGACGGCGTCTTTTCCATCATCGACGCCTATCTTCGCCTCTCCGCGCAGGGCGAAAAAATCCTTGCTTTCCGCGCCGATGAATACTATTGGCGCGACCTCGGCCGCCCTTCCGACCTCTCCCAAGCCACCCTGGATTTGCAACAAGGCAAGATTTTGTAGGTCCCGCGCAATTACAATCCTTGTCATCTTAAGGAAATGGAGGGCATATGGGTGCAGCAATTCTTCAACGCGCGGCCGCCGTTGCGAATCCCAGCGCCTGCATCACTGCGTCATGCAGGTCCCTTCGCACTTGCTGAATCTTCTGATTTTCCCGCGTTGGATGCACACGATTCGTGAGGAACACGACAAACAGTTGCCGGTCCGGATCGATCCAAATCGACGTGCCCGTAAATCCGGTGTGCCCGAAACTGTGCGCCGAGAAATAATGCCCGCTCAAACCGCCTGGTGTCGGCACGGCCCAGCCTAGCGTGCGAGCCCCGCCGGAAAGCTGTTGCGGCGTCGTGAATTGCCCTACCGTCGCACGCCGCAGAATCCGCTGATGCGCGTACACACCGCCGTTCAACAGCATTTGGCAAAACGCCGCCAGATCCGGCGCGGTGCTGAAAACTCCCGCATGCCCCGAAACGCCGCCAATCGCAAAAGCATTTTCGTCGTGAACCTCGCCATGCACCAATCGGTGCCGCAAATTGTTGTCGATTTCTGTCGGCGCAATCTGCGGCCAGAGGTTCTTCGGCGGCTCGTACATCGAATCTTTCATCCCGAGCGGCGCAAAAACAAAATTGTTCGCTAGGTCATCCAGTTTCCGGCCCGTCAGCCGCTCGATGATCTCCGCCATCAAGATGATTCCCAGGTCTGAATAAGTTTCTTTCGTGCCTGGCTCGTATTCGAGTGGCTCTGCAAAAATCTTCTCGAGCGTGTCCTGCTTGCTTTTCGACGTGCGCCAATATTCCTTGAACGCCGGCAATCCGGAAGTGTGGGTCAGCAAATGCCGCACCGTCACGCGATGACGCCACTCCGGTTGGGGCCCGCTCGTCCATTCCGGAAGATACCGCTCGATTTTCGCGTCCAAATCGAGCGGCACGGCGAAATCTCCTTCCGCTAGCTTCGCGACTAGAGTTGTGGTCGCCACCACTTTTGTCAGTGAAGCAATGTCATACATCGTCGTCGGCTTCACCGCCGCGGCTTTGGCCTCATAACTCAATTTTCCGAACGCGCGAATTGCCACTTTTCCTCGATAGCCGACCGCCAGGGTTGCCCCGGGAAACGCCTTATCCTTTAACCCCGCCTCGACCACGTCATACGCTGGCCGTAATTGCGCTTCGCTGCGAGGGTCCATGGTTTGCAGGGTCATCGAGTTCGTCGGCACTTCGATTCCGAATCCGGCCTTCAAATTCACGCCCGGCACCGTCACTGGCAAATGTCCGCGCACAGGAATTTCACCAAACAGCGCTCGTGAGACGGAGATCTGCGCCACGTCGCTAATGCCAAACGCCGCGAGCCACGTCTCTGCTTGCGGAAATCTTTCAATCAGGTACGGACTGCCGAATCCCACGGCAATCACCGGCTTCCCCGATTTGAAGACCTGTTCTGCCAATGCTGCTTGTTCTGGCGGCACATCCACATTTCCTTTGCGATCGCTCACCCGCACAAATAGCGCGAGAATCGCGATGTCGTAAGAATCTGGCGGAGGCAGTCTCAGAATGCCCGCATTCACGAAACGCGTGTCCGCGCGCAACGCCGTTACCGAATCAAAGCGCGAGCGTAGTTCTCGCTCGAGGTCCTCCCCTGGATACGGTTCCGGATCTGCGTAAAACGACAGCACCAGCGCCCGAGAAGATTTCGTTCCATCGAGAGGCAACCGATGAGGCGTGTCCCGCAGCAACGTCACGCCGCGATCCGAAATTTCCTGAGCTTCCTTTTGCCACGCCGCGCTGCCAAATCTGTGATTCAGTGCGTTGACATCCACAAGTCGCTTATCGTTCAGCCCGAGCCGCGCCTTCGCTTGTAGAATGCGCCGCACCGACTCATCCAGCCGTTCCTTCGAAATTCGCCCCGATTTCACCGCGACTTGCAGCGCTTCAAATGCCGCGTCCGGTACCGGCGGCATCAGCACACAATCCGCTCCTGCCGCTACCGCGCGCACCGCGGCCTCTCCCGGCGCGTACCGCACGGTGATTCCACCCATGTCCATGGCATCGGTGACGATGAGCCCGCGGAATCTGAGTTCTTTTCGAAGAACTCCGGTCAAGACATTAGAAGATAGCGTCGCGGGAGTATTCGGATCGGACTCCAACGCAGGCACGTTCAAGTGTCCAGTCATGATGCTGCCGACACCAGAGGAAATTGCCGCGCGAAAGGGAACGAGCTCCAAACTCTCCAATCGCTCACGATTTGCCGGAATCACGGGCAAATCGATGTGCGAATCCGCGGCCGTGTCACCGTGCCCTGGAAAATGCTTCGCCGTGGCCAGTGCGCCGTTTTCTTCGACACCGCGGACAAACTCACTCACAAACTGGGCAACGCGCTGTGGATTTTCCCCAAACGATCGTGTGTTGATGATCGGATTTCCCGGATTATTGTTTACATCCGCATCCGGCGCGTAGACCCATTGAACTCCCGTCGCGCGGGCTTCGAGCGCCGTGATTTTCCCCATCGTGTAAGCGTCTTTTGGATCGCCGCCAGAGGCAACCGCCATCGCGGTGGGAAACGATGTGCCTTCGTCGTAGCGCATGGCGGTTCCGCGCTCGAAGTCCGCGCCGATCAGAAGCGGCAGCTTCGATTTCGCCTGCATTTGGTTGGCAAGCACCGCCGTGGGATAGGCCTGACTCTTCACGATTCCCAGCGGTGAGCCATGCGTGATGACGATGAATCCGCCTACGTGCAAATCCTGCACGTCGTGCAAGAGCTGTTGATAAGCGGGCCCATCGGCGGCGGTAAAGCTTCCGTGGTAGGTCGTGAATAAAAGCTGGCCGGTCTTTTCGCCCACGGTCATTTTGCGTAGCGTGGATTCCACCCAAGCGTTTGCCGCCGTCGACAGTTTGTTCACGCTCTTTCTGTTTACACTCTCGTCCCTTTCAGAGAAGCTCTTTTTTGCGGCTGGATTGCTGCTTTGGCTGCGCGCTTTGTAGGCCATAAAGGTGAGCAGGGAAATGGAAATCACGAACAGAAAGCGGGCGCGGCGTCCTTTCATCGGTTACAATCCCCCAGCGCCGTCCGCTGTCTGCATTTATAGATAGCACACGCATGGGGAGCTCTCAACGCAGCAGGAACCGGCGCGTTCCAGAATATCATTGGATCGACGCAGGGCAGGGAGGCCATTTGACTGCAAAAAAGGGCGTAGTCGCTTTTCCGGTGTCGCTCATAATTCTCGCCGCTCTGGTCTCACCCACCGCCTTTCCTTCGCGATCTGCTTCGAAACGTTCCGGACATGCTGCGCGCGTGCAGACTGGCCTTGACGTTCTTGCCGCGGAGAAATTCGCGCCGTTGCGCGGCAAGCACATTGGCTTGATCACAAACCACACCGGTGTGGATGCACAAGACCGGAGGAACATTGACCTGCTGGCGCGCGCATCAGGCTTGCAACTGGTCGCGTTGTTCAGCCCCGAGCACGGGCTCGCCGGTCACAACAACGATAACGTTGCTTCCTCGAAGGATCCTGCGACCGGTCTTCCCGTTTTTAGTCTTTATGGCGAAACGCGCCGGCCTGCTGAAGAAATGCTCCGTGGCATCGATGCCCTAGTTTTTGATATTCAGGATGCGGGTGTGCGCTTTTACACCTACACCGCGACGATGGCGTATTGCATGGAGGAGGCTGCAAAACACAAAATCCCTTTTTTTGTTCTGGATCGGCCCAACCCGATGGGCGGAGAAATCGTCGAAGGCCCCATGCTCGATCCCGACAAGACCAGTTTCGTCGCGTATTTTCCTTTGCCGGTGCGATACGGCTTGACCATTGGCGAACTGGCGCAACTCTTCAACACAGAAAATCACATTGATGCCGACCTGCACGTCATCCCCATGAAGAACTGGCATCGCAACTATTTCTTTGAAAGCACTGGCATCAAGTGGATCCCGCCTTCACCCGCGCTGCGCACGACGAAAGGCTCCGTTCTGTATCCCGGAATTGAGATTCTGCAAAATTCCGGCGTATCCGTTGGCCGCGGCACGCAAGCGCCGTTTGAGGAGTTCGGCGCCCCCTGGATGAACGGCGACGAAGTAGCCGCGGCGCTGAACGAGCGCCATCTGCCGGGTTTACACTTTTCCGGGCAGCCGTTCATCCCCATCAGCGGTCCCTACAGCGGCGAACGATGCGGCGGCGTTTCGATTCGCGTTACGGATCGCTTTGCGGCGCGTTCCATGCGCCTGGGGCTGGAAATCGCTGAAATCCTTCAGAAGCTCTATCCAAAGCAATTTGACACCGCAAAACTAGTTGGTCTCATGGGCAATTCCGATGCCGTGCAGCAGATACAAAATGGTGTTGCTCCGGAGAAGATCGTCGCCAGTTGGTCGGCTTCTCTCGCGGCGTTCGATCAAATGCGCCGTAAACATTTCCTGTACAAATAGTTCTTTCATCTTCAGGAGTTTCTTCCACCCTTACACCCTTGCTTTCCTTGCCTCCCTTCAAGTTGTGCTAGAGTCTTCTTGCCATGCGGATTGTTTCCTTGCTTCCCTCGGTGACAGAGATTCTCTTCGCGCTCGGCCTCGACCGCGAAATCGTTGGGGTAAGCCACGAATGTGACTACCCACCCGAGGCTCGCACCAAGCCTGTCGTCATTCATTCGCGTTTACCGCACAACGCTGCGCCCGCGGAGATCGATCAACTCGTCCGCGAATATGTGTCCCGCGGCGAAAGCTTATATTCGGTGGATGTGGAGAAGTTGGAAAAGCTCCACCCTGACCTGATCATCACACAAGACCTATGTCATGTTTGCGCGGCTTCTCCTGACGATTTGGCGGCGGCACTAGCGCGTTTTGAGCGGTGCCCGGAGGTGTTGTGTCTGAATCCGCAGGATTTGGGCGATGTTTGGCGCGACATCCTTCTCGTAGGAGAGGCAACTTGCGGAGGGCCGCGGGCTGAGGCGCTCCTGGAAGAAATCGGCGAGCGGCTGGGAGCTTTAGAAAACCAGCTGGATTCTTCAGCGCATCGCCCGCGCGTTGCGTTTCTCGAGTGGCTTCAGCCTATTTACGTTGGCGGGCATTGGGTTCCCGAGATGATTCAGCAAGCCGGGGGAGAAGATGTTCTCGGGCGAGTGCGCACCCCGTCTTTTCGCGTTCCGCTGCAGGAAGTGGTCGAGGCTGAACCCGACATTCTTCTGGTCGCTCCGTGCGGTTACTCCGCAAATCAGGCGCGCGACGAATATTTGTCGCTCGATTTTCCCGATCAGTGGAATGCTATTCCCGCCGTTCGCAACAACCGCGTTTACGCGCTCAGCGCCAGCAGCTATTTTTCGCGACCCGGGCCGCGATTGGTCACCGGCGTCGAGATTCTGGCTAAAGTTTTCGAGCCGCACGTATCCGTCTCTCTGGATGCCGAATTGGCGATCCTTTCGATTCCCTCCGACAAAGCTTCCGTCCAGGCCGCCGCTGTTTAGCCTTTACGAACCGCTCAGAGACACTGTCCTTCAGAGCAGTTGACAAATGCCGTTACATATATAAGAATCCTATATGTAAGGGGACAAGCTATGATTGCTTCGGGAATCAAACGAGGTACCGCGGAACTTGCCGTGCTAAGTGTCCTTCAGGACGGGCCGCTGCACGGCTACGAACTGGCACGGCGCATCGAACAGCAAACAAATGGCGCGCTGCGCTTCACACTGGCGGCTCTCTATCCGATGCTGTACCGCATGGAGCAGCGGGGCTGGATTCGCGGCGCCTGGGAAACCAGCGCCAATGGCCGTCGCCGTCGTTGTTACCGCCTCACGCCAGCAGGAAAGAAGAAGCTGTCTCCGCTCCAGCGCGAATGGGCAGAACTCTTCCGCGCCCTCCAAAGGCTCACGAAGGTGGCCCATGCCTGATTGGCGCGCACTTGTCAGTCAACGCCTCAGTGGTCTCCGGCTCGATTCTTCGGAAAGGGAAGCCGTGTACGCCGAGCTCGCTTCCCATTTGGAAGAATGCTACGGAACTTTTCGGCAGGAGGGCTTGTCCGAGCAAGCCGCGCTGGAGCGCACGTTGGCGCTAGTCGAAAATTGGCACGATTTGCGGCGCAAAATCTGTGCTGCAAAGAAGGAGCACGTCATGCAGCACCGTTTGCGTCAACTGTGGATCCCCGGTTTCCTGACACTAATCCTTTCAGTGGTTTCCCTGGCGACGCTCCAGAAAGGAGGATTCCAGCCCCGCATCGTCTCCTGGCATGGTCCTGGTGCAATTCTCTTTTATGTTCCGTGGCTCTTCTCCCTTCCTGTGTTCGGGGCGTTCGCCGCCTATCTTTCCAGGCGTGCAGGAGGTTCGCTGAGAATGGTGCTTCTTGCCAGCATTTTTCCTGTGCTCGCGCTTGCTTTAGCGTTTCTCTCGATGTTTCCAATAGGCTTGATCATCGAACGAATCACCGGAAGCCAGGGCGATTTTAGTATCGTGGCAACCGTTCTTCTGAGGGATGGGATTGGCTGGCTCTTGGTTCCGGGAGCCGCTCTCTTGGTGGGTGGGCTAGTTGTACAGCTTTTGCTCTCACGACGGCCATCGTCGGAAGAGAGGGTGATCGGTTAACAAGGCGAACCATGCGTGAGTGGTTGGAACTTGTTCGCGAACGCCTCAGCGGCTTGGAACTCGATTCCGCTGAACGGGAGGCGGTGTACGCTGAACTTGCTGCGCATCTCGAGGACTCTTACGAAGCGTTGCTTCGGGAAGGCCTGTCGGAAGAAGCAGCGGCTCAGCGCGCGTTCTTATTAGCTCAGGACTGGCAGGATTTGCAGCAAAAAATTCATGCAGCACGCAGAGGAAAGGACACCATGACAAATCGCGTAAAGCAGCTCTGGCTCCCTGGTCTTCTCACTTTTACACTCTCCATGGCTTCGATGGAGTTGGCGCAAAAGTTTGGCCCTGCGCCGCACATTCTCAGCTTGGATAAGGGAACGCCCGTCCTCATGTTTTATACGTCGTGGTTGTTCGTCTTGCCGTTGGCGGGCGCCATCGGAGCCTATCTCGCAAAGCGCGCCGGAGGCTCGCCGCGCATGGTGCTTCTCTCGAGCATTTTTCCCGTGCTCCCGTTTGCTGTCGTGTTCATGATCGCCATTCCAGTGGGCCTGGCGATGGGCCACGGCCTCGTGCCCGCAGCCTATCTGACCATGACGATTGGATGGGTTTTTGCGCCTGGAGTGGCGCTCCTTGCGGGAGGGCTGCTCATTCAACTGCTTGCCTCGCGGCGCTCTGCTTCTCACACTTGAGCAGAAACGCTCTCCCGTTTACTGGATCTTACATGAGATTCTGGAATGATCTGATGACCAATAAATGAAGAGTGGCCTGCCGCGAACCTGGCGGGAAGTCACAAAACCAAAACCCTCAATCCGGCTGTCATAGCTGTTCGGCAGGTTATCACCAACCACGAAGAAAGAGGACGCTGGCACTTTCACTGCGTTGAAGAACGGTAGCTCTTCTTTCGTTGAGGAGCTTAGCCTAGAGTTTCCGCACCCCTTTGCAGGATTCGGACTGGCAAGCCGCTGACCGTTGACTAAAATCTGCCCATCTCTTGTTGAGATGGTGTCGCCTTCAACCCCGATTATCCTCTTTATCAGGAGGGCATCCATGGACTCATGTTTCATCAAAATAACGTCTCCTCTGTGTGGCCCGGACTTGATAAACGTATCCATATTTGCAACAACCCGATCGCCTTCACAGATGGTGGGGCACATCGAGGCGGATGGAATCTTGAATGCCCGGAAGTAACCCCAGTGTTTCAGCAAAAAGTTGGGTGCCGGATATATTTCGAGTAACAGGATCATTGCCGTCGCTGCGGCCGATTTCACCCACGGACCTCGAGTGCTGGCGGACATTTCTCTGTTTTTCCAAGCTAAGTAGACCCCATCTCCCGTGATCCACAGGCGCCAAAAAAGGCTCAACAGAAGGGATCCGATGAGTCCTGAGAAAGATAATAAGAGACGTAATTCGCCTGGTACCCAGAGAACGGCGCTCAGGGATAATGCCATGGCCAATCCTCGCCATGGCTTTCGATCATAGACTTGTCCAAGACCTGGACAGAGCAGACCTAGTAGCAACGCAATTGTTACTCTCTTCGTTCGAGACGGTCCGTAGTTAGGCTCTGGTGGAGTAGGTTGTTTGGAAATAGAACTCGCCCCAAGTTCCAATTGCATCATGCTCCTTCAACCTTTTTGGCCCATCCTTTGTAAAAGGGAAGACCGGCGAGGATCAATAGCAACCCAATCGAAGAGCGGACAGGTCGCTGGAAGAACAGAT
>CAZGBQ010000139.1:0-10320 GCA_964524045.1 uncultured Acidobacteriaceae bacterium
CCCAACGAGATGAACTCCCATCAGTACGACGCCAACTACGGGAATTTCCAAACGGAATTGTATGCCGCAATCCGGCGAGAGGCTTTTGGGGAAGACATTGGACAGAATAGCTGGCTCACTGCGGGAGAGCAGGATAAATTTGTGGATTGGCTAGGTCTGACAGCGGGCAAAGCTCTTCTCGATGTCGGTTGCGGCGCAGGCGGTCCAACTCTTCGAATCGCGGCGCTCACGGGTTGTACAGTTACCGGGGTAGAGATTCACGAATCGGCAGTCTCGACAGCACGTTCTCTTGCGAGGCAGCGCGGTTTTGCAAGCAGCGCGGATTTTCGTGTTGTGGATGCTGACGAGCAACTGCCATTTCCCAACGCAAGCTTCGATGCAATCATGTGCATTGATGCGATCAACCATTTGCCCGATCGTCCGCAGGTGCTCGCCGACTGGGCGCGTTTGCTGAAACCGTGGGGCCGCCTGCTTTTCACCAATGCAACCGTGCTGACGGGACCTCTAACCAATGCGGAGATCGCAGTTCGAAGTTCCTCGAGCTTCTACCTGTTTGTTCCTCGCGGTTACGACGAAAAAGTCATTGCGGAATGCGGTTTACGGCTCGTGGTTTGCGAGGACCGAACCCGCAACACGGCCGAAATCGCCGAGCGGCGAGCAAAAGCCCGCGAATCGAGAAGCACAGCGTTGCGCCAGGTGGAAGGCGACGCAGCCTACGAAAATCAGCAAAAGTTTCTTGGTGTAGCCGCTCAGCTCGCGCGAGAGGGCCGGCTCTCGCGCTACGTATATGTCGCAGAAAAAGCTTAGATAACGCCGCGAACCGCCGTAAAGTTGTGCGCAACGCCCGGAGCGCCGCATGGAAACTTACCAGCTGGAACAAGCCACGCGTAGACGAATTGCCGCGCGCCTTCTGCCGTTTGTGTTTCTTATGTACGTCATTAGTTACGTGGATCGTGTCAACGTTTCCTTCGCCAACCTTAGGATGAGCGCTGATCTAGGCTTCAGCGACCGGATCTTCGGACTCGGCGCCGGAATTTTCTTTGTGGGTTACGTCTTGTTTGAGATTCCAGGCGCGGTGATTGTCGAACGCTGGAGCGCGCGCAAATGGATGGCCCGGATCATGATCAGCTGGGGCCTGGTGACCATCGTGACGGGCTTCGTGCATACAGCCGGTCAGTTCTATGGCGCCCGTTTTCTTCTTGGGGTCGCGGAGGCCAGTTTCTTCCCTGGAATGATTGTTTACCTCACGCACTGGTTTCGCTTTGCGGACAGAGCAAAAGCCATTGCCTCGCTCTATGCAGCAGTTCCCGCTGCTTCCGTGCTCGGCTCTGCACTCGGTGGTTGGCTGCTCGCGGTTCGCTGGTTTGGAATGGCCGGTTGGCGATGGCTGTTCATCGTCGAAGGAATTCCTCCGGTAATTGTTGGCATCGTCACATTATTTTATCTCACCGACCGGCCAGCGCAGGCGCGCTGGCTCTCGGAAGCGGAACGCAACTGGATCTCGCAAGAGTTGGAAGCCGAGAACACCGCCAAGAAAAAGGTTCGCTCGTATACCGTTTGGCAGGCGCTTACAGACATGCGCGTTCTGATCCTGATCGTTCCTTACTTTCTGGCCCACATCGGGGCGCAAGCCAGCATTTTTTGGATTCCTACGTTTATCAAGAGGCTCTCCGGTCTGCCTGCTTCCAAAGTAGCGCTGCTTGTCGCAGTGCCAGGCCTGCTGGGAATCCTGGGAATGCTTCTCAATGGCTGGCACTCGGATAGAACGGGCGAGCGCAGATGGCATGCCAGTGTGCCCTTGCTGTGTGCCGGGTTTGCTTACCTGATGATCAGAAGCAGTTCAAACTTCTCGATCTCCATAAGCCTGCTCGTTCTGGGCGGAGGGATCTTCTTTTCTTACTACCCTGTTTTCTGGTCGATACCCACGATGGTTCTCAGCGAGACTGCGGCGGCTGCCAGTTTTGGAATGATCAATTCCATTGGCCATATTGGCGGATTTATCGGGCCCTATGCTGTGGGCCGGCTCAACGACCGGACTGGGGGAGTTTCGGCTGCGTTTCTGCTTATCGCCGTTTGCTACATTTTGGCTGGTACGGTACTCGCGTCGATCAGGATTCCCTCGCCGGTTTCTTCAAGCGCTGCGAATCGGTCACCGCAACAAGATCTCGCTGCGTCCAGCCGCTTGTAAGGCGAATGCTTGTGAATGCGGGAATTTTTTCGAGTGTGTTTCTGTCAGTGGACTGCTTACTTGCCCTGCTTTTTCAAGAGGCGATGCCGCAATCTACCGAGTTCGCGATTCAAGAAATGGTCGCGTCCGAAAAAAGGCAACAGAGGAGCACGACGTTTCTCCACTCTGCTGCGGGCCTGCTTTAATCGCGCGTTGTTGCCGAATGACCGCAAGGCTTGATCCAGCGTAAATAAAGCCCTCTCGCGTTGGCCTGCCAATGCGTACACCTCTCCTAGATTGAGATGAAACTGAACTTCCTTGGGATTCAGTTGAACCGCTGTCTCGCAAAGCTCCGAGGCCTTGTCCCACTTCCGTTGCGCACGCGCAATGGCTAATCCAAGAAACGAAGTGTAGTAGGCATTGCGCTTGTCACTCTCGAACGCAGCTTGCAGTTTTACGAGGGCTTTCTGGGGATACTCGTTTCTGAGCAGCTCAATGCCTTCCCTGAACTCAACCTTCGGGTCGTGTACCGTGCCCGTGGTTGTCTCTGTCTCTGTGCCGAGTCCGACGCTCATGGCGAGTCTCCTGAAATCTCCGGAATTTCTACCCCACTAACTTAGAAGGATAATCGGTGTGGAGTCGACTGTCCTAACGGCCAGTAGTGACCAAAAAGGCCGGAGTTGTGCCTGATTAAGGCGGTAGTCGGTGAGTTGGAGTACTGCGAGCAACTTCGCCGATTCGCGGACTTACCAGGCAGGTTGAATTATTTCTCGTTGCGCTTTGCATTCCGCGTCTTGGCGCGGCGTCCCATTTGCATCCCCTTTTGGGTCAGAGCAGGCATTCTGATATCTTGGCGCTGCGACGGAGGTGCCTGTTGCAGGATCAGGCTCTAGCAACGCTCCGAGGCCAGCTGATCGAAATCATTTCGGGGACAGTTTTTGTATTCATTGGAATGGCCGCCTGCGCCATAGCGGCCATCCGGCGGAGTGGAGTGCGCCTGTTTCTGTGGCTGGGAATCTGGAGCGCGCTGTATGGAACAGGGCTGTTGACCCGCACGCCGGAGGTAGTGACGGCGTTGCCTAAGTGGCTGCAGACAATCATCCCCTACGCGAACACGATAAACACATACCTGGTCCCGGTTGTCGCGTTCGTCGCGTTTTTGGAGTTAAGTGTAGGCGGGCTTAGGCTTGTCATCAAGATCGTCATCAGCGCCGGGCTAGGCGTAGCGATCGCCGGCATTGGTTCGTTCGTGTTGGGCGCACCGGAAGACAAGTTCATCCGGTACAACTATGTAGTGACCGTGTGCGGGCTTCTTGTGCTTCTAACAGTGCTGGCAGTGAAGAAGCTGTCCGGCAAGTACTTGGTCTTATTGAACCGACGCGTCCTGGCGGCGGGCACCTTGGTCTTCGTTTGTGTTGCGCTCTGGGTTAACCTGTCCCGCACGCTCGTCGCAACTCCGCACTTTGTGAATCATTTAGGTTTTGCCGTGTTCCTGCTCTCGTTGGGATACGTGGGCGTGCAAATCGTGTTTGCCAGCGAGCGTCGTTTGCTATCGATTGACAAGGAACTCGAGGTTGCCCAGCAGTTGCAGTTCTCCATCCTCCCCACCGCCATTCCGGAAGTCCAAAACATCCGGATTGCAGTGTCCTATCGGCCGATGACTTCGGTTGCTGGTGATTTCTATGAATTCGTTGCCGCGGATGGAAAGCGGATGGGGTTTCTGGTGGCGGACGTGACCGGACACGGTGTGCCGGCGGCGCTGATCGCTTCGATGATCAAGGTGGCGATACAGTCTGTGGAAGCGTGTGCCCATGACCCGCGAGAAGTGTTGTGCGGGTTGAACCGCATCCTGTTCAAGCAACTCCATGAGCAATACGTCTCGGCGGCATATTTGTGGATTGATACGGAGCAAGGCAAGGCTTTGTATTCGGCGGCCGGTCATCCGCCGCTGCTGCGCTGGAGGGAGGGCGAGCTGGAGCGCATCGAAAGCAACGGATTATTGTTTGGAGTCATCCCCGATCCCGAGTATCCCGTTCGTGAGCTCGCGATCCGTGCAGGGGAGCGGTTTTTGCTGTACACCGATGGACTGATCGAGCCGCAGAATGCCAGCGGAGAATCCTTCGGCGACTGGAAACTCGAAGAAGTGATTCGCAAAAATCAATCGCGGCCACCCGCTGAGCTATTGGAGCAGATGCTCTCGGAGATACGCGCGTGGCAGCCTGCTTCGCAGCCCCAGCAAGACGACATCACTCTGGTCGCGATCGATGTTCGCTAGCCGTTACATTTCAGTCGCCGGGTCAAGTCCCGATAAACGGGTAACCAAGTGTCATGGCTTCATCGCTTAGAATCGAGGCGCAGGAATTGCTCCCAGGGCGCGTTCCGCCCTTAATCCCAACGCCAGGAGCGAGCGGTCGCTACCAGCCGGACCGTCAAACTCTAGCGCAACCGGTAGTCCGCCGGAGGCCATACCCGCCGGCAGAATCAGGCCGGGGAGTCCCGCGGTACTTCCTGGCGCAATGTTGCGCGCCACGGCCGTTTCAAACGGTACTTTCTTCGCTCCAATCGTCACCTCGACATCCTGGCCGATGAGCGGCGGCGGAATCATCGTTGCTGGAAACACAATCGCCGCTACGCCGGTCCGCGCAAAATACTCCCGATACGTTTGTTTCAGCTTGGATAAGTACACATCCCGCGCAACTTTATAGGCCGCGTCCTCTACGAAAAACTTGCCTCCGGGCAACAGATCGCGAAAATCACGCCGGATGTCCGCGCTCGCGCGCGCCATCAACTGATTGAACGTAACTCCCGCCCCAAAGTCCTCCAAGTATTTTTTTAGGGCAGGGCGGACGTCGTGGTTCTGAATTGGGATCGTGGTCTGTTCGACGAGCCGCGCCAATTCAGGCACTTCCGTTTCTACCAACTCGGCGCCGGCAGCTTGCAGCTTTCGCAAAGCCTCGTGGGCCACGCGTTCCACTTCACTGTCAAGATCGCTAAACCAGTAGCTGCGTGCCACGCCCAGCTTCGTTCCCTTCAGTTCTCTCGCGGACAAGGGAGTCCAATCCCCCGTCGCCACCGAATCAAACAAAGCCAGATCCGCCACTGTCCGAGCGTGCGGACCCACCTGATCGAATAGCGGCGTAATCGGGACTACTCCTGTAGACACGTAACGCGTGGTCGTCGGCCGGAAACCAGCGATACCGCACATCGCTGCGGGGACGCGTATTGATCCTTCCGTGTCCTCGGCTACACCCAGGGGCGCCATGCGCGCAGCCACTGCCGCCGCGGTCCCGCCACTGCTTCCACCGGGAATCCTTTGCACATCGTAAGGGTTATGAACGGCACCGAAAGCCAGATTGTTGCTCGTCCACCCAAACGACAATTCGTGCAGGTTGGTCTTGCCAAGAACAATCGCTCCTGCAGCAAGGAGAGTGCGAACAATCGGTGCATCTTCCTTCGGCTGGAAATTACGGAGCGCGGGAGTGCCCCCCGTTGTCGGCATGTCTTTCGTGTTTACGCTGTCCTTCACCGGAATCGGCAATCCGTGCAACGGGCCGAGTTTCCCTCCCGCACTGCGGAGCCGATCGGCGGTTCGAGCGGCCTCCAACACATGTTGCTGCGGCAACGTGATGAACGCGTTCAATGACTTGTCCTGTTGGCACCGTTCCAGAAGCGCCTGGGCATACCGCTCCGCCGTCACCTCACCCTTTCTGAGTCTGGCGACCGCGTCAATCGCCGAGAGTCCCAGCAACTCGCTGGTGGAGGCTTCTTTCCGCCCAGTCATTGCCTTCTGATTTGTACAACCAGCGGCTGCTGCTGCAACCGATGAAGTAGCAAGGGCGACGAACTCTCGGCGCGATAATCCAGTCATGCACGATTCTCCTTTTTTTTGCGAAGCCCTGGGTTCCGCTTCTTCGGCGATGGGCACGGCCGTGGAGGTTACAATACGCCACCGTTCGGTCGCTTTGCGAGTCGTAGGCCACTCGGAAACAATTCCTTCGAGGGAACTCCTCCGCCCTGAGCAGTACCGACTCTGCAATGGCCTCAGGCTGGCAACTTGCCGGTCGCCCTTGGTGTCTAAGTCGAATATCAGTTTTGGAGCGTGGAGAGCCGTCAAAACGAAAACCTGCAAGTTTTCTTTTGATGTCCGTTCAATATGTGGGGAGGCTATCCCATGAAATCATCTTTTTTGATGACAGGAGTGCTTCTAATCGCACTTAGTTCGCCTGGTTGCATGGCTGGCTCCGGCACCAGCTTGACCACTCAACAGGCGCTGGCAGCACAAGCTAAACCAAAGAAATCCATGCTCGCCTTCCGCTCGGAACAGGAACTTGACCGCTACGTTCGCGAACTGGCCGAGAAGCAAAAGCGCAAACGCCGACGCCTAATGTCTAAGACTGGTTCCGGGTTGGCAGCGAACGGCCTCGCCGCGTTTGCCGACAAGGAATCAGAATCCGTCACCAATGTCCAGCATACCGGGGTTGACGAAGGTGGAATCGTCAAAGTTCACGGCAATCACTTGGTCATCCTCCGGCGCGGCCGTTTGTTCACCGTCTCCATTGCGGACGACAACCTCGAACCGGTTTCCGCCGTTGACGCATTTTCACCGGACATCGATCCTAGCTACACCTGGTACGACGAGATGCTGATTTCCGGAGACACTGTCGTCGTCATCGGATACAGCTACGAACGGGGCGGTACGGAAACTAATCTTTTTCACATCAGCGCGGAGGGCGAACTCACGTACCAGTCGACGTACCAGCTCCGCTCGAATGACTACTATTCGTCACGCAACTACGCGAGTAGGCTCATCGGCACAAAGCTGATCTTCTACACCCCTCTGTATATTGGCTGGAATGACGACCCGCTGAACGCTCTTCCGGCAGTGCGCCGGTGGCATAAAGGCGCCAAGCCAGACGAGTTTCGGCGAATCATTGCCGCCACCGACGTGTATCGCGCAGGGGCATCGATCACCTCAGACGAAGACGTAGCGTTACACACGGTGACTACGTGCGATCTCGCTCGCGGTGATTTCGATTGCAAAGCCACATCAGTAGTTGGCCCTCCTGGCCGAGTCTTTTACGTTTCCCCGAATGCCGTGTATGTGTGGGCCACGAGCTGGAATTATCCCTGGACCAGCAAACCTCACGGGCAGGCGAATGCCATGCTTTACCGTATGCCTTTGGACGGCTCGGCACCCTCTGCGCTTCGCGTCTCAGGAAGTCCGGTGGATCAATTCTCCTTTCTCGAAACCGAGGGCGGACGTCTTAACGTCCTCGTTCGGTCAAGTTCCGCAGGCGATGGAATGTGGAGAGCGGAAGTTGCTGCAGGCGACGTCGCACTGATGCGGGTGCCCCTAGCCATGTTGTCGGACGGAGGTGATTCGGTCACCGCCTCCGATTACCTGACGTTGCCCCGCGTTGAGGGTTATAACTTTCAGAACCGTTTCGTGGGTAACTATCTCCTCTACGGATCGGGCAGTGGTTGGGGCTATCCGAAATCGGCCCCCCACTCTCCACTATTTCTCGTCCGCTGGACCGATGGCTCGAATTACCAGCTTGCACTTGATCATGGCACCGACCGCATCGAACAAATGGGGCAGGACGCCGTCGTGGTCGGGACGGATGGAAGGGACCTGCTCTTCACTTCCGTAGATCTGGTTGCTTTCCCCAGAGTCGCAGGTGCCTACGTGCGAAAGGGTGCATCTCAAGGAGAGCTGCGCAGCCAGGGCTTCTTTTACAAGCCTGATGGCGAAGAGTCTGGAACGCTTGGCCTGCCGATCAGTGTCCCGGCCCGGCCGGGCTATCGTCATCTGTTCGAAACCTCTGCGGCGATTCTTTTTTTACACAATGTGAGTGGCCATTTATCGGAAATTGGCGAGCTGGGTTCGCATCCGGAGCTCGCAAGCGATGATAAATGCCGAGCCTCCTGCGTGGACTGGTACGGTAACGCGCGACCTCTGTTTGTTCGCGGTCGTATCATCGCCTTGTTGGGTTACGAATTGGTGGAAGGCAACGGCCAAGGCGACCATATCACCGAGATCCGTCGCGTGAGCTTTGCGCCCGGCCGTGGTCAGGTGGCCGCCGCGGCTTCAAAGTAAACTTGTGGGGGCCCTTCAAATTGACCCATTGCCTAATCTCAACCCTCTGTTTTGATGGTGCTGGTCGCTGACCAATTAAAGAGCCAGAAATTGGCCAGTCTTGGTTGGCCTTTGTTATGTCGAATCGCAGATATTCCTTGCACGACCGGAGCGACGAACTCTCGACGGGATAATCCAGTCATGCACGATTCTCCTTTTTTTGAGAAGCCCGGGGTTTCCGCTTCTTCGGCGACCGGCACGGCCGCGGAGGTTACGATACGCCACAGTTCGGTCACTTTGCGAGTCGTAGGCCACTCGGAAGCATCGCTTGACTGCAGGTAAACGGGGTGATCAGACAAGGTGAGCAAGCGGATGGCCGCTGATGTGTGGGATAGTTTGTCAGGCGCACAGTCGGGTAGAATGCGGGCGCCTTTAACCAGCCAGAGGTCGTTCCCATGCCGCTAGTTCTCAGCCAGCGCAAAGTTGGACCGGTAACCGTGCTGGAGTTGAACGAACGATTGACCATCGAGAACGTCCGCGAGTTGCGAGACGCCATACACAACCTTGTGGTCCAGGGGCGTCAATTCCTGTTGTTAGACTGTAGCCGAATCAGTTTTGTTGACAGCCAAGGAATAGGGGGTTTGGCGGGCAACTGGCTTTCGCTTAAGAAAAAGGGCGGGAAGATGGAGGTACTTAACCCTTCGGTCCGCTTGCGGGAAGTCTTGCAGGTTGTTGGTCTGCACAAGGTCATCGAGTGCTTTGACGACATTGGGCAAGCACTGCGCGCTTTCTAATTCGTGACAGGATTGTGGATGCGTGGGTTGCGCCGGGAGTCTATCCGTCACTCTCGGGTTGGCAAGCAGATTCGTGTTGTGCGCGTCGAATCGCAGATATTCCTTGCAGGACCGGAGCGCTATTGGTAGAACTGGGCCCATGGCCGAGACACCGCACCGGCGGCACTCAGGTCTCGTGCGAGTCACGCACTGGCTTATCACGTTTGCCTTCCTGGCCTTGCTTGTCAGTGGATTGGAGATTGTTGTCTCGCATCCGCGCTTCTATTGGGGCGAGGTCGGAAACGTCAACACGGATCCGCTATTCCAGATACCCATCCCATCCTCCCGGCAATTGGTCCCCACCGGCTACGGCTACGTTCTTCCGGACCAGAACGGTTGGAGCCGCTACCTGCATTTTCAATCGGCTTGGGTGTTGGTGCTGACCGCCTTGGCATACGGCTTCGCGGGGCTCTTGAATGGGCACTTCCGGCGGAATTTACTTCCCGCTCTCTCTGATGTTTCTCCGAGGCGGCTCGCCGCTTCCATTGCGGAACACCTGCGCTTCAAGCGGCCGGGAGCGGAAGAAGCTTGGTCCTATAACGTGCTGCAGCGCCTCGCGTATCTGCTGGTGATTTTCATTTTGTTTCCGATGATCATTTGGACGGGGCTAGCGATGTCTCCATCCTTTGTATCGGCGGTTCCTGCCGCGGTGAATGTTTTGGGCGGGCAGCAATCGGCGCGCACACTGCACTTTTTCCTAACCTGGGCGCTAGTGCTTTTCCTTCTGGTTCACGTCGTCATGGTTTTTCTGGCGGGATTCCGAAACCGGATGCGCGCCATGATCACCGGGCGCGCCACAGAACCTCTGGAGCGGGTATGAGCAGACTCTCACGCCGTAAACTGATTACCACAGGCCTCACGGTCACGGCCGGAGCATCGGGGATGGTCGTCGCCGCGAAGCTTGCCAAACGCTATGGGTTGATTCCGCCCGATTCCAGCGGCCTCTACGGGCCGGGCGAGACGCTGACCTATGCGGCACAGCGACTATTGACGCGCCACTCCCTGGCACGGGAGTTTTCTCGAAGCCAGATATCCGCAAAGCCACTCGCAAACGAAGTCGCACCCTTGGGCGAAGAGTTTCAGCGCTTCCAGCAGCGAGCGTTTGCTGACTGGCGCCTGGTTGTCGATGGGCTGGCCGCCCGCCCGGCGTCGTTCTCGCTTGCGGAGCTCAAGAGCTTTCCCCGCCGCAGCCACATCACCATGATTCAGTGTGAGGAAGGCTGGTCGTATATCGCCGAATGGAC
>CAZGBQ010000140.1:0-10312 GCA_964524045.1 uncultured Acidobacteriaceae bacterium
GTGATGGTGGCGCCGGCGGGGACGGAAGAAAGGCGGTCGATTTGGCCGCTGGGCCAGCGAATTTCGATGGAGTCGGCTTTGTCGCGCGGGCCGAGGCCAAAGGTCAGCACCAGCTCGCTAGCGGAGAGATAACTCGAGCCGCTGCGCAGCATCTGCGTTTGCATTTCTCCGCCGGCGGTGAGCTTGACCGTGGCGCCAAGGCCGTCGCGGTTGGATTTCGTGCCGATTAGCTTGATGCGCAAACTGCGATTCGCCGTGGCAGCGCCGAACGCTTCGTTCCGGAACAAATACACCGGCCCGCCATTTGTTGAGAGCAACAAATCCAGCCGGCCGTCGTTGTCGATGTCTGCGTACGCCGCGCCGCGACCGACGCGGGGAGACGCGAACGCCGCGCCCAGGGATTTCGTGACTTCCTCGAACTTTCCTTTGCCCACATTGCGGAAAAGGTGCGGCGGCATGGCGTATTTCACGTTCGTTTGCACGCGCTGGATGTCCGAGTCAATGTGGCCGTTGGCGATCAGAACGTCCGGCCAGCCGTCCAGGTCGTAGTCAAAAAAGAAGCAGCCGAATCCGAGCGTCAGGAGCGAGGCGCGGCCAATTTCCGAGCGCGGGGCTTCGTCGACGAACAAGCCTTTCCCTTCGTTGTGATACAGCGAAATCATTTGGTTCGAGAAATTCGTGATCAGCACGCTGGCGTAGCCGGAATGATCGTAGTCGGCGGCGTCCACGCCCATGCCCGCGCGGGCCACGCCGTCTTCGCTGAACGCCACGCCCGCAACGACGGCTTTCTCGCTGAACGTGCCATTGCCGTTGTTGCGGTAGAGCTTGTTGGGCTGCGTGTCGTTCGAAAACAAAAGGTCGGGCCAGCCGTCGTTATCGTAATCGAGCACGGCGATGCCGAGAGTCTTTGAAGTTGCTTCGCCCAGGCCGGCCCTCTGCGTCACGTCCTCAAACGTGCCGTTGCCGCGGTTGTGCCAGAGGCGCACCGCAGTGCCTTTGTACGATTCCGGCGTGCAATACGATTTGCCCTTCCCGTCCATCGTGCAATACAGGTCAGTCTCCGGCGACCATTGCACGTAATTCGCGACGACGAGATCGAGACGACCGTCTTTGTCATAATCCACCCAGGCCGCGCTGGTGCTGAATTCTTTCGGGCCTTGCAATCCCGCTTTCTGCGTCACGTCCGTAAACGTTCCGTTGCCGTTGTTGTGAAACAGATGGCTTTGGCCGTATGCGGTGACGAAAAGATCGTCAAAGCCATCGTTGTCGTAATCGCCGACAGCCACGCCCATGCCGAACATTTCCACGTCGAGTCCGGCCTTGTGCGTTACGTCGGTGAACGTGCCGTCATGGTTGTTGTGATAAAGCTTTGGCGTAGAGCGCTTCTGAGAGCGTCCTGGCCAGTCCATTCCGTTCACAATGAAAATATCGGGCCAGCCGTCGTTGTCGTAATCAATGAACGCAACGCCCGGACCCATCGTTTCGGGAAGATATTTTTTGCCGAAGGCGCCGTTGTTGTGGACATAGTGGATTCCCACTTGTTCCGTGACGTCGCGGAATTGAATCGACGCTGGTGCATCGGCGGCAGCAGCGCCGCCTGTTTTGCGAATCAGAGGAATTGCCAGTACAAAGGCAAGAAACACCGCGAGCGTACGCTTCACGCTTCCCCCGTTTCAGTCGCGGCCAACGCCCAGCGCATCGGCCACTCGATTAATGTAGTTGAACCACGAAGCAATCAGCGTGATTTGCAAAATGCCGCGGTCGTCGAAGCCTGCATCGCGCAGCTTCTGGATATCTTCGCGGCTGCACTTCGTCGCGTCTTTGGTCAGCTTGACCACGAATTCGAGCATCGTGCGGTCCTGCTCGCCGATCGCGGCAGTCCGGAAATCCTTTCGCAGCGCTTCGACCAACTCTTCATCCAGCGTGACCCGGCGCAGAAACTCTGCGTGCGATTCGATTCAATAATGGCAGCGATTCGTCACCGAGACGAGCGTGTTGATCATCTCGTGCTGGCGGCGCGTCAGCGGCAGGTCCGGTGCCATCATCGCGCCCAGCGCGGAAAACGAGTGATACAGCGCGTCGGGAATCAGCGAGTGCGACGCGGTGATGCTGTTCGCTTCGCCGCGATCCACGGCGGGCGCGGGCGTCTTGTACTCCGCGGGATACAGCTTTCGTTCCGCTTCGATGGCCTTCTTGACGCGTTCGTCTTCGTCCATGCGGAACGTTTTGATCCAGGTCATGGGGCCTCGCTCTTTACGATGAACTTTTGCCGCGAATCAGTTTCCGCCAGGCCGCCCTCTTTCTTGTGCGGAGACTTTCGCTGCCTTGCCCGCAGCTGCCTTTTTCTGTGGAGCCGTACCAAGGGCTACGCTGTAATGTTCGTGAATCGGCTGGCGCTCGTTGTTGTCTTCGGGATGTGCCTGGCGGTAGGGACCGGTGATGGCCTGCGCGGATTCGTCGGCCTTGAACCGCAGATAGCGCGCCTTGTGCTCTTCGGCTTTCGAATCGTTGCCGAGGCCGTTGTAGCAGAGCATCAGATTGTAATGCGCCTGTAAATCCTCGGGATCGATGGAGAGAGTCCTCTCAAACTCGGCGACGGCATCGGCGTAGCGTTTTTGAAGAAAAAGAATACGGCCGAGTTCGTTGTGCACCACGCGGTCGCGCGGGAATTGGCCGAGCACCGTTCTCAAATGGACGATGGCGGCGTCGTAATCGCCGTCTTCCCGGAGCGCTTTCGCATAGAAGAAATTAGTACGCGCCAGCTTCGCATCGATCGTTAGAGATTTCTCCAAGATCTTGCGCGCGCCAGCGGTATCGCCTTCCTGCAAGAGCACGCGGCTGATGTTCGTCCAGCCATCGGGATTGTAAGGATCGGCTTCCGTGATTTTCTCGAATGCCAAGGCGGCGGCTTTCAAATCGCCTTGCAGGAACAGGCCGATGCCGTAATCGTTCCAGCGGGTCCAATCCTCTTTGATGCTGATCGTCTTTGCTTCTGGAGCCGGAGCGCTTCGCGGAAGAACTCGCAAAGTTTTGGTGTCTTCCGCAACGATGGTGACCGGAAGATCGGGAATCATTTTCAAATTTCCGGACACTGTCGAAGTGTCGCCATTAAATACCCATTTGCGGTCGTCATAATTTGGAGTCGTAATGGTTTCGCTAGTGCGAGGTTGCCTTGTTTCAGGCGCTTCGACGCTGGCAAAGGAGAAATGCGTGTTGAACCAGGAGAATTTCCGGTAGTTCAGCTTGGCGTGAAGTGTGATTTTGTCTCCGGAGCTTTCCGGAACGTGCAGGCGGAAATGCGCAGTGTCCGCCGCTCCTGGCGGAATCAAGTGCACGTAAACGACGGAGCGCGTGGCCCAGGCGTTGCGCTTGTTGACAGGATTGCCGTGTCCGTCGATCTGGAGAGAACGATAAAAGTGCGCGCCTGGTTCGACGGGCCCCTTACCATCGTCTTCGACTTTGCCGCTCCAGAAAATGGTCTGGCCCTTTTCGTCGGTGGCTTGCAGCTCGAGCCATACATCGAAGGCATCCACTGTACCGCCAGGGAAGAAGTGGCCAACCTTGCGCGTTCGAACGACGACGTCCACGCGAATATCGTCGCCGCGGCGTACAGCCGCGTCGGTGCGGTCGATGGGAGCCGTAATGGCGCGAAGCTCACCCGCAGGACCTTTGGGCAGCGCGGCTTCGGATTCTTCTCCCACCGCGAAGGTCGTGGAAAGCTCTTGCTTGCCCAATTCGTTGCGAACCGACGCGGCTGATTCCTTTCCTGCCGGAGAAATCGCAAAAATGTCCACGCTGAGCTGCTTGTCCCGAAGAAATTTCTTGGCGAATTCGAATTGCGCCTGATCTTGGTTCGCGGTGGGAACGGCGGTGTTTGCGCCCGGGAAGCGGTGTGAATGCACGAGGCCATTCACATTGCCGTCGTCGTTTGAACGAACCTGCGGCATGTGGCAATCGGCGCAATTCATCGGGCTCTTCGGGTAGTAGAAGGCACGCGCGCCCTGCCCGGAGACTCCACTGGCTTGCCAGTTGTCGTATTCATTGAAGCCGCGAATCCAGCGATAGCGGTTCACCGGCACGTCGAGATGAACCTTGTGACAGGAAGAACAAAACTCGGCGGTGTCCCTGCGCATGAAAGGCTTCAAGAACGTGCGGCGGTGCGGCTCGGGATTCAAGCGCACGACAAAATCGTGAAGCTTGCGCACCAGCGGGTTGTCGCTGGCCGCCAGCTCATGCAATTTCGGATATTCGAGGAAGAAGTCCCCCTGGCCCATGGTGCTCTTCACTTCCACGATGCTGTGACACATCAGGCAGCCGAGCCCGGCGCGCGCTTCGGGGCGGTCGACGATCTGTTTGATCGGCGTATCGAACTTGCCGCTGTAGAGCAGCGCGGGATCGTGGCAGCCGGCGCACCATTTTGACGAGCGCACGCCGGCAACTTCCTGCATGTACTCGATACTCTTGCGGTACCACTGATTGTTGAAGGAGGAAAAGTGGTGCATCGAGCTGTTCCACTGATCGTAGATGTCGGCGTGGCAGCGCTGGCAGGCGTCGGACTTCATGAAGTATTCGGAAGGAATGTTGCCGCCATGCTTTGTTTGCGCGGAGCTGGGAAAGAACTTGCCGGCGGCGCCGTCTCCTTCGCGGTCCATGGAGTCGGGCGGCATCAGCGGATTGGCAATGTGATTGGCTTTGGCGTCGCGCCAACCGACTTCGCGCGTCCACCACAAGCCAACCGAGATTAGCGCAATCAAGAGCGCAAGCGAGGCTAGGCCAAATCCGCGGGTGAGAGTGTCTCTGCGGACCCACACTTTCGATTCGAGCCAAGCGGCGGCAAGGAAAAATGTGCCGAGAAGGCAGAGCCCGATGTGAGCGAAGAGCCAAGCCCGGAGACGGTGCGGCGTTCCGATCTTGATCAACACGCAGCCCAGAAAAGCGCCAGCGGTCAGGAAAAGCCAACCAAGACGCGCCAGCTTGGACTCAACGCGAATGAGCCGAAAGAAGTAAACCAGCAACAGCAACGTAAAGACAGCGCCGACAGCGATGTGCAGCAAATCCACGGCGGCGTAAATGATCGTGGCCGAGGGATACCCGTACAAGTAAGCGGCGGTGAGCGCCAGAAAGGCCATGAACCGCGTTAGCCAGCGATGCCAATGCTTAGCGGGCATTTTCTCTCTCAAGCTTGCGGCGGACCGCTAACAAAAAAGCGACCGGATGTTTGAGATGCATCCGGTCGCGATTCAGTTTGGGGTGCCTCGAAGCGTGCCAACGTCTGGCTGAACTGGAGGCGATCGTGCTAGTGGCCATACTTATATTTTCTTGCCACGAAACGGGCAATACTGCGAAAGCATTAGAAGCGCGAAAATCATGAAAAACAATTGGACTAGCGGCAATACTACGAAACTATTAGGCAAGTGGACGGTCCCGCAACCTCATTCGGGGCGCTTACGAAACACGCCTCTGAAGGCTATCCTACAAGGACTCTATCCCCTTTCCTTCCAAGCACTTATAGGCCCTCCGCGCCGGCAGATCATTATACTCTTCCGTGCGGCCGCTGGGCCAGTTGATCACCGCGCGCTCAATCTTGTCGCGCTTCCCAAGTCCAAAAGTGAGAGGAAGCTCGGATTGCGAAAGATAGCTCGAGCCCCCGCGCGCCATGCGTGATTGATGGAGGTCGCCAGCAAAGATTTGCACGGTTGCGCCGATGGCATCGCGGTTGGATTTGCTTCCTTGCAATTCAAAGCGGATGCTGCGGTTGCCCGCTAGATCATTGCGAAAGAGAACGGCGGGCCCATTATTGGTGGTCATCAAAATGTCGAGATCGCCATCGCGATCGAAATCCGCATACGCGAGGCCACGTCCGACGCGAGCCTTCTCGAACCCGCCGCCGGCTTCTCCTCCTACATCGCGGAATTTTCCGCTGCCCTGATTCAGAAAAAGGTGCGGCGGTTGCGCGTAGCCGACATTTCCGCGAATGTTCCTGACTGTTTCATCGATGTGCCCATTGGCAACGACCAGATCAAGCGCGCCATCCAGATCAACGTCGAGAAACAAACAGCCGAAGCCGAGAGTATTGCGCGATGGGCTGCCAACTCCTGATGCGACGGAAATGTCATCGAAGACTCCGGGCGAGGTTGCGCGATAGAGACCGATCATCTCGTTGTCGAAATTCGTAATGGCGACTCCTAGCCGCCCGGAATTCTCGAAATCCCCTACATCGACGCCCATTCCCGCGCGCGCCTTCCCTTCCGTGCTGAAAGCCAAGCCTGCTTCGACGGCTACATCCTTGAACTTACCGTTGCGCAGGTTGCGGTACAGCTTGTTGGGTTGCGTGTCGTTGGCTACGAGAAGGTCGGGCCAGCCGTCGTTATCGTAATCGAGCATTGCAACACCGAGAGACTTCGAGGTGCTGTCGAAGATCCCGCTGGTGGCCGTGACGTCTTCGAAGGTGCCATTGCCGCGGTTGTGAAAGAGCCAGCACGTATCGCCGCGATACGCTTCAGGCGTGCAATAGGATTTGTGCGTGCCATCGAGGCTGCAGAAGACGTCGTGTTCCTCGGACCAGCGCACGTAATTGCAGACGAAGAGATCGAGAAGTCCGTCGCGGTCGTAGTCAAACCACAGGGCCGAGGTGCTAAGTCCCTGCCGGCCGAGGAGGCCGCTAGCGCGAGTGACGTCGACGAACGTTCCCTTGCCTGTGTTGTGGAAGAGGCGGCTTTGGCCGACGCACGTGATGAAAATGTCGGGGAAGCCATCATTGTCGAAATCGCCGACGGCCACGCCCATGCCATACATCTCGAAATCGAGTCCGGCGCTTTTGGTTACGTCGGTGAACGTGCCGTTACGATTGTTGTGGTAAAGGAGCAAAGTCGAACGCTGGCGCTTGTGGCCGGGCCAGTCCATACCGTTGAGCAGCAGAATGTCCTGCCAGCCGTCGCGGTCATAATCCAGGAAGGCGCAGCCGGAGCCGAGCGTTTCGGGCAGCAGCTTCCCGCCATACGCGCCGCTATTGTGCTGAAACTGAATTCCCGCGGGGCCGGTGACATCGGTCAGGCGAAACCCCAAGCCAGCTTCGGGAACGGCAAACAACCGAGGAGAGGCTGCTGCCCCGGCCAGGCCTGCACCAAAAGTCGTAAAGAGGAAATCGCGACGGTTCAAGGCAGATTCACCAGACCATTGCGAATGGCGTAGGTGACGAGCTCCGCTGTCTTGTGAATGCCCAGCGTGTCCATGATGTTGGCGCGGTGGACTGCGACGGTATTCACACTGAGATTCAAGTCCGCGGCAATTTCTTTGTTCGATTTTCCCGCGACAATATGCTGGAGAACTTCCAGCTCACGGGGCGTCAAGCCTCCGCCACGCTCTCCGCGCAGCGCGTCCGGGCGCGATACCTGCGGATCAAGAACCGTCATTCCAGCAGCGATACTCTTCACCGCGCTCACAAGATCGAGGTCATTGGCATTCTTCAAAACGTAGCCATGCGCGCCCGCATCGAGCGCTTGGCGGACAAGGGTTTCCTCTGAATGCATGCTGAGCATCAAGATGGCGGCCTCCGGATATTTTTCGAGAATCTGCCGCGTGGCTTCAATGCCATTGAGGTCCGGCATGGCGCAATCCATGACAATGACACGCGGGTGCAACCCCCAGGCAAGCCGCACGGCTTCGCGGCCATCGCTCGCCTCTCCAACGACTAAAATCTCCGCGTCATCTTCGAGCATGCGGCGGAAGCCGCGCCGGACGAGGGCGTGATCGTCCACCAGCAGAACCGTGATCTTAGGCTGCGGCATGGGCCTCCACTTTTTCGCGGGAAATCTCAAGGCGGACTAGGGTGCCGCCCCGCACCCGCGGCGCAATGACGAGCGTCCCGCCGATCAGTTCCGCGCGCTCGCGCATGGCAACCAATCCGATTCCCCGCTGAACCTTGCCATCGACGAAGCCGCGGCCATGATCCTCGATTTCCAGCGTGAGGCCGTCGGGGAGATAGTTCAGGCGAATCCAGGCTTCACGCACACCGGCATGGCGGCTTACGTTATTCAATGCTTCCTGCAACACGCGATAGATGTGAACGCCGGCGCTTGGTTCCACAGGAAACGTCGTTCCGCTCTTTTCGTAATGCAGATTGATTCCCGACTGGCGGCCCACAGTGGGAATATACCAGTCCAGGGCGCTCTCCAGGCCGGCTTCTTCGAGCAAAACGGGATGAAGCGCCTGAGAAAGCGTACGGATGTTGTTGAGCGTGGATTGCGCGATCTCCTGGACTTCCTGCAAATCGGCGCGCAAAGGTGCTCCTTCAGGGACCTGCTTCCCCACGCGGCTCAGCATGGAGCCAATGGCCGTCAAGACTTGCCCAAATTCGTCGTGAAGCTCGCGGGAAATATGGCGGAGTGTGGATTCCTGTGTGGAAATGAGCTTTTGCGCAAGGTCGCTGCGCTGCTCGGAAAGCTCGGCGAGGCGCGCAAATATCTGGCGGTTGCTGCGGATCAGGTACAAGCTTGTCAGAACGATAGCGATGAGCGTAGCAGCCAGAAACAGATAGAGCTGGCGCTGCACGCCGTCATAAATTTTCGCGATGCTCGCAGCGGCTTGCTCTTCGCCCTCGTTATTTTCCACCAGCAGACGCGAAACCGCAGTGCTTAACGCCTGCTGCCGCGCCTGTAGAGACAACCGAATCTGATCGCGCGCCTCCGCCTCATTCGTCTGCGCTAGCGCAAACATGCGATTGATGGCATCCCAGAATTGCGTGACCGACTGCGCCAGAAATTTTCGCTGGTCTGCGGTGCGGCTGGCGACGGCGAGGTTTTCTTCCAGCTTCAGGGCGGCATCCAGGTCCTGCTGCACGCGCTGGAATTGTGCGGTCCAGGCGGTGAGCGGGTATGGCTCCGTGGTGTCGAGCATATCGCGCATGGCCAGAGCGATGGAATTGAGATCGTTTTGAATGCGCAACAGTTGAAGAGAGTCTCTGCGATTGCGATCCACCATTTCGCTCTGGAGCTTGCGCAAGCCAGTGAGCTGGACGGAGATGTAGAACGAGTAAGCCAGCACAGCGGCCAGCGTGATGACCAGGCCGAAAAGAAGGCGATTTGTAGGTGAGCGATGCGAAAAAGCGGCCTCTTGCACGAGCTAAGAATACCTCAGGCCGGGGTTTTTTTTGCGTCGTAGGGCGAAGAACGACTGGCAAAAGAGGTCAGCCGCGCGTCTGTGGGCGAAGGAGAGCGATCACCGTCAACATGACTGCGCAACCCGCGACGGGAACGAGAAGACCGGCGCGCAAGCTGCCCGCGTATCGCGAGACCACACCGACGAGCGGCGGCATCAGCGCACTCCCAAGCGCGGCCATCGCAAACATCACACCGCCCACCTTTCGTGCGCGCGCCCCAAACCATTTAGAAAGCCACGCAATCAGAATGGGAAAGACGCTGGAAAGGCCCAGTCCGGCGAGGAAGGCGCCGCCAAATAGCGTCACCGCGGAATGCGCTGAAAGAAAAACGAATTCCCCCGCGACCGCGAGTAAAAGCCCGCCAACGGCGACGGTAACTTCCTTCCAGTGCAGAAGAATCGCCGCCGCCGCTCCACGCCCGCCGAGGAGCCCGGCAAAAAAGAACATCGGTGCCAGCGCCCAGGTGTTCGTGTTCCACACCGCCGCCCTCTGTGCGTGCGTGGGGGCCCAGGAGGAAGTTCCAACCTCGGTGCCGACGTACACAAAAAACAAAATCCCGAGCAGCGCCGCGACTCCCGTTCCGGCAATCTTGCCTGTGGTTTCCGCCCCAACAGAATTCAGTTCGTGCGCCGGTTTTGCGAAGGGCATCCGCAGAAGCACTAGGGCAAGCATTACGCCGAGAGCTCCGACTACATTGAGAAGGAGGCTCATGTGGGCCTTACGCATTGCCAACATTGCGAGGGGTGAAGAGGAAATCGCTCCGGCGCCCCAAGCCAGATTGATGATGCTCAATGCGGAGGCGCGTCGCTCTCCATACGACTCTCCAACCCATAGATTCGTTCCCGGCGTGGCAAAGCCATAGCCCAGGCCATAGACCCCGCACGCAGCAAGGGCCAGCAAAAAAGTGGGAGCATTCAGGAGAGCGAACCCGATCCCCAGCAGCGTGATACCCAAAGCGATCGCGGGCTTAAAACCTTTCGCGGAGATGAGAGCGCTTGAAGCCAGCACGCCTACAAGGGAGCCGGAGAATTGCACCAGCAGGAAGAGACCAGCACGGCTGTCGTTCAATCCCCATTTGGCCTCGAACATGGGAAGCACCGGACCAATCAGGGAGATCACTATCCCGTTGAACACAAAGCCCGCACAAAGCAAATA
>CAZGBQ010000141.1:0-10264 GCA_964524045.1 uncultured Acidobacteriaceae bacterium
CGTCCTGCCCGCGACCGGATTGCTTGGGAGGCCCTTGTATGCTGCTCACAGCGCGTGAATTCCGGACCTCATTTTTCTTCTCTCTGGCTGTTTCCCTTGCGCTGTTTAGCGGCTGCAACGGAGGGTATGGCGGCGGAGGCGGAGGGGGCGGCTCAGCGCCGTCCGCGCCCATAGGGCTCACGGCCACAGGGGGAAATGGACAGGTGAGTCTGTCCTGGACCGCCAGTTCTGGAGCAACCGGTTACTACGTGAAGCGTGCGACAACGAGCGGTGCAGAAGTGCAAACCGCCAGCGTAGGTACCACGACGTACACGGACACCACGGTCACCAACGGAACTACATATTACTATGAGGTTTCCGCGTACAACTCGTATGGCGCGAGCGGCAACTCAAACGAAGTCAATGCCACACCGCTAGCGCCGCTAGGGGCGCCAACGGGGCTGACAGCCACTGCCGGGAACGCGCAAGTGGCACTCACCTGGAATGGGGTAAACGGAGCCGCGAGCTACAACGTCAAGCGAGGCACGACCACAGGCGGTCCCTACTCCATTGTCAATTCGCCGACAGCTACAAACTTTACTGACACCGGCCTTAGCAACGGCACCGCGTACTTTTATGTCGTTTCAGCGGTTAATTCCGGCGTTGAAGGTCCTAATTCCAATGAGAAGAGCGCCACACCTTTCGCATCAACAGCGGTTGCTGTCACGGTTGATCTGTTTACGAATCGACATCCAATCAATCCCAACGTCTACGGCGGCTCCTTTCCCAAGGACGCCCCTACGATCACAGACAGCGGCCTTACGAATGTGCGCTGGGGCGGGAACGGAGCCTCCACCTACAACTGGCAGTTGTTCACGAACAATGCGGACAACGATTATTATTTTGAGGATTTCACGTTCTGCGGCCTTGGCGGCTTTGCTACGGGCGCCACTTGTGTCGACAGCGATTCGACCCAGTTTATCAAGGACGTGAAAGCAGCCGGCAGCAACCCGCTGATGACGATGGTAATGCTGCCTTGGGTGGCGCAGGGCCCTGAAGTCGCAAGCCCCGCCAACAATCACTGGAGTTTCCCCATTACTTCGTGGCCCTCCCAATGTAAGTTTGATCCATACAATAGTGGAGCCGGTGACGGTTTGATGTCGGATTGCAAGACGCAGATCACCGCGAAGGCCAGTGATATCAGCAACACGTACTTTCCGCTTCTCGATGGTCCTCCTCAGGCAGGCGACCCAGCCAACAGCGTATATCGCAATCAATGGGCGACAGCTCTCGCAACGGCATTTGGCGGCGCGCCGCACTACTATGACATGGACAATGAAATCGACATCTGGGGTGGCACGCATCGCGACATCCACCCCAATAACGCCACGTACAACGAACTGCGCGACATCTACCTGACCGAGTCCAGCACTCTTAAAGGATGGGATCCGGCCGCAATCCGCTTCGGACCCGTTAGTTGCTGCTGGTATTTCTACTGGCGTTCGGCGGCCGGTGGAAGTGATACGTCGAGTCACGGCGGCGTGGATTTTCTGCCCTGGTGGCTGAACGAAATTGCTTGGTCAGACGCTGTCGCAGGCACGCGCTCGCTCGATGTCTTCGACATACACGCGTACCCAGACACTCCGGATACGTCCGCCTTCACGACTGCGCAAAAGCAAGCGGCTGCGCTACGCGTTTTCCGTGATTGGTGGGATCCCATTTACACGAGCGAAGCCAGCTACATCCAAGGAGGCGGGTTCAGCATTCAGCCCGTGGATTCAAAACCATTCAGGATTCCGCGGATGCGGGCTCTGGTCCACACGATTTACCCGGGAACCCAATTCTCAATCACGGAATGGAGCGCAGAACTCGCCGGCGCTGCGGATTTCTCAACGGCGCTGGGCGATGCGGAAGCCTACGGCATCCTTGGCCGCGAGCGTGTTGATTTTTCCTCGCGCTGGACTGCTCCAAATCCGGTGAATCCCAACTACCAGACACTAAAACTCTATCGCAACTACGACGGCAGCCACCACACATTTGGATCCGAGTCAATCTCGACGACTCACAACGCCGACCCAAATCTCTTTAGCATCTTTGCCGCGCTCTCTCAAACTGGCAGTGGGCCGCTGACCATCATGGCCGTCAACAAAGACCCTGCAAACGCAGCGCAAGTTACATTTACGCTGAACGGGTTCACCGCCGGAACCGTTACGTCATACGCACTGTCACAGGCTTCTCCCACTTCGATCATGACGTCCTCTTCCCAGGCTTGGAGCAATACGCAAACGTTCCCGCCGTACTCCGCAACTCTCTTGGTCATAACCGGCGCGCCAAACTCGTCACCAGCAGCCGAATGGGACCTCAACCCAGACACCATCCAAATTCCCGCCGGTGGATCCTTCACTTTCCAGCCGAAGATCATCTCCGCAACATCAAATGGTGCGACCGTCACTCTCGGGTCTGCGCAGTTTGATTCGAGTCCCGCGGGACTCACGCTGACCATTGGGACTCCGTTGATCACGCAGACGCCGCTCACAGGAAACGGCGCCATCACCGTCGCCTCCACGTCAAGCGTCACTCCGGGTTTCTATCACTTCACCGTAACAGGCACAGACAGCAGTGGCGTTCAGCAAAAACAAAGAGGCTGGGTGATCGTGCAGAAGCCGGCTGCAACTCTCACTAAATCCGGTGACGGACAGACGGGCACACACGGAACGACGCTTACTCTGTCGGTCACTTTAGGCGTGGGTTCGTCTGGTGGAACCAATACCGGCGCGAGTATTCTTTTTTCAACGGATTCTGGAAGCTTCAACGGAGCTTCGAAAACAATCATAACGACGGATGGCTCGGGCATCGCAACGGCCATACTGACATTGCCTTCTTCTGCAGGCACGGTCCACGTTACCGCTGAAGCTCCGTATGGCCTCGGTCATGCAGTCGCAATCTTTACGGAGACAGCCAATTAGCGCCACCTAAACTGCGAAGTCGGCACTGCAGAATATCAACGCTCAGGCGGATTCAAATCGATTAGCCCCTCGGGCAGGACCACGTCAATGCGGCGAGCAACGGGATCGATTTTCGTGCAAATATCTGCGGCCAGAGGAATCAACAATTCTCCCAGCGAAGTCTCGACTTCGAGCAGCGGTGCGCCAACGATTTCTTCTCCCGGAAACCGAACCTCGCGCACGGTGCCAAGCAACAGGGGCGCTTCAGTAAAAGAGCAGGGCGAAGAAGCGGCGGTCGATGGATTCGTGCGTATCTCGAAAACACTGCAACCAATTAGGTCCGAAACAAAATATTGCCCGGCTGCCAGAGACGCTCGCTGCGCGAAGGGCAGCAGGACGTCGAATCCGCTAAACTTTTCCGCATCCGAGATCGAGTCGACTCCCTCGAAATGAAAAACCACCTGTCCGCGATGATTTTGACTGAGCCAGCAGGATTTCAGCCCGACGCGCACAGGTTCCGCGCCGGTATGAGGATTGCCCACAAACACTTCGCGCAAGCTGGTAAGTCTTTGCGGGAAATCGGTGAGCAATTCCGCGGCAACTTCGCCTTTATTGCCTCGCGCGCGAAGAATGTGCGCCACCAGAACCCATCGCGGAGTTTCTGAAGTCACGGGAGGTTTTGCCCGAGGATTTCCGGCCAAACAAGTAGCCGCAGAGGCATCAATCCTCGAGAATCTCGAGAGTAAAGCGCTTCTTCAATTTCATGCCGGCGGCTCCCAGCAGCGTTCGAACAGCCTTTGCGGTACGCCCCTGCCGCCCAATCACTTTTCCCAGATCCTCGTGGTGCACGCGCAACTCCAGCACGGTCACTTGCGACCCTTCCACGGACTTTACCTGCACGTCCTCGGGATGGTCCACGAGGGCCCTGGCAATGGCTTCGACCAGCTCCTTCATTGGCCACCTCCACCCGTCTGCCGCAAACAGGCTGGAACGCGCTCTTAAAGCCGCACCATACCGCTGCATGGGGAAACGGTCAACGCCTCGCCGAAAGCGAGAGGCGCCCTTGCAACGAAGTGGAACAGCTTCCCGGCTGGGCGGGACGCACATTTTTTCAGGGAGCTGGGCTGTCCGTTTACGCGATCTTCTGCTGACGGAGAAAACTGCGTACTGTATCGCTGGGCTGTGCGCCAAGGCCAATCCAATGCTTGATGCGCTCCGCGTCGAGCTTGACTTCCGCTGGCTTCTTCAACGGATCGTATGTGCCCACCGCTTCTTTGATGCGGCCATCCCGGGGCCGCGTCCTCTCAATCACCACCACGCGGTAAAAGGGCTTTTTCTTCTTGCCTATCCTGGACAAACGAATCGTTAACAAGTCGGTCCTCCTGACCTTCCCCATTCTAGCCTGTTCTCGGGCCTGCCAGCAAACAAAGTCGCGGCAACCGCCGAATCGGGCCAGTTCCTGTCTTCGGCTTGGCCACAGAAACCGGATTCAAGAATTCAGTGTGGTGACGATTTTGTCCCGGATGGCATAGTGAATCAGGTCGGTCAGCGAATGGAATCCCATCTTCATCATGATCCTGGCCCGATGGGTCTCCACGGTTCGAATGGTGATGCCCAACTCGGTAGCAATTTCCTTGTTGGCTTTTCCTTCCGCCAAAAGGCGGATGATTTGTATCTCCCGCGGAGTGGGGCGAACGTGGGAATGGTCAAATGGTTTGCCATCGGCGCCCACCTTGAGAAAGCCTTCCAGCACAATCTCGGAGACCTTGGGGGTCAGCGAAATCTTCCCCTGAGCCAAGTCCTTTACCGCCTGGATCAGGTGGAGCCCCATGTCTGACTTCAGAACATAGCCTCTGGCGCCCGCCTCGAGGACGCGGCGGACCATCTGGTCGGACTCATGCATCGTGAGAATTAGTACCCGCGTACGTATGCTCGCTTCGCAGATCTGCCGCGTGGCTTCGAGCCCGTCTATATCTGGCATGGTAACGTCCAGAATGGCAATGTCGGGTTCGAGCTTTCTTACTTTTTCCACAGCATCGCCCCCGCGAGCGGCCTCGCCGACCACTCTCCAGCCACGCTGCATCTCGAGCAGGTCGCGTATCCCGCGGCGGACAAGTTCGTGGTCGTCCGCCACTACGATACGCAGTCTTTTGGAATCTCTAGTCATGGACCTGGCCGTGGACGGGAACGGTGGCCCGCACCGTGGTTCCATTCGGGCCGGATTGGATCTCCAGCTGTCCGCCAACTTGTTTCATCCGTTCCCGCATACTTTGGATGCCTACGCCACCGGCAAAGGAAGCGCCGTTATTTTGCCCTTTTCCGCTGCCGGGAATGCCTCGACCCTGATCGTTCATCTCCAGCAGAATCTCACGCGAACTGCGATCCAGCAGGACGGTTGCGGTAAAGCTGCCGGAATGGCGCTGAATGTTCACCAGACTCTCTTGCATCACGCGGAAGAAGGCCATTTCTTCTTCGTGCTCCAGGCGTCCGAAATCCGGCGCCAGCTTCAGCGTCACTTCAATGCCGGTGCGCTCGGAGTAGCCGTTCACGTAGTGCCGAATGGCGTCTTCCAGTCCGGCTTCATCCAACATGGGCGGGTGCAAGAGATAGGAGAGCGTGCGGATTTCCCGGATACAGCGGTCCGCGACGGCTTGACATTGGGAAATGAACTTCCTGGACTTGCGGCTGGAAGGTGGGGTGGTCGCGTGCAAACTTCTCAAGGTAGTCGAAAGCACAACCAGATCCTGTCCCGTTACGTCGTGCAAATCGCGCGCAATCTTCCGCCGTTCTTGATCCTGCAATTGCAGCAGATGCCCGGAAAGACTTCGGATTCTCTCATCCGCACGGAGGCGCTCGGTGATGTCCTGAGCTGTTCCTACAAGAGCAGTGACGTTGCCCGAGCTGTCTCTTGCCGTGAATCCGCGCACTTCGACCCATTTGACCACGCCCTCGGGGCTAACGATGCGAAACTGTTCGTGAAGCTCGTTGGTCTTTTCGAGAAGAGCAAGGCGCGCCAGCACGCGCGGGGCGTCCTCTGGATAAATAATCTCGCGGTAGGACGTAGGGTTCGCGTAAATAGATGCCAGGGATCGCTCACAGATGTGCTCGAACGCGCGACTGACGTACATCACTTCCAGAGACCTGGGATCCAGCAGCCAGAAGACTTCCTCGATGTTATCGGCCATTAAGCGGAATTTTTCTTCGCTTTGACGCAAGGCTCTCTCGGCGAGTCTTTTCTTGGTCACGTCGTGTGCTATCCCTCGCACCACTGGCCTTGTCACCCCATCGGTTCGAAGACTGTTATCGTATTCCCAGATTCGACGTTGCCCGCTTTTCGTCAAGACCGCCATTGCGCCCTTTGCGGTTCCAGTTTTTTGAATACTCGATAAGTACGCATCGAACGCGGCGTGACCTTCCGGCAGAAGAAAATCTTTCATCGGCCGGTTCAGCAGCTCTTGCTGCGTGTAGCCGAGAATCCTAGCGGGCAACTCATTCACCGAGAGCAGCCGGCCTTCCAGATTGTGCGTACAAATCAGATCGTGACTGTGCTCGACCAGGTCGCGGTAGCGGTCCTCACTTTCGCGCATGGCGGCCTCGGTGCGTCTTTGTTCGGTGATATCCGTGTCGATAATGAGAATCTTCTCGGGGCTGCCATCGCGCCCGCGACCCAGCGCCCACCTGCTCGAAACCGTGAGTGTCTGTCCGTCGCGCCTCTTCTTTTGAAGCTCGCCCTCCCAATAACCGGTGGTTTCGAGCTTTCTCATGATTTCCTCTAACGGCTGCGAGAAACTGGTTTCCAGCAGATCATGGGCGTTCGCACCAATCGCTTCCCGTTTTGTCCAACCGTACATACGCTCCGCACCCTGATTCCAAAGCAAGTTCGTACCTCCGATCGTTCGGACCAGAATGGCATCCTGTGCTAGGTCCATGAGAGCTGCCTGTTCCCGCAGAATGTCTGCTTGTGTTTTCAGCTCTTCATGGGCTGCCCTCATTTCCTGTGCGCTTGGCAATTCCAAAACTTGCGGGACCACGCGAGCCAGAAGCACAGCCGTTGGCAACGAGGCAAGAGCTGTGATTAGCTTCACTCCGCCGGAAATCCAATACGCGGGGATCCACAGCGTCACCAGCTCCATGAAGTGAGTAGCTCCGCAGGCTGCAATAAAGCTTCCGAAGCAAATGAACATCCAGTCGAAGGGGATGCTTCCTTTTTTCCTGACAAGGTAAATCAGCGTGGGAGGGATGGAGAAGTAGGAGATTGCAATCAGTGTATCGGATACGGCGTGCAGCCAGATAAGCAACGGGTTCCACAGGTAGCAGAAACCGTGGGGCATCAGGCCTTCGGAGGAGAATAGCGCTTCAGTCGCGATCATAGGCATCCCTCCCCTTCTCGCCGTGGCGGTCTGGAGTTTACGCTTATGCGCAAGGTCACAGCGGAGATAACAGATTTACAATAATACTGCGCTTATTACAGCCTAAACTACGTACGCTACTCTTACATACCCGCGCATTTTGTCAAGAGCGCAAGAGTTGGGGCGATTTCCAGGTGTGCTTTTTGCGGGGTCCGACGGCGCCGCTGTAAGGGTTTTAACGTACGTAGTCTTTGGGATTGCCTTTTGATACCCGCTTCCCAATGATGCCCGCACCAGGGGAATCCGTGTTCCGGCCGTGCGTCTGGCTACCAGCTCTTTCGCAGGTTTTCCGCGCTTTCTCTAACCAGCCGCGTTTCGACGCCGGGCATTTCTTCCTCCGGACCGTCCTATCACGCTGAGAGTCATTTCCAGTATTCGGACGATTTCGATCGCGCGAGTGCAGCTCTGGCGCCGCCCAGATCCAGCGCCGCATTACGGGAAGCAGATTCTTGCGAGAAAACACGAGAGAAAGGAAAAAAATGCTCGACTCTGCTTTGGAAGCTCGAGATGTCCGGAATCTACACGACGTACTGTTGTTGACAGTTCAACAGATGAAGACTCTACACGCTGCCCTTGGTGCGTTGATGGCCGACGTCGCCGCGATCCGGCGAACGGTTCTGCAGAGCGGCGATGATGTCGCGCGGTATAAGAACAACTTAATGTCAACCATGGAAACCGCAAGACCTCTCATTGATGAAGCCATGCAGTCTTACGAGGAGATGATCCGGCAAATCGAGGTTCCGAGGAATAGGGAAACCGATTCTTTCCAGAAATCTGTTTTACAATGACCGGCCGGACCACCAGGCACGGCCCCTGCCTATTGGGGTTTCTCGCGCCTTCTTTGTTTGCTCATTCTTTCGACGGTATGCAGCAGCAAATTTCTATCCTCTTCGCTCATGCGGGACAGACATTGTTGCAGCTTCCTTAGATACCGCGCATCCTTCCCTGAGGAACCCCACAATTTTTCTCCAGCGCTGGTAGCAAGCGGTTTGGGGGGCGCTTCTCCTTCGTACATCAATTCATAGAGAGGAATCTCCAGCGCCCGTGCAAGCTTCTCAAGCGTTTCAACAGCAGGTACAGTGTGGCCATTCTCTACGCGGGAGATGTAGCACCGTAGCAAGCCTGAGCGCTTCTCGATGTCTCCTTGCGAGAGCTGCTTTTCCTCGCGTACCATTCGGAGCCTTTCGCCGACAACCATGGACACCTCCCTTTGTGAACTTTCGCCCAGCCTTGCTCTTGGTTCTGCTTTCTTCTCCAAACTATAAAACAACTGAGGGGTAAACGTCGATGGTGAAAATGAGCGGCGTAAAACCACGCAACTTCCACAAACACAGCCTGCCGGTTTAACGAGTCTCCGGCGAAACGCTTCCCAATGTCGACATTCCGTTAATTATTGCGATTTGCTTCTCTATTGGACTCCGCGATTGGACCGTTCCCTTGTGACCCACGTGCAAAATGCGATCGGGTTTTCGCGCATCCGCGGGCACAGGTTCGTTGGCCGGCAGCTGGCCGACTGCCGTTGGCGCGGGTGCCAGCATGACTTGTGCCCGGGCCAGACGATTCTGTGAACAGCACCTTGCGGAGTTTCTTGCGGAAGCCCGGCGGAACGCAAGCACGGTGCTACCAGAGAAAGATAACTGATGACGAGAAGTGCTTGTACAGTTGTGCGTTGCATAGCGGTTTCCCTGATGGCCGAGGTAGCTCTTCTCAGGGGCGAACAAAGTGTCTACAAAAATGATAAGGGGGAGCGGCGGGAACGACGCGCGAAAGTTTTCCTCAACAGCGTAAAATGCAAGTATTCCATACGCACAAGGGCCATCGATGGGAATCGAGTGAGTCGCGGAAGGATCACATGTTATGCTGCGGCGCGCAGTCAGGAGGAACGGTGTCCCGGATTCTCATCATTACGCTTCTGGTTCTCTTCGTTGTGGCAACTGCAAACCTGTCCCACGGACAATCTTCAGAAGCGTCCATGCAAAAGAAGCTCGACGCGCTTTTCTCTGGAGTAACTTCTCCGGATGCGCCCGGTCTTGCCGTGCTGGTGCGGAAGGATGGCAAGACCGTGTTCGAGCGCGGCTATGGCGTGCGCGACCTGCGCACAAAAACGAAAATTGACTCGCACACGAATTTCCGCCTGGCGTCCTTCACCAAACAATTCACCGCTATGGCTATCATGCTTCTCGCGCACGACGGCAAGCTGCATTATGAAGACAAACTGACGAAGTTCTTCCCTGATTTTCCCGCTTATGGGAATGACATTACGGTCCGAAACCTTCTGAATCACACTTCCGGCCTGCCCGACTACGAAGATCTGATGGATGCCGGGGAAAAGGCAAAGGGCAGAGGCGAAGACGGCGGTCCGGCTATCTGGTCGCCGGAGAAACAGATTCAAGATGCTGAGGTCTTGAAGCTGCTGAAGAAGGAAGAACACGTGAAATTTGCACCAGGAACAAGTTGGTCGTACAGCAATTCCGGCTATGTGGTTCTTGGTCTCATTGTGGCTAGGGTTTCCGGAAAACCGTATCGAGAATTCCTCCACGAACGCATCTTCGCGCCATTGAAGATGAGTCACACAATTGTCTTCCAGAAAGGGAAAAATGAAGTCGTGAACCGGGCCTTCGGCCATTCCAAAGAGGCTGGCGTGCTGAAAGAGACGGATCAAAGTTCAACGTCAGCGACTCTTGGCGATGGCGGCATCTATTCGAATCTCGAAGACCTTGCCAAGTGGGACGATGCTTTACGGAAACATATGGTGCTTGGCAATGAGGAAATGCAGCCCGCGCTTTCACCCGTAAAACTCAATGACGGCTCGCAGCCGAATTGGCCCAAGGAGCCGAACGACGATAATCTCTATCCTGGCAAACCCGTTTCTTATGGCTTCGGGTGGTTCCTCGATCCCTACGAAGGGCAGGAGCGCATGTGGCACACGGG
>CAZGBQ010000142.1:0-10179 GCA_964524045.1 uncultured Acidobacteriaceae bacterium
TCCGAGGACTCGTAGACTTCGATTCGCGCGGTTTGGTTTGAGCCAGGCGCCTTCTGCTGAGAGGGCAAGGAAATAGCCAGAAGGGGGATCAAGCAAACGGCAAGCGCCACTTGCGCGACTCGACGAAGTCTCCCGGAATCCATGATAGGCGAGTTCCAAAACGGGAACGCGCAAGATCCTTCGACTCGCTGCGCTCGCTCAGGACGACTATCCTTGCCGGATAGGCGCTTAAAGTAATACTTGAAGAATCGTGGTTTGTGGGCACCCCCACCCCCCATGTCTTGTAAGAGAGTGCGTAATCTACTGATCCTTAAGGAAATGAGTCTGCTTCTTTTGTCTACGGAAAATGAAAGAGTGCGCAATCCGTTGACAACAAAGAAAAAGCCCGAGGTCAATAGACCTGTCTGGTGGTATGACCGACAGCGGAGGTTAGAGAGTGGAGGTTGGAGCTCAGAAGAAATCAGGCGGCAGAGGCGCATGGGGACTTGACGGAGCACCTCGAAACTCCCTTTGGGACGGGGGTAATGACTGTGCCCAAATTCAAAAAGATTATACCACATTGCTACTATTTGTCAAGTGTGAATATAAGTGGCGTAGATTCTGGAGGATAAGGGCTTGACGATTAGAGGTCAGAAAAAGAAACACGCTCCGCGACGACAAGCCCTTGCAAATCAAAGGGGTTTCTCGGGGGTGGGCGAGGCTGGATTCGAAGCCGAGGACTGGCCCCTTCTTGAGAGCCGCTCACGGAGCCGCTGAGCGGCATCATCCTTTAGCTTCTGGAACTTGGCGAAGGCTTTCTGAGCGTCTTCGATGCGGTGAAGCCGACGATAGACGATACCGAGTTGATACCAGGATTGTTGGGCGATTTCGGAATCGACACCCGGTGAAGCAACCACTCGTTCGAAGGCCGCGGCGGCGGCCTCATTATTCCCGAGCTCCATCTCGGCACGCCCGAGGTAGTAGGCGGAGTTCTTCAAAGAGGGATCCTGGCGAAGCGCGCCTTCGATTAGTTCCTTGCTTTTAGCTCCTTCGCCGCGCTCGACTTCGAGTGTTCCAAGCTTGTAGCGGGCTAAGACATTGTTCGGATCGATTTCCAACTCTTGCTGAAGGGCCGCTGCCGCAGGTTCCAATTTGCCGGTTTTCCAAAACTCCGTTCCTAATTCCTCGTGCAGGCCGGGCTGCCGAGGCGCAAGCTGGATGGCCGCCTGGTACTCCGCGATGGCTTCGTCGTGCCGTCCGGCTTCCGCTTCGGCCTGAGCAAGAACCTGGTGAACACGCCAGGACTTGGGATCCACCTGAAACATTTTCTCGTAGCTGTTTTTGGAGACGAGAAGGTGCGCCCGGCCGCGGTGGTAAAGAATGTCAACGTTTTCGGGAGCGAGTTTGGCAGCTTTGTCGAGGGCGGTAACGGCTTCTTCCGGATTTTGGGCAGCGAGTTGGACGACACCCAGCCACATCCAAGCGTTGGCGTCGGAGGGGTAATAGGTGGTCTCTTTTTGCACCGCAGCCACAGCCTTGTCGAATTGATCGAGCCTGTAGTGGGCGATGGCGAGAAAGAGGTTGGCGCCACGGAGTCGAGGCTTCAGACCGATAGCCTTTTGGAGACTGGCGATGGCCTCTTCGTTCCTTCCCTGCTCCTCGCGGACGAGGCCTAAGTTGAGGTGTGCTTCCGCAAAACCGGGGAAGTCTTTGGTTATTGAGGCAAACTTATTGCCGGCCTCTTTCAAATGGCCCGCGCGCATAGTTTCAGCGGCTTCGTGGAAACGTTCCTCCATCTGAGTGCTTTGGGCAAGATTCAGAGCTGGCGCGGAGGTCGCAACCAGGCAAATCAGGCCCTTTCCAACTATGCTGAGTGCAAGTCTCAAGATCCACTTCCCTCTAACGAAAGGAAGGAACGCAACACGACAGTGCAACTTCCGATTCTATACCGGGGAGAAGGTCGTTACGTAGCCAGTGAGAAATAAAAGCCTCCTGACACAATTGACGTACCAGGAGGCTTCCTACTACCTATTAAATGCGCCGCACTCAGAATTGATAGCGAAGCGTGAACTGCACTTTTCTTGACCCATCGACGGTTCCGAAGACCGCACCAAAGGAGCTATCGGTGGGTCCGGTGTCTTGTCTGCCAAAAACATGTCTGTTAAATGCATTGATGAGTTCCGCCTTCAGCGTTAGGCTGTGAGCCTCCGCAAAGGCAACTCTCTTTATGATCGAAAAGTCTTCATTCACATATCTATGGCTTCGAACCTCGCCGGTGATGCGGGGCATGTTGCCAAAGACGTAGCCGCGTTGATTGATCAGATTCGCGCCGTTCGGATCGAAAAACGCTGCGCAATTGAAATAGCTTAAGCCACTGGCAGGGGGGCTAAAAGTGCCATCCGGATTCTCCGTACAGCCGGTATTAAAGTTCAGCGATGCTGCTGCAGCGTCGAAGGATGAAGCATTGGGACTCAAGAGGGGCTGACCTGGAACACGGTTGAAACGGATGCAGCCATTGTACCCCGGTATGAACTCAAAGAACTGACCGCCGTTGCAACCGAAACCGAGAGGCTGGCCGCTCTGGTAGCGTTGTACTCCGCCAATCTGCCACCCTCCCAACACCTTGTCGGCTACACCGCCTTTGTCGAGGAATTTCTTACCTTTTCCAACCGGCAGCTCGTACAAGTAGCTGAGGACGAAGATATGCGGGATGTCCTGGTAGCTGACGCTCTTCTCGCCCTTCAGGTTGTACGAGTCCTGGACCAAGCCTCCGCCCGAGAACTGTGCAAACGTTGGCAGTGCGCTGTCGGCATCCGTAATCGTCTTGGAAAAAGTGTAGGACGCCAGCAGGTTAAGTCCGTTGTGGAAACGGCGCTCAGCCTTAACGAGGAGGGCATGATAGGTTGACTGACCGAGATTCTCCAGACAGCAATCTGAGTCGATCAAAGTGTATTGCGGGAACGGCCGAAGCGCCTGACCAATGGTACCCGAGAATCCAGTGAACGGCGGATTGATCCCGAGTGCCGTGGCGTCTGCACTGTTGATGTCCTTACTAAGTGCGGTGCCACCTGATGGCGCCATAAGTGAAAAGAATTGAGGATTAAGATTGTTAATCCACGCAAGTGAAGAACGAAGCCGAGTAGCGTGCATTCCAACGTAGCCTGCACTAAGGATCAAGTCGGGGGCGAGTTGGCGCTCGGCTTCGAAGCTCCAGTTCTGAACCATGCCGGCCCGTCCATAGCTCGGTGCCAGGTAGGTGGGACCGCCGAACCCGAAACCAAAACCTCCGTTATCCTGCGCAGGATCCAGGTTTGGAGGAGGCGTATAGCTTGGGATACCAGTGTCCAGCAGAATTGCAGGCGCAAAATTGGAACTGGCGCTCGGCGAGGCTGTAAACCCGTCAGTGAGGGCCTGACCGAAATCTCCATAGGTAAGAGGCCCGTAGTAGATGGCATATCCACCACGGAGGACGACTTTCCCGAGGTGCCCGAACAGATTCTCGGGAGCATAAGAGAAACCGATGCGGGGGGCAAAGTTTTTGTAATAGGTCTGCGCTCCCGACGCGCTGCAATTGCAGTGTCCCGGACCGCTGCCACCAAAAATCAAGGCACCGAGCAATGGACCGTTGGGGCCAATGGCTCCTGGATTGGGTGTAGTGAGGCTGATGACGGACTGCTGGTTGCTGGCTTCCTTCCGCGGAGTTTCCACCTCGTAGCGGAGACCTAGATTTAGCATCAGGTTTCGGCGCAACTTGAAATCATCCTGCGCGTATCCCGCCACATAGCGAGAGTTGAAACGCGGCTGTCGCGAACGAACACTCAAAGACCAGCTCTGCACAGCCCCCACGAGAAAGCTAGCGAAGGGGTTGCCTGAAAGGTTTTCGCCGCTAAGAGTCTGTAGAGCCGCTGTCTGAGCGAAATCGAAACTTAGGCCGGGCGATTGGTGCGATGCATCAATCACCGAATACTGATAGGCGCGCCAATCTATCCCAAAACGTAAGGAGTGGCGTCCATGAGTCCATGAGACACTGTCGGCTACAACCAAGCTGTTGACATAGTTGGCGTCGAATTGCGCGTTTCCGTAGCCGCTCAAACTTTGCAAGTTAGCCCCAGAAAAACCGATCTGAGGAAAAATCGGACCGTGAGCCCCGCTGATGCCGAGCTTGGCAGGCCAATCTGTGCCATTCGCCGAGCTGTTCACATTGTTGTTGTAGATCCGGTTGAGGCCAACGTTCAGGTGATTCAGGATACTGGGACTAAAGAAGTGGTCGAAGCCAACGCGGTAGTAGTCGGTGACAAAGGGATGGTCAAAAGCCCCACCGTCGATTGGGGCGGGAAAACTCGGCGAGCCGTTGATTGATTCCTGATCCCGTTTGCTAAAGGAAAAAAAGAGCTTGTTCTTGTCAGAAAAACTATGATCAATGCGTACGGTCCAAGTGGTGTCCAGGATGGGATTGACGGTGGTGAAAGAAAAGTTGTCGCGTAGCTGATTCTTGTCAGCCGTGGTGGGTTCTGGTACAAAACCGAGGATATTCGTCGCCACGGTACTGAAATTTGTGATCTTGTTACCGGGGAAGGCAATACGGCCGCCCTGAAATCCGGTGGGACACGAAGCCGTCGAAGGATCGAAGATTTGTCCTTGGAAAACAGGAGTGTTGTCGCAGGGATTGGTTCCAACCTGCGTGGTCGTCAGGAATGCGGAGAAATCGCCCTGCCGTTCGTTGTCCGTCGGAACGGTGCTTAGGTTAGTCGAGCCCTGCTTTTGGCGGTACTGTTCCCACGAAAAAAAGAAGAAGGTTTTGTCTCGACCGTTGTACACCTTGGGAATCCACACTGGGCCACCAAACGATCCTCCGTAATCATTCTTCTTATCAATGTCTTTTGGATCGCCACGAAGATTCTGAAACCACTCTTTGGCATTCAGGTCCTCGTTGCGGAAAATGTCGTAGGCTGTCCCATGAAATTTGTTTGTCCCAGACTTTGTCGTGAAACTCTCAACCCCACCGGTCGTACGACCGAACTCGGCAGGCACGGTGGAAGTCGTAACCTTGAATTCCTGAAGCGCTTCGACGGAGGGTGCCGTCTGGTCAAATGAGGAGCCGCTGTCGGCACGTGCCGTACTCGCCCCATCGAGAACAACTTCATTCCCAAAATTCTGTCCGCCGGCCAGTTTAGCCTGAAACGTCCCGCTGCTACTGTCAGCACTTCCGGGGCCAACCGTGCCGGGCGTAATAAAAACAAAAGCTTCAGGCGAGCGCAAATGGCTTTGTCCACTGGCGTTAACAGCGAGAGGCAAATCAATGATTTGTTTCGTGCTGACAATCGTGCCGATGTCTGACGTTTCCGTCTGCAACGTTGGCACGTCAGCGACCACCGTGAGGGTCTCCTTCACGTCTCCGGGTTGCAGAGTGACGTCCAACGAGGCCGTGGTATTGATCTGAACGACGAAGCCTTTTTGTTCCGAAGTTTTGAAGCCACTGGCAGTGCCGGAAATGTCGTAGACGCCAACCTGCATGTCGGAGATCCGATACGCGCCCGTGGAGGTCGACGTTGTCGTGTAAACCGTTCCGGTTTCCGCGCCCTTGGCGGTAATCGTGGCACCTTGAACGGCGGCGCCGGAGGAATCCTGGACGGTGCCGGCGACCGCGCCGCGGTCGGATTGGGAGAAAGAGGCGGTGGCGGCGGCTAGAAAAAGAAAAGCTACAGCAAGAAATCGCACGGGGAAGATTGCCGGCCGCGTTGCTCGCAGAATTGCAAAGCGCGTTTCTTCAAAAATTGCAAAGCGCATTTCGTTGCCTCCTGAATTGGCCGCACCGAAATTTTCAAGACACTTGCTTAAGGCACCCCAAAGGGAGAGCAGGGATCGATTGGTCCGGCGGCCAGAGCGATGGCCCGGAATCATTTGCGTAAGACAAACGATTGTTTAAACCCAATTCCCAAGCACCCCCAACATTGGGGACATTTAGCGCCATGAAAGAACCTGTTGTCAAGAAGAAAGTTTTTGAATATGGTTAGACAAACGATTGTCTTGGGAGTCTGGGGCGGCAACGAGAGTGTTTGCAGGGGAGGCCGCGCGAGACCCCTGAGGCAGGTTATGGACGGCATGACTCCTGTAGGCCGAAATTCCTCGTTCAGGCTATCCTTTATGCAGCCCGGGAAGGGCAGTTTCGACAAACGTGGCGAAGAGGTCGCAGAGCCGGACGTGGCTCGCAAAACGAGCGAAAAAAGCGGGGAGAGACCCGTCAGCCTGAAAATCCTGGCGGACTACCTGGGATTGTGCCCGGCGACGGTGTCGGTGGTGCTGAACAACGTGCCGGGGCGGTCGATTCCACCGGAGACGCGCGAGCGCGTGCGTGCGGCGGCGCGGAAGTTCAACTATCAGCCCAGTTTGCTGGCGCGATCTCTGCGGAAGCAGCGGACGTTCACCGTGGGCGTGCTGGTGCCGGAGCTAAGCGACGGCTACCACACCATGGTGATGAGCGGCATCGGCGATCACTTGATGCGCGAGGGGTATTTTTATTTCAGCGCGCATCACCGGCATAAGCCAGACATGATCGAGGAGTATCCGCGCTTGCTGCTGGGACGTGGCGCGGAAGGAATCATCACCATTGACACGGCGTTGGAGCACGAATTGCCGGTGCCGGTGGTGGCGGTGGCGGGGCATAAGAAGATTGCCGGCGTTACCAACGTGGTGCTGGATCATAAGAGGGCCGCGGAATTGTCGCTACGGCATCTGCACCAGCTCGGGCACAGGCAGATCGCGTTCATGCGCGGGCAGCCGTTCAGCGCGGACTCGGATGACCGGTGGCGGAGCATCGTGGCGGTGGCGCGGGAGTTGGGACTCGAGGTGCGGCCGGAGTTGACTATCCAGTTGGAGCGCGATTTGACTTCTCCGGAATTGGGCTATCCCGTAGTGCAAGAACTGCTGCAAAAAGGGCGGCGGTTCACGGCGATTGTGTCGTTCAACGATATCGCGGCGATTGGCGCGATTCGCGCGTTGCGGGACGCGAATCTCGGCGTGCCGGAAGACGTGTCGGTAATTGGATTTGACGATATTCAGGTAGCGGCGTATCACAATCCGAGGCTGACGACGATCCGGCAGCCGTTGCACGATATGGGGGAGACGGCAGCGCGCATCCTCCTGCAACGCGTGCAGGGATTCAAGGATTACCCTGAGGAGTTTGCCGTTCCACCGGAGCTGATTACGCGGGAAACGACGGCTGGGGTGAGCGCGCGGGGGCGGAGACGGTAGTGATGTTATGGTAGCGGGAGTTTTGACAGCGCGACATTGCGCAGAGTTGGCCTGAGTTGGGGAAGAGAGGACGAAGGGAGATCGTACGATGAGCAAGAATGATTTTTCGCGGCGCGAGTTTTTGATGACCACGGCGGGAGCGGCAGGCGCAACTTTGGCGGCGAAGCGCATTTTTCTGGAGCCGGAGCCGTTGTTCGCATCGGCGCGGCCGGTGCCGCCGAGCGACAAAGTACGATTTGGAATTGTGGGAGTGGGCATGGAAGGAACCGGTCTGCTGACGACGGCGGTGGCGCTTCCGGGCGTGGAGTGCGCGGCGGCGTGTGATCTCTACGACGGGCGGCACGAGCTAGCGAAAGAAATTGCTGGAGCGTCGATTCGAACGACGCGGCGTTACAAGGAACTGCTCGACGATAAAAGCATCGACGCGATTATCGTGGCGGTGCCAGACCATTGGCACAAGCAAGTGGTCGTGGATGCGGTAGGCGCGGGCAAAGACGTGTATTGCGAGAAGCCGATGTCGCACAGCGCCGCGGACGGCGTGGCGATGGTGGAAGCGGCGAAGAAGACGGATCGCATTGTGCAGATTGGAGCGCAGCGAACAAGCTCCGTCCTTTGCGCGAAAGCGAAGGAGCTGCTTGCAAGCGGCGCAATCGGAGAGCTCAGCCTGGTGGAAATGACCTATGGGCGCAACGATCCCACAGGAGCTTGGGAGTATCCACCCCCGGCGGACTTGTCGCCGCAGAACTTGGACTGGGATACGTGGCTGGGAACCGCACCAAAGAAGCCATTCGATCCGTACACCTTTGCGCGTTGGCGCTGCTGGAAAGAATATGGCACGGGCGTCGCCGGCGATTTGATGGTGCACCTGATCAGCGGGATGCAATTTGTGATGGGCATTAACGAAGCTCCCAAGCGCGCGTACGCGATAGGCGGGATTTATCGCTGGAAGGACGGGCGCAACATGCCCGACGTACATCCGGTGCTGTTCGAGTATGGCAACATTCCGGTGTACTTGCGGCTGACGCTGGGCACGGAGTCGACTGAAGTTACGCGCTTCATGGGCTCGAAAGGCGTGCTGGAGCTGGGGGAATTTGGTCTGAGCCATACTCCACAGGCGGGGATCGATCTCGCGCCGAGCTATTACTGCTATGGTTTGCCGGCTCGCCTAAGGAATCCGTACTTCCAGAAATGGCACGAAGAGCATGATCCCAAGCCCGGGCAGGAGCCAGCCCCGCAGAGCCAGAGCATTAAAGGGAACGATTACGACGATCTGAGGCCCCATCTGTGGAAGTTTTTCCAGGCGGTGCGATCGCGCCAGCCCGTGGTGCAGGATGTGGTGTTCGGGCACCATGCGGCGCTGGCATGCCACATGGCGAATGAGTCGTACTTCCGCAAGGGGCCGGTGCATTGGGACGCGGCGTCGCAGACGATTAAGTCGTGAAACGCGAGGCAGCGGTGTAAAGCCGCTGCTACATCGAGTTGGAAAAGGAGTCGCACGACGATGAAGCTACAAGGAATCGTACTGATTTCCGTGGCTGCTCTGTTGTCGCTAGAGGCATTGACGCATTCCGGTGCTAGAGGCAACGACAGAGTCTCTTCTTCTGATGACACGCGCGCGGTGAAGGCGTTTCTTGGGCGCTGGGATTTGACGTTGAAGGCTCCGGATCGGGAGCATCCTTCTTGGCTCGAGTTGAGCGAAGAGAATGGCCAGTTGAAAGCGCAATTCGTGGGGCGATGGGGGAATGCGCGGCCGCTGCCGAAGGCGGAGATCGCGAAAGGTCATCTTACTTTTGTTTCGCCGAAAGAAGAAGAGGGCTCGCAAGCGGATCTGGTCTTCGAAGGAACGCTGATTGGCAAGAATTTGTCGGGCACTGTGAATGGGCCGGACGGCAAAACATGGCAGTGGACTGGCATGCGCGCGCCGTCGCTAAAGCGAAGCGGGACTCCGAAATGGGGAAAACCAATCGAGCTATTCAACGGAAAGGATCTGACGGGCTGGCGCATGCTGAATCCAAGTGCTTCCGGGCCCGTCTGGAAAGTTGAAAATGGGCTCTTGATCACACCGGGCAACGGCCCGGAGCTGATTCACGACGGCAAGTTTGAGGACTTCAAGCTGCATGTAGAGTTCAATTGCGGGGAGAAATCCAACAGCGGCGTTTATTTGCGCGGACGCTACGAAGTTCAAGTGGAAACCGACTCGCTGGACGAGCCGCCTAGCCATCACATGGGCGGCGTGTATGGATTTTTGGCTCCGACGCCGGAGCAGCCGCGCACGCCGGGAGTGTGGCAGACCTACGACATCACCTTAGTCGGGCGAATGATCACCGTTGTGCAGAACGGTCAGACGATCATCAATAACCAAGAGATTCCCGGCATCACTGGCGGCGCGCTCGAAAGCCACGAAGAATTGCCCGGCCCGATTTACCTGCAAGGTAGCGAAGAAGGCCACGTTTCGTACCGCAAGATCGTCTTAACCCCAGCCGAAACTCGCTGAAGTGAGAAAGTAAGGTCTCTTACGGCGTTGTGGAATGATGCAATTCCTGCGCGGTGCTCGCCGTCAATAACATCAGGAAGAAACGAAGCGCCGTAACTTCGTGTGAAGTCAAAGCAAACCCAACTGGGCGTAGGTCGGGAGTGCCGAGTTCACGAGTAGCCGCGGGCAAGACAACTGTGTCGTTGCCGATTGCTCCCCTTCTCACCTGACTTTTCTCTTTGGCAGCCAGCTCGATTGGCTCGAAGTGGAATTGCTCTGAGCGTGCGCCCTCGTGCTCCCACCACGCGCTCAGCTCCTCGCGGAACGCGTAGACACTCACACCGCGCCGATGCCCATGTCGCCGCACCGGCAGGTTTTCGTTTCTCTCCCACCGCTGGACGCAGCGCACCGAGCGATTCAAGTAGCACGCAATTTCCTTCCATCCGTTCAATTGTTCGGGGGCGCGGTTCATGGTT
>CAZGBQ010000143.1:0-1288 GCA_964524045.1 uncultured Acidobacteriaceae bacterium
CCGGTCTTCAGACCGGCGCTTTTTTCTTGGAGTTTGTTGGTTTAATGCAATAGCGCCGCGACCCGCCGCGGCAATTTGAATCGGAATTCCAAAGTTGAGATTTCTTTCGACCTCAAATGCAACGTTCTGTCATCCCGACCCTCAGGACGCAATCTTCTGCGGCCTGAGGCGGAGGGATCTGCTTTTCACCTTCGGAATCGCGGTTGAGTTCGTTCCTTCAGTGGAACGGGAAGCGAACTAACTTCATGAAATACGCCGATGCCGGTGTCGATATCGCCGTCGCTGAGGAAGCCAAGCAGCGCATCCGGCATCACGCCAGCCATACTTTCACTCCTGGCGTTCTCGGCGGCATTGGCAGCTTCGGCGCGCTCTTTGCCCTCGATCGCAAAAAATGGAGAGAGCCCGTGCTGGTCTCCAGCGCCGATGGCGTCGGCACCAAACTCAAAGTCGCCATGGCCATGGGCGTCCACTCCACCGTCGGCGGCGATCTCGTCAATCACTGCATCAACGACATTCTCGTCCAGGGCGCCGAGCCGCTCTTTTTCCTCGACTATCTCGCCATGGGCAAGCTCGAGCCCCACGTCGTCGAGCAGCTCGTCGAGGGCATGAGCCGCTCTTGCCGCAAAGCCGGCTGCGCGCTCATTGGCGGTGAAACTGCCGAAATGCCCGGTTTTTATCCGCCCGGTGAGTACGATCTTGCTGGTTTCATCGTCGGCGCCGTCGAGCGCAAAAAACTGCTTACCGGCAAAAATGTCCAGCCTGGCGACACGCTGATCGCCTTGCCTTCCTCCGGCCTGCATACCAACGGCTATTCCCTCGCGCGCAAGCTCATCTTCGACGTCGCCAAGCTCAAGCCGGAAACCTACGTCGCCGAAGTCGGCAACAAGATCGGCGCCGAACTTCTTAAGCCGCATCTTTGCTACGCGCCCGCATTGAAAACCATCCTTGCGAAAGGCTGGGTCTCCGCTCTCGCGCACATTACCGGCGGCGGCATTCCCGGAAATCTGCCTCGCGTTTTTCCCAGCGGGATCAAGGCGGAGATCGATCTGGCTTCCTGGCCCGTGCCGGCGATCTTCAAATACCTGGCCAAGCTTGGCAGCATCGATACCGACGAATTGCTTCAGTCTTTCAACATGGGCGTGGGAATGATTCTCGTCGTGCCGCCCAAGTTTGTGAAGTTCGTCGAGGCCGACCTCAAGAAGCGCCGCGAAAAGTTTTTCCTCATCGGCCGCGTCGATCGCGGCGAACCCGGCAAGCCCCGCGTCTCCTTCTCCGCCTCCCTCAACCT
>CAZGBQ010000143.1:1388-10164 GCA_964524045.1 uncultured Acidobacteriaceae bacterium
AAAGTGTCATCCTGAGGCCGCTGCGGCCGAAGGATCTCAACCGATCGATAGGTTGTGGTCTCGGCCAGGTTGGAATTCTTGCGAGTCACCAGCCACTAGTCACAAATCAATGGTCGCATGTCACGAGCGTAGGGCCCGCCTTCCGAGGCGGGCCCCTTGCGTTCCGCCAATTCAGGTCTTTAACTAGCGCCGGGCTTCAGCCCGGAATTCTTCTCGCCTCGCGTTATTCCGAGCGAAGCGAGGGAGCATGCTTGAGAAGAACCCTGCCACAGTGTCTTCACCAGTTGGGAGTCACCGCTCACTCTCTACCGCACCACATCCTTCATGATGTCGATGATCACGTTCGTGCTTTTGTTGACGATGACCACGTGCGCGCCAATCACCGCGCGCCGGTATTCCACCGGCAGCGGCGGCAATTCTCGCTCCAGCTCCACCGGGCACGGCTCCAGCCGCTTCTGCAGACCCGGCGGCAGCGTGCCGTTCCGCTCCAGGTGCTTTTGCAGCCCCGGCGGCAAATCGCCTCCGCGCTTCGCCAAACCGGGCGGCAGATTCGAAGTGTGATTCGAATAGTAGCGCGTGATCACTTCTCGGTCGTGCGCCGCAAAAAAATACTTACTGCTTTCCCCTTGTTCGTCTTCGTGCTTGCTGTGTCCCTTTCCTTTTCCATGGCCCTGGCTGTTGCCTTGCGAAAACGCCGGGCTGCAAAACAGTGCCACCGCCAAAATCCCCGCAACGCCAAGCCGCAAAAATCGTGCGCGCATTTCTCCTCCGTTCCTGGGGAGCTAAGGGCTGGTCGCTTACACTTTCAGAATAGGCTCAGAGTCCGGCTTTTGCCAGCGCCACTCGTTACTCTGTGCTCGCGGTCAAACAGCACGCTCGGCCCAATCCGCAGGGGCAAGCGATCCCGCCTCTCGTCCAATCTGCAATGAACGCTAGCTGATCTTCAGGCTCTCCGGCGACGGCGTTTTCACATAAGCTTCCGCTTGCCGTAGGTGTTGCGGATAGGGATAAGCTACAGCGTTTCCGCTGTTCTGCACTTCCCTTAGGAATTCGGAAAATTTCTCCTGAGCTGCGCGGACATATGCCGGTTTTCGCTGCCGCGACGCGTCTCGATCGATCCAGGAGCGGTCATGGAGCGCTAGTCCCCACCCATAGAGAGCCTTTGCAAAAATCACCTTGTCCGTTGTGCCGGCGGCAGTCCGCAAGCCCCATGCTTTCCGGAAATCGCCTATGGCGCGGTCGATTTCTTTTCGGTCCTGCGCCTTTCTCGAGCCGTAACGATCCTTAGCTGCAATTCCCAGGGTGTACAGCACTTCCAACTGTGTGCGCGCCAGTTCCGCCGCGTTGGTTCGGGCTTTCGCGCTCGAGCGTATCACGTTGTCTAGCCCGGCATCGATCGCCGGTGAAGCTTGTGCCACCAGACAGCCGCGCGCCATTCCTCGCAGTGTCGAATCCGCGTCCGCGCTGGATTGAATGACCGTTTCTAGCGCCGCCGGACTCAGCTTGCTCAACCCCGCACAGCGGTTGCTGCTCAACGCCGAAATCACCCCGAGCTTCAGGCGGTAGCTGCTCGCCGGATTTGCTAGCGCGCTCTCGATAAATTGCCATTGCTGCTGGCTCTGCTGGGCTAGCTCGTTTCTGGCATCTCGCCGGATAATGGGATCACCGGCTTCCAGCCTGTCTTGGATGGGCACCTGGCGCTGCGCTGCCTGAGCCTCCACCTTCCACGTAAACAGCCGCGCTGGCGGCTCCTCTTGGCGAACTGCCTCTACGGTATCGGGAACCAATTCTTCGTTCTTTGCGCCATCGAGCAGCATTAGCTTGTCCTTTAGCCGGTCGTAGCTCAAGGTCACGTCGCTGCTGTAGAAAGTGGAATGTATCTGCAGATTGTAAATCCGAGTTTTCTCCGATTCCGCATTCCCTAGTGCCAGCACAAACGACACGGGCTTTCCTTCCTCCAACCGCTTCGTCGTAATCAATCTCCAGGCATAGTCAAATGTCCCATTCGGTCCGTATCTGCGGCTTAGGAAGAGATTATTGTCCCTGCTCGCTAGAGTCTCCGAGCCCTGCAGATGTTCCAGTGTTCCTCGGATGGTGTACTCGCTGTAAAAGGTTATTCGGTACCAAGCGGAGAGCGAAAAGCCCATCAGCGTAAGAATGACGCCCCAGGTTGTCGCATAGATGGGAATCGAAAACTTTTTATTGACGGCGGGATCTTTGAGGATGGATCGCGCCTTCATTTCTCCGATGAACATAAAGAACACCAGCAGGGCAGACGGCCCATAGGTGTAAAGCAACTTTGCCCAGTCTTCAGGCTTCATGGCATGCCTCCATCGGGGGGCAGCCCGGATTGGTCCGGGGTGCGCGTCGCGCCTTCCAGACTCCCGCACGCTTCACTTAGGATGACGTAGGTTTTCCGGGAGGCCCCGAAAATGCGACAACTCTTCTGGAGGACTAGTGCTGCTTGCCCGGTTTTCGTTTCCCTCGATTTTTTCCCGGTTGAAACGTGGCCGAAAGGTTTACCAACTCCCGCAGGGCACGGCATGCCGTGCCTCTTCCCGGGTCGGCATTCATTGTGGCAGGCCTTCCGACAAGGTGGGAGAGATGGCCGCCTTCCTCCGCGCCAGCTCACGCTCCAGTTGCCGGTTCCAGCGGATTTCCGTTTTCATTTGATCGATCATCAAGCCGACCATCCAAGCTGCTTCGTGGAACTTGTGACCCACCTCTTGGTAAATCGACTGCAGCGTTTTCTTTTCCCGCTCCAGTTCGTTCAAGAGAAATTTCCGCCGTTTCCGCAACTGCCTCAGGAAAACGCCAGGCCGCGCCTGCCAGGAGAGCGCCAGCCAAATCAGAAAAGGAGGCTTCTCGCGCTGCGTTGTCCATTCCTCTCGCTCGAGCGCGCCAGCCAGCGCTTCGCGGCCCTTGTCCGTGGTCTCGAACGTTGTCCGCTCGGGCCGCCCCTGACTCCCATTGCATTCCGACGCCCGAATCATTCCCACGCGCGCCAATTTTTCCAGCGAGTAGTACACGTGCGGCCGCGAAATCGGCGCCCAGTCGCGAATCTCGCGCCGCTCCAGCTCCAGATTCGCCTGGTAGCCGTGCATGGCTCGCTCCGCGAGCAAGCTCAGCACCACGAGATCAGGCGTTGTCAGCTCCCACTCGCGCTTCGTTCTCTCCCTTCTCCGCGTGGTGCTCGCTAGCCCTAAGTGCCGGCTCACCGCCGATTGCTCAGCGAGTCTCTGCGGACCGCGTCCACCCCGATCTTGTGGGGCAGTCTCTGCGTTGTCGTTTTTCTTCATCCGCCCTTAACTTTCCTAAATCTAATTTTCTTCGTGAGATAGGTTTTCATTTCTCATTTCTAAGGAAAGGTTGACATGAGAAATCTCTCCTCACTCTTTTCTCGTAACTGTCGACTGTTAACTGTGAACTGTCGACTTCCTCTTCCGGCTCCAATACCACCACTGGCACTTTTCTGCCGGCAAGCGCCGGTTGCGCGCTTGCGCCACGGCCGCGCAAAACGTGTCGAGCACGCAGGGGTCCTGGCGCTGTCCCGTCTTCCGGCTCAGGCGGTCGTACATTTTTCGCGGCTCCTGCTTCGCCAATTCAACCACGCTCCGAATCCCGAGCATCTCGAAGTCGCGCAGCATGGCTGGTCCAACGGAGATCAAATCCGCAAGCTGCCGTCTCGTCTCGGGCATGAGAATTCTCCTTGACTTTGATTTCCACGAACCATAGTCTTAATAAGACTAGTCTCATTAAGACTAGTCTCATTAAGACTAGTCTGAATGAGACTAGTCAGGTTGTCAAGGAGAATTTGCACCATGCGCGCCACCGCCCTCGCTGCTCTCACCCTGTTTTTCGGATTTGCTCTTTCGAACGTTAATCCCGCTCAGGAGAAAACGCCCATGAACGTCAAACGCATTACCCCGGTCCTGCTGGTCAAGGAAATCGAGCCGCTCATCCCGTTCTGGGTCGCCCGCCTCGGTTTCACCAAGACTGTTGAGGTCCCGGACGGCGGCAAGCTCGGCTTCGTGATTTTTCAGAAGGACTCGGTCGAAGTGATGTACCAAACTTACGCCAGCGTGGAGAAGGACGCTCCAGCCGCCATGTCGCTCGAGGCGCGCAAAGGGCCGACGTATCTTTACCTGGAAGTCGAGAATGTGGACGCGGTACTTGCGGCGATGAAGGACGCGAAGATCGTGATGCCGCTGCGCACGGCGTTTTACGGAATGAGGGAATTTGCGGTGCAGGATCCGGGCGGCCACTTCATCACGTTTGCGCAGCCGGTCGCCGCAGCGTAGCGCAAACGTGAATTCCGAAGAAGTCGAAGAGAGATCTCTCCACCTCAGGCTGCGGAAGACCTGCTTGCAGCAGGCAAGCCGCAACCTGAGGGTCGAGATGACAGACGACAATGTTTGCGGCCAGTGTTCGTGCGCTTAGTTTCGCGCCTGGGCTTGGGCGAGCAGGGAGCCGTACACGGCGCTGAGGTACTTGTTGTATTCGCGCGCGCGCGAATGATTGGCATCTTTCGCCAACATGGTTTGCAGAATGGGCTCGAGAAAGCGGCCGTACTTTGCGAGTGTTGTTTGATCGTGAGACGCGAACGCGCGTTCCACTGCGCGCTCTGTGGCTGGCGTGACCAGCTCCATCCTGCCGACGAATACACGAGTTACCTGCACCGGCGAAGGGTTGATCGAGAGCGGCAGAATTCCGTTCACAAATTTCTCCGGCACGAGGTAAATCAGCCGGCTGCCTTCTTCGAACCACGAATCGCGCCACGTTTCCACCATGGCATGCGCTTCGTCCTGGTAGAGCCCTTGCACGACGAGCATTCCTTCGAGGTCTCTTCCGAGGTCGCCAACGTTGCCGTTTAGTTCCGGAGGATCAAGAAAGGTCGAGCGCCCGACTGCGCCGCCGATGCGGTAACCAACCTTTTCGCCGCGGCGCTCGAACAGAATGGTGTTTGGAATTTCTTCCTCGGCGCGATTTTCAATCTGGACTTTACCGTCCGCGGTCAGGTTCGCCAGGAGGGGAACGGGGAAGGTGGACACGCCGCGATAGAAGAGGAATTTCTCGTGCTGCTCGCCGTCCGCGGTCTTCACGCGCAGCGGCGTTGCCGATGTCATGCGCGCGGCGTAATAATGGCTGTCGCTTCGTTCGCGCGGAAACTCGGCGCGCAGGCTTGGGGAAACGGTGACGGCATCCCAGGCGATGCTTCCGTCAATGTTCCCCTGAAAGATGCTCCAGGCTGCCAGATTCACAGTCGCGGAGTTTGCGATTGGTTCGACGCGGCTCGCACGCGGATACCACTCGGTGATCAGTCCCTTCGCGAAACTCACTTTGACGGAGACGCTTTCTTCGCGCGAGTCGTAGAAATACAGCACCGGCGTCTCCATGCGCACTGTTCCGCGCAAGCCCAGCTTGAACTGCGGAGTGCGAAAGTGTTCCACGAAGGCGGGCAGGTCCGTGGAGTCGGTCTGCGGCGACCAGTCGACCGCCTCGCCGCGCGCTCCCGCGACCGAGGTGAACGTGCCCCATTCATGCACGGTGAGCCCCGCATATCCGGGACTGTTCTCTCGTCCTGGTTGTGCAGCGGACGGCCTCAGAAGGCCGTCCCTACCGTGCGGCGAAGAACTTGCAATCGTGAAGCAGCTAATCAGCAGTGCGAGAACGATCAGGCGTGGAAGTTTCGGCGGCATCATGGGCCTCTGGATGGGCGCTCTATTCGGCTTTTCGCCCATTCCCCCATCCAGACGCCCAACATCCTGCAAATGTTAACGGGTTTACGTAAGTCAATCTTGCAAAGAGAAAACTGCTGGTGGAGCGCCGGTCTCAGTAGAATTCTTTGGAAGGTATTTGCAGCTTGGCCAAATCTTTGATCATTAGGAGTCCAATGGTACGGACCTCGCCATCATTCGGGCACCACCGATCCACAATGCGGTAAGTCCCGTCTCTGACGCCTTCTATGATCCACTGGGCTCCATCGAAGCCCCTTCTGGACTCATCGAATGAAGGCAGCTTCCAAAAGTTGTTGGTGTCGATTGTCCTCAAAAACAAGTCCGTCCGCTCCTTCGTTAGTGTTGCGACATCGTTTTGTATCAGCTCGCCGGGGGCGTATCCTCCCGCGCCGCTTGCCATTTTCGTCGTTAGTCGAGACGTTCCGTCGGGATTCATGTCGATGCGAATAGCGACGGGATGATGGAATGTTCGCAACCACACGAATCTATAGGTTTGAGTTTTTTGCGTCTTGGATAATTCCCAAAGTGATGGCTCTTCAAGAGCCTTCAATTGTTTTGCGTACCATTCTGAGACGAATTGGTCGATCCTCCCGCGTGACGATAGCGAACCGGCTGGGAAGTACTTGACTTGCGCCACCGCGGACATCCCAAAAGCAGATGAGACTAGCAAGGCACCTAGAAAACGCAAACGCACGAGCCACCGCCGGATGCCAGTATATGTCATGCATAGAAAAAAGATTTGTCTTACTGCTTTGGAGGCGTAGGCTGCGGAGGGGGGCGGCGGTCGATTTCGGAAGGGACGGCGAGGGAGCGGGCGCCGTTCTTGCCGACGGCGCGGACGGCGAAGAAGTGATTGTCGGTGGAAACGCTCTTCAACACCGTTTCGCCGGGAGCGCCAGCGGAATCGAGGACGTGCCAGCGCGGATCGGTGGTTTCGCGCCACAAAATCTCAAATTCGGCGCGCTCAGGGTCTGGTTCGGCGGTCCAGGAAACTTTTGCGTCGGGCGTGACCGCGCCGGTTAGCTTGACGTTGGTTGGCGGAGCAGGCGCCATCGCCAGTTGGCGCAGAGCTTCCGCATTGTCGCGCGCGACGTCGCCCATAAACGTAAAGTTCAGATATTTCTCGAAGTCGCCGTAGTCCACGCCGTTTTCGGATCGAGGCGTCTGATGCTGGTGGTTGTAGTCCTCGAGCGGCTCGGTGAAGCGCACCGCGGGCAGGCCCACTTTGTAAAACGGATAGTGATCGCCGCCGCGCCCGTAGCGGTCGACGCGGAAGATCATTCGAATCGCGGGTTCGCCATCGATCTCTTCGATCGCGCGAGCCAACTCGCGCGAAGGGGAATCGGCATCATCGATTTCGCCGTTGCCGGAAAAAAGCCGCACGCGATGCGGCGCTCCCGGAGCCGGATCTGCGCCGACGATGTCGTCATCGAGCATTCCGCCAACGGTGTAGCCTTGTTGCTTCACCCAATCCACGAGGTGTGTGCTGCCGAGCAGCCCTTGCTCTTCTCCCGAAACCGCGGCGAACAAAAGCGTCGCGCGATATTTGTTAAGTTCCTTCGCGCCCGCTGTGCTCAGCAGGCGCGCGCATTCCACGCTTACCGCTGTTCCTGAAGCATCGTCATCGGCACCTGGGGCGTCCAGCGCGGGGTCCATGACGTTGGAAGCCCGCGAATCGAAGTGTCCTGACACGATGAAGACCGTTTTCGCGAGTTTGGGATCGCTTCCCGGGAGAATCGCGTAGACATTTTCGAGAGGGATTGGTTTCCCGGAAGTGCGCTCGGAAGTGGATTCGAATTTGTCGACGACGATTTGCAGCTTTCCGCCGGACTCTTTGGCAATTTCGTTGAAGCGGGCGACGATGGCATCGCGGCCGCAGCCGATGCCGCGCTTGGGGTCGGTCCAGGAAGAAAGAGTGAGGCGCGTGCCGCAGGCCACCAGTTTTGCAATCAGAGCGCGCATGGATTGCTCATCCACCTTCGATCGCTCGATTGCGTCGGGACGAAGGCGAGAAATCGTGTGAGGCTTGCCTTGGGGAGGTTCGGCGGGGTCACGCGAAGGAGTCTGTTGTGCGCAAGCAGACGAGGCGGCCACGGTCAGGCAGACAAGGGCTACTGCGAATGGCACTCTTGCAGGACTTAGAATCTCGCTCCCCGAATGGCGGCTCATGCCTTGTTCTCCTCTGGCAGGTTGGCTTGGGCAAGGAAGACGCATTGTAGCGCGAACGGACTTGGCTTAGATTCTGAAATTCAAAAGCAGATCCCTCCGCCGCAGGCCGCGGAGGACCGCGACCTGCGGGTCGGGATGACAAATTGCCATGATCGCGCTGGGGGAAGGAACCTGCTTGAAAACAGGGAAATCATTTCCTCGGGGGCTAAAGCCCCACTGATATTGCCGGCTTAAATGTCGGACCTGAAGGTCCGACCCTCAGTTGCACGCAGAAGCAAGAAAGGCGGTAGCCCCTCGACTGGTCGCAGGGTAAGCCGCAGTGGGACGCGCTGAAGCGCGCCCCTACAAAACCTCTACAAGAGTATCGTACGCAAATCTTGTTAGTGCTTGTGAATCTGGGCAAAAGCTTTAGAATCACGGCCTGGCATGGTGGTCCGGAGCACGAGGACAGACGCGAGGCGAGGGAAGAATGCCGAGCTGAAGTCCGGCGCTACATGAAAACCTAAGAAGGAAGAGAGTGCGGGATACCCAACCAGTCGGGATAAATTTCCGGCCAGCGTTGTGCGGCGCAAGCGCCGCGAGGGCCGTCTGTTGTGACTGCGCCACGGCTTACGACCAGCCATGATCCCTCGCTGCGCTCGGGATGACACAGGAGGACGTTTTTTTCAAATTGTTGGAAGTTGAGGGAGCCGGAGGAGGAAAGATGAAGCGGAATTTCTATGTGGGAGCTGGTTTCCTTGCACTGCTGGCTGGAATCGCCGTTGCTTCGATAATGCTGGAGAGAAAAGCGGCTGTGGAAGCGGCCGGGGTGGAAGCGCCGCGCTTCGAGGTTGATCCGCTGTGGCCGAAGCCGCTCCCGAATCATTGGA
>CAZGBQ010000144.1:0-1617 GCA_964524045.1 uncultured Acidobacteriaceae bacterium
GCGAACGGATACGGCCTGACGGAAGCAGGCACAGCAATCACGGTGAATGACCTGAAGCCGTTTCGCGCCGATACCGTCGGCAAACCCCTGCCTGGGATGGAAGTGCGCATCGTGAACCCAGGCGGCGATGGGGTGGGTGAGGTGGCCGTGCACAGCAAGACGGTGATGGCCGGGTATCTGAACGACCCGGAACTAACGGCGGAGACGATCGTCGACGGCTGGCTGATGACGGGCGACCTGGGCAAGTTCGATGCCGACGGGCATCTGCAACTGAGCGGCCGCAAAAAAAATATGATCGTTACTGAGGAAGGCAAGAACATCTACCCGGAGGACATTGAGAGTATTTTCGAAGGCCTTCCCGTGAAGGAATTTTGCGTTTTTGCCGCAAATTACATTTGGCCGAAGAGAACTATGATGGGCGAACAGCTCGTCCTTGTGCTTCGTCTCGAAGCGGGCGAGCGATTTGGCGATGAGTTGCGCCGTGAAATTAACACACGCAATCAGCGCTTGCTAAACTACAAGCGGATCCACGGGGTGGTCCTTTTCGACGAGGACTTTCCCCGCACGGCTTCGCTGAAGATCAAGCGAAACGTTTTAGCGGAGCGTCTCGCAACGCAGGATGGCTCGACTGCGATTCTGGCGTTGTGAGAACTCTTCACTCATTCTTCGTGGGGATCCGTAGAAGATAGATTCCTGGGTTCGAATCGCGCTAATGGAACGATTCCTAGCCATCGTTAACCCCGCCGCTGGGGGCGGCCGCTCCGCAAAACTCGCTGGGCCTGCGCTGGCCCGGTTGCGCGAGCAAAACTTGCTTGTCGACACCATTACTTCCGCGGCCCAGGGCCACGCGGTCCAGCTTGCCCGCCAAGCTTACGGCCAGGGCTATCGTCGGTTTCTTGCCGTGGGCGGGGACGGCACAGCGCACGAGATTCTTAACGGCATTTTTGCCGGACGGAGATCGGTCGAGCGCGTCGCGCTGGGATTTCTCCCCTTAGGAACGGGCAATTCCTTTCTTAAGGACTACACCAGGAATGGCGCGGAAGCTTCGACTCAGGCCATTCAGGAGAATCGCAAGCGGCCAATCGACCTGATTCGCCTCAACCACGCCACCGGCGAAGTTTATTCTTTCAACCTCCTGAGCATCGGCTTCACAGCGGATGTCGCGGCACTCACCAATCGTGCATTCAAACCGTTTGGCCCACTGGGGTATCTGCTCGGCGTTTTTGTGCGCGTAGTACAGCTGCGGCGGCGGACCTTTGCTCTGCGCTGTGACGACGAGCAAGATTGGGACGAGCGGCGCGCGCTTTTTCTGACGTTCAACAACAGCAAGTATACCGGCGGAAAAATGCTCATCGCCCCGCACGCCGATCCGGCCGACGGCCTCATCGAATTCGTACGCTGGGGACCGATCGGAAGGATTGGCTTGCTGCGCAACTTGCCGCGCCTTTACGACGGATCGCATATCCAGCATCCTCTGGCGTCCCGGCGCGCTGTGCGGCATGTGGAGTTCAATTTTCCCGCTCCGGTGGACATCATGATCGATGGCGAAGTGGCTACGCTCGAATGCCGCTCGCTCGAAATTCTCCCCGCTGCCGTCGACGTGTACCTATGAAGAAA
>CAZGBQ010000144.1:1717-10109 GCA_964524045.1 uncultured Acidobacteriaceae bacterium
TATTGCGCCATTCCGCAGTTTGTGCGCGGGTGGGAACTCGAGTCGCACTTCAAAATTCCCGCGTATGGCTGGTTGATGAAGCGTTTTGGAAACGTACCGGTTCCGAATGTGCGACGGCCGTCGGATTTGAAGCGCATGTGGCGCATGACGCAGGAAGCGATCGACTCCGGAACCAGCTTGGTCATTTTTCCCGAAGCGAAACGGACGCGCGACGGTCATGTGCTGGAATTTCAGGACGGAGGATTCCGCGTGGCCCAGCAGCTTGGCGTCCCCATCGTTCCGCTAAGCATCGTTGGGTCGTTCCAGCATCACCGCACGGGGAACTGGATGCTGTGGCCGGCAAAAATCACCGTCTACTTGCACGACGCCATAGAAACAAAGGGACTTCGAAAGGAAGATGTCCCGGCGTTACGAGACCGCGTGAGGGAAATAATGTCGGCGCCTGTGGAAGAAATGCTTGGAGCGTCAAGGGAAGGTATAGCTGCGGCTATAGCGAAAGCTTGATTCCAGGAAGGACGCGGCCGGCTCTGGTTTCCTGCCAGGTAAAGATGATGCGGTGAATGACGGTGATCGTGGACACGACGGCAATCACCCACAGGACCGGCGCCATGCGACTGACTAGCCCGCCAATGATGAGCAGCACCAGCCGCTCCGGCCGCTCCATGAAGCCGACTTTGCACAAAGGAATCAAAGATTCGGCGCGCGCTCTGGCGTAGCTAACCATGACCGATCCCGCCGTCGCGACTGCCGCTAGCACAACATACGCCGTTCGCCCACTCACGGAGTAATACACGAGCAATCCCATGTATAGCGCCATGTCCGCGTAGCGGTCGAGCGTCGAATCGTAGAATGCGCCAAACGCTGTAACGCGATTCTGGCGCCGCGCCACCTGGCCGTCCAGCATGTCCAGAAAGCCGGCGAAGAAAATGATCAACGCCCCGGTTCGGAAGCTGCCAACGGCAAAAAAGCCCGCGGCCACGAAGTTCACCACCAGGCCCAGGAAAGTGAGGAAGTTGGGATTAATTCCCGTCGCGGCGATGACGCCGACAATTTTGTCGAGCAGCCACTTGCTGCCAGCCCCGATCGCCCCTGTGAAGGTCGCCATTTTCGATTCCCTAGTGTCTCAAAAGCAAGGCACTTTTGCGAAATTGCGATGCACCGTAGCGAAACTTTGGCAGTACGGCGCGACGCGACTCTGGCAATCTACTCCATTGCGGAACCATTTTGGCTGTGAATTAGCCGGACGACGCCCAAGTACCCCTTGACGGTCCTTACTCTTCGGCTTACATTCGCCAAGTCACCCTTTTGAGGTCCGCGACTATGGATTCTTCGCTCAGCCGCCGCCGTTTCCTGCTGCATGGAGCCAGCGGCGTTTCGGCCGTCTGGATTTCCACGCACTGGTCCGCTCTGCTTGCCGCTGCTGACCACGCACACAACGCGGCGCAATCAGCAACCCCGCCAAAATTCGAGTTCTTCAGCCCGGACGATGCAAAGGAGGTCGAGGCCATCGCCGCCCGGATCATTCCCAGCGACGAAACTCCCGGCGCGCGCGAAGCCGGTGTGGTGTACTTCATCGACCGCGGCCTTGCGACTTTTGCGGCGGAGGAACAGAAGACCTACCGCGAGGGCCTACCCGAATTACAGGCCCGGGTAGCCGAGATGTTCTCCAGTGTCTCCAAATTCTCTGCTCTAACTCCGGAACAGCAAGATGAGGTCTTACATTCGTTCGACGAGACGGAAAGCCAGAAGGCGGTTAAGCCCGCGCAGAGAAATTTGCGGCGGCGTCCTGGGGCTCAAAACTTTTTTGAAACGGTCCGGCAGCACGCGATCGTGGGCTTCCTGATCGATCCAGACTACGGCGGCAATCGCGACGGCGCGGGCTGGAAGGTCATTGGCCGCGAGCGCGAGCACATGTTCCAGCCACCCTTCGGCTATTACGACAAGGGCTATCCCGGTTGGGAGATGGCGGCAAAGGAAGCGGAGAAGAAATGACGGCAGACCAGCCCAAATACAAAACTTCCGACGAAGTGGACTTCGTCGTCGTTGGCTCCGGCGCAGCGGGCGGCATCCTGGCAAAAGAACTCTCGACGAATGGATTTCGCGTTGTGGTTCTCGAGCAGGGTCCCTACCTGACCGAGGCCGACTTCACGCACAACGAAATCGAGATTCTGGCCCAGGATAAGCTCACCAACAACCCGAAGCTGCAGCCAACCACCGTGCGCAAGACGCCAGATGAGAAAGCCAAGCAGCAGCGCGCGCTGGTCTATGGCAAGTGCGTCGGCGGCACGAGCGTGCACTTCACCGCGAATTTCTGGCGCTTCCATGAAATCGATTTCATCGAGCGCAGCAAGGTCGGCGCGATTCCAGGCTCGACACTCGTCGATTGGCCGATTACTTATGGGGACCTCGAACCGTACTACACAAAAGTGGAGTGGGAGATAGGAGTTTCCGGCCTCGCCGGCGCAAGCCCGTTCGATCCGCCTCGTTCGAAGCCGTATCCGATGCCGCCGCTGCCGGTGAAATCCTCGGGCGTGCTCTTTGAACGCGCGGCGCGAAAACTTGGCTGGCACGCCTTCCCCGCCCCGATGGCGATTCTTTCGCAACCGCGTCCGGGGCGGAGCGCTTGCGTGCAATGCGGTTTCTGTCTGGGCTTTGGCTGCGAAGTGGGCGCGAAGTCCAGTTCGCTGGCGGCAGCAATTCGCGTTGCGGAGCGCACTGGCCGCTGCGAAATTCGCCCCAACTCCTACGTGCATCGCATCGAAGTCAACGAAGCAGGGCGCGCCGTCGGCGCCGTCTATTTTGACGAAAAGCGAAACACTCATTTGCAAAAGGCGAAGGCCGTCGTCGTTTGCGCCAACGGGGCAGAGACTCCTCGCCTTCTCTTACTCTCTGCCAACAAGCAGTTTCCGAACGGCCTGGCGAATTCGAGCGGGCTGGTCGGCAAGAACCTGATGTTCAACAGCGGGGGTGTAGTAACCGGAGTCTACGAACATCCGCTCAACGACTACAAGGGTTACTGCGTGAGCCGCGTGCTTCATGATTTTTACGAACTCGACCACGAGAAAGTGGGTTTTTACGGCGGCGGCGGGCTCGACGCGCGCTACGACTTCACACCCGTTTCGTTTGCTTTTGGCGGCGTTCCGCCGGACACGCCGCGCTGGGGAAAGGATTTCAAGGCTACTCTGGCACACAATTTCACGCGCACGATGGAAATTTTCTGTCACGGCACTTCCCTGCCCGTGGAGAACAATTCGTTCTCGCTCGATCCAGACGTGAAGGATGCCTGGGGATTGCCCGCGCTTCGCTTGACTTATAAAGACCATCCGGACGATCTGAAGCTTTCTAACTGGCTCTTCGAGCGAGCGCACCAGATCCATGAAGCCGCGGGCGCCGTCAAGAAGTGGGGTTTCCCCGCGCAGGAACAGCAGTTTGGCGTCCACCTGCTTGGCACTTGCCGAATGGGGAAGGATGCGAAGACCTCGGTCATCAACGCCGACAATCGCACGCACGACGTAAAAAATCTTTTCCTTTGCGACGGCAGCAGCCTGGTGACGTCCGGGCGCGGCCAGCCGACGATGACCATCATGGCGCTCGCGTTCCGCGCAGGAGACCGCATTACGGCGCTCGCCAAGCGCGGCGAAATCGGCGCTTAGGCACGACGCCGGCTTTCTGCGACTGCTTGCAACCCCTTGACGAGCGCGTTCGTCTCATATCCACTAAATTCCGAGGGCTGAGTCGATGATTGGCTATCGTTTGAAATGCTGGCCGTTTGTCTGCGGAGCTTCGCTGCTTTTAGTGCTCGCGACCGCAGGCGCACCGGGGCAGTCCACTCCTCCAAGACCAGCGGCGGAAAGCGGAACTGCGCCGAAACCGGCGGAAGAAGAATTCAAGAATATTCAAGCACTGAAAGGAATTCCTGCCGACCAGCTCATCCCTACGATGCAATTCATCGCCGCTTCGCTCGGTGTCGAATGCGAACACTGCCACGTCGTTCGCGCGTTCGAAAAAGACGACAAGAAAGCAAAAGTGACTGCACGCAAAATGATCGCGATGATGATGGTCATCAACAAGGAGAATTTCGAAGGCCACCGCGAAGTCACCTGCTACTCCTGCCATCGCGGAGCGGCCGACCCGGTCGGCACACCGATTATCACGGTGGAGGCGTCCAAACTGGAGACACCCGAAGGGAGCAAGCCAGGTGAATCCAAACCTGCCTTACCGCCGGCAAATCAACTGCTCGACAAGTACCTCGCCGCAATCGGCGGCGCCGATGCGCTTCAAAGAGTCACCAGCCGCGTGCAGAAAGGAACGCTCACGGCTTTCGGCGGGCAGCATTTCCCCGTCGATGTTTTTTCGAAGGCTCCCAGCAAGCGCGCCTCAGTCATGCATCTTTCTGGCGGCGATAGCATCACCGCGTTCGATGGCCAGCAGGGCTGGCTGAGCGTTCCCGGGCGTGTGCACATGATGTCGGCAGCGGAAAATGCTGCCGCGCGGATTGACGCCGATCTCTATTTCCCAGGGCATCTCAAAACGCTTTACGAAAAATTTGCCGTTTCCGCTGGAGAAAAAATCGAGGCGCGCGACACCTATCTTGTCGTGGGAAGCAGTGAAGGACAGCCTCCGCTGCGGCTTTATTTCGACAAAGAGTCCGGCCTTTTGTTGCGCCTGGTTCGCTACGCGGAAACGCCGCTCGGGCGCAATCCCACGCAGATCGATTACGGGGATTATCGCGATTCGAATGGCGTAAAGATTCCTTTTCGCTGGACACTCTCGCGTCCGGGAAACCAGTTCACCATTCAGGTCGAACAAGCGCAGCAGAATGTTCCGGTCGACGACGCCAAGTTCGCGCCGCCGCCCCCTTCCGTTTCGAAGCCTGCTACCCCGTGATGTGTTCTTCTTGAGAGGAGGGCAAGTGTTCAAGCCGATGATGATCGCGGCGGCCGTGCTTGTGACGGTCGTGTATGCGCCGCCACTGTGCGCGCAAAATCAAGCCGCTTCCGCCGTTTCTTCCGGACGGCAGACTGAAGCGGACGAGTATACGCGCTACGAATTGCTCGGTCCCGATACTGCCAGCTTCAAAATTCTTTACGAAGTGACCGCCACGACGCCGGGCGCGAGAGTCTATTACAACCCGATTCGCAAGGGCAGCGTGGCGAGCGACGAAGCGGTTTACGACGCCATGACCGGCGAGCCCCTCAGGTTCGAAGTCGTCTCGGGGGAAGAGGCGCGCAAGGATCCGCTGATGACCGACGCGGAGGCCACGGGAAGCTACATCAAAGTGCAGCTCGCTCGCCCGGTTCCGCCGGAAGGGCAAGGACGCATTCTCATCGTCAAGACCTACAAAGATGCCAAGAGCTATTATCGCGACGGCGACGCGATCGTTTTCAACCGCGGGCTCAGCATCAAACGCAACAGTGTTGTCTTGCCGGCAGGATACGAGCTCGTTGCGTGCAACGTTCCGTCGCAAGTGCTGCTGGAGTCCGATGGCCGCGTGCTTGTGAGCTTTATGAATCCGAGCGCGGGAGAAGCGCCGCTAGTTCTTCGCGCGAAGCCTGGTGCCCTTACCGGTTCGGGTGCTGCGCCCCATCCCGCAACCCAAGCGCGCAGTTGGGAAGCGCCCTTCGCGGGAGAGACGGAACGCGAGCGGCTCTCCGAGCGCGCGCATCAGGACCGTGACATTGTCTACTTCCTGCAACAGCCGGAGACGCACGCCTTCAGCCTGTATCACGACTACACCGAATCGCGCCCCGGCGTCGACAAGTATCTCAACGTGGTTCGCGAGGGCAGCACGGTCTCTGATCCCTCAGCGTACGTGCTGGACACCGGCGAAAAACTGGCCACGAAGCTCATGACTGGAGCGGAACTTACCGCCGCGAAAATCCAAGTGGAAGAGCCCGTGAAGCCGGCAACACAAATTGTTGTGATTCCCTTTTCACCCGTGAAAAAAGGCCAGTCCATTCGACTGCGCATCTCCGAGACGTACACTGCTCCGGCGAGTTACCGGCTGGAAGGAGACGAGCTAGTCTTCGATCGCAGCCTCGGCCGGCCGCGCAACGCCGTGGTGCTTCCCGCGGGCTGGTATTTGACCGCCAGCGCCATTCCCGCCACCGTCACCCAATTGACCGATGGCCGCATCAGGCTGGATTTCTGGAATGGCCGCCCGGATTCCGTCGACGTGCTCATCAAGGCCCGCCGCCGGAGCCTTCCTACCGCCACTCCGCACTAAATTTGGCTTCCCTTAGACTGTAGAAACTCGCCGTGCTGCGCACTCAGAAAGCCCCACATCCTCCAGAATATTGCTCAAGCGTTCCGCAGGTATTTGTCGGAGATTTGCAATGGCTTCTACACGTCGTGCAAGCGCCGGGTGCGTTGCAAACAATTCGGTGAATCTGTCGCACCGAGCGGGAACCTCGTGGACTTTATGCAAGTTAGCCAGCGCCCGTATGGCGGTTTCAGGATCACCTGTAAACTCAACCGCTGCTCTGTCGGCAGAGTACTCAAACCGACGAGAGAAATAATAGATGGCGATTAGCGGTGCGAGTACGACAACGAGCTGAACCAGCGGCTGAAAAGACAAGACATGTTGGGACAGTCGAAAAAACACAAGTCCCATGATGGAGAAAATTGCGATTACCACCAGCAAATGCTTGCGCCCATGCCTTAGTTGGACGTGCCCCAATTCGTGGGCGATCACGAAGTCTATCTGTCCTTTGCTTAGGTACCTGCCCAAGCTGTCTGTGAGTCCGATTGCATTCGACATACCGTAAGCATTGGTCAAGTGCCCTTTTCCTGCAGGAACGATGTACACTCGGCTGAGCGTGGCTCCCATTCGGTTTGCCATTTTAAGGGCTCGGCTGCGCAGTTCGCCCGATTTCAGTTTGTTGAATTTCACCCCTTCTGCGTGCCTCAGGAATCCTGTTCCGACCTTCGAGACCACGCCGGCGCTCAGAAGCCATGCCACGCCTCTGAACCTTCCAGCGAAGATAGCGTCAAAGCCAGTGGCAACCATCAGTAGTGGAATAACAAAGCTAACCAATCTCCACCACGCTCTCCGCATGAGATCGATGATCGTCCATCGCAGCTTGAGGAAGGCTCGGTCAAACGTGTACCAAAGAATTAGAAGAATAGCCAGACTTACAACCGGCGGAACCCAAAAGAGAAGCCCTTCACCAGAGGATGTTTCGAGCGTCTGGGACCAAGCACGAACAAACTTGGGAGCAAGCTCAGAATGACCGCCCAAATCCCATAAGATCCACCAACCAGCCACTGTGATAGCTAAAATGAATCGACCGAGCCCACGATAAACTGCCCAGAGTGTTCCTTGTTTTGCCTCGCGGCCTCTAAATAAGGGCCACGCAATCGAAAAAGTTAACGCGATGGGCAGGAGGAGAATTGCCCCTGGAACAAGCCATGGGCTCACTGACATCGTTCCTGTGTCCCTAATTGATCCGTCATCACTTTGAGTGTAACGCAGCTAACCCAGGCGGACATCATTGATCGGATTTTGTGGGAGGCTGCTTGCGCGGAGGGCGGCCAGCGAGGACACCACTGTGCTTGCCGCCTTCTACAGTGACTTTGCTATTGATGATGACGCCTGGCTTATGGCGAGCGAAACCGAAGACTGAGAACTTAGGAGTGGGAACTTTCTAAATGGTGGGCCTGGGTGGACTTGAACCACCGACCTCGCCCTTATCAGGGGCGCGCTCTAGCCACCTGAGCTACAGGCCCTTAATGACGTAGGATGTTAGTTTACCACGCTAGTGCTCTTCCACAACACGCTCTGGTTCGCTAGTGTCCTGCAAATCGGCCTTGTTGCATAAGAAAAGGCGCAGCATGCTGCGCCCCTACTGGAAACCGCTGGCAGAAACTTTGCCCTACTGAACAAAGCCCACATTCGGAGCTGGCTCTGGCGCTTCTTTGATCGGCCCGAACTGGGCTTCAAAGCGATTCAGGTTTTCGCCGAGCGCGCGCCAGATCCTCTTGGCGTGACCGGGACTGACAATCACGCTATTTAAAAGCTTCCCCTGCGCGCCATTCGGAAAGATGTAGATGAAATTCAGCGTAAACTCTTCCAGGTTGTGGTGAATCATCACCAGATTGCTGTACTGTCCCTGTAATTCCTTTTCGTCGGCCTTGATCTGCACCTGCCCCTGAACTGGCTGCTGTTGGTCCATTCGTCGCGCCCCCCGGATTGCACTCCGACCTTACCACAAGGCCTGCTTGGAGGCTTTCGCTTTGTGACGTTCCCTCTGTCAGCAGAACGCAAAATGCCTGCAAGCAGCCCCATGGCGCCGCCACCGAAGGAAACTAAGAGCAAAGTCCTCTTGACAGGCGATCATATTAAGTGTAGTTTAGGAATGTTATTTAGCGTAGTTAACTTAGGCCATGGCGC
>CAZGBQ010000145.1:0-9984 GCA_964524045.1 uncultured Acidobacteriaceae bacterium
ATATTAAGTGTAGTTTAGGAATGTTATTTAGCGTAGTTAACTTAGGCCATGGCGCGCACGACTTCCCCGCAACTCGAAACCGACCCACGCATCGCCGTCGAATCTCCCGCGCGCCCCCTCTCAGTAGCAAGCGCCCCTGTAAGGGTGGCTTGGCCCTCCTTGCCCGAAGCGCACCGCACGATCCCGGTTTCTTCAAGCGCCTCCTGGCTCCGCAAGATTCTTGCTTTTGCCGGCCCGGGTTATCTCGTCGCCGTTGGCTACATGGATCCGGGCAATTGGGCAACCGATATTGGCGGCGGCTCGAAGTTTGGCTACACGCTTCTCAGCGTGATTCTCATCAGCAACGTGATGGCGATGTTCCTCCAGGCGCTGTCTGCAAAGCTCGGCATTGCTACGGGAAGGGACCTTGCCCAAGCTTGCCGCGAGCACTACTCGCGCCGTACCTCATTCTTTCTGTGGATCGTCTGCGAAATCGCCATCGCGGCTTGCGACCTTGCCGAGGTGTTGGGCTCTGCTGTCGCGCTGAAGCTGCTCTTCGGCCTGCCTCTGCTTGCCGGCGTTCTCATTACCGCATTGGATGTTCTACTCGTGCTTGCTCTGCAGGGCCGCGGTTTTCGCCTCGTGGAAGCCTTTGTGGTTACGCTCATTGGTTCCATCGCCGCGTGTTTCGCCTACGAAATCTTTTTTGCTCACCCGGTGTGGCGCGAAGCGGCAACAGGCCTCCTGCCGCGCATGGAAATTCTGCGCAATCGCGAGATGCTGTACATCGCCATCGGAATCCTGGGCGCTACGGTGATGCCGCACAATCTCTACTTGCATTCGAGCGTTGTGCAGACGCGCGACTTCGGGAGCTCGGCGCGCGACCGGCGTGAAGCGATTCGCTACGCCATATTCGATTCCACGCTGGCCCTCGGCTTCGCTCTATTCATCAACGCCGCGATTCTGGTTCTCGGCGCCGCGGCTTTTCACACGCGCGGCTTGAATAACGTCGGAGAAATCGCCGACGCCTACAGACTACTCAGCCCAGTCCTAGGCGCCGGCCTCGCCAGCACGGTCTTCGCCTGCGCGCTGCTCGCTTCCGGGCAGAACTCCACACTCACTGGCACGCTGGCCGGACAAATTGTGATGGAAGGCTTCCTGAACCTGCGCCTGAAGCCCTGGCTCCGGCGGCTAATCACTCGCGCGCTGGCCATTATTCCCGCGGCCTTGGTGATCGGCTTCGCGGGCGAAAACAAAGTTACGTCGTTATTGATCCTGAGTCAGGTGATTCTCAGTTTTCAGCTGCCCTTTGCCGTGATTCCTCTCATTCAATTCACTGGCGACCGGTCGAAGATGGGCGAGTTCGCCAACTCGCGTCTCATGTCTGTTGTTGCCTGGATTGTCGCTGCCGCGATTCTCTTCTTCAACGCGGAACTGCTCTGGCTCATCTTCCGCTCGTTCTAAGAAAAGACTCAACACAGAGGCCAAAGAGACGCAGAGGACACAGAGAAGAATAGGAAGATCCTCGCCCCTTTCGCGGCGAACCGTGGTGTGCGAAGATTTTTTCCGCGCTCATGCCAACTAATCCGTCGCTCGCGCTCAAAATCCGGAAACTCCTGTTTGCAGCACTCCTCCTACTCATCTGTGCTGTGTTGGTCTACTGGATTGTCGAGCAAAACAAGCCCTGGGTTGTGCCCGACGAATATAAGACCCTTAAGAACCCATTTCTTCCGACAGATTCCAACTTGAATGCCGCCAGGCAAATCTACAAAGAGCAATGCGCGCAATGTCATGGAGAACGCGGACAGGGCAACGGTTCGGAAGCGCGAACGCACTACCCGCTGCCGGCGGACCTGACTGATGCGAAGCGAATGGCCTCGATCAAGGATGGGGAGATTTTCTATCAAATCAGCGAGGGACGCAGGCCGATGCCGTCCTTCAAGAGCAGACTGACGCAGGATCAGCTCTGGCAGCTTGTGCTGTACGTGCGCTCGTTCTCTCAAGCCACGTCAAGCAATGCATCGCCGCCTAAAGCAGCCGAGAAATAAGCATTGGATGTTGCGCCTAGTAATGTTCCCAAGCAATGGTCCAGTGTTCATCCTGGCGGGACGACTTCAGGATCAGTTGATTGCCGGAGAACTCATACACGCGCGTCAGACCATTGCCAATGAGCGTCCGCACCAATGCTCCCTCCACGTGATGCGTGACGGTGTGCGCGCGTTCGTCAATGTCATATCTGCCGTAGTAACCCTCGTATCCGCCCTGCTCGTATCGCACCGGCCCAGCAGGAGGCGCCGCTTTCGGATCGCGTGCCATGATCTGCACCGACATGTGGCCGTCACGCGTGTAGACAATCATCCCTGTATAGTCAACCCTATGGAGCTTGCCGTCCGCGCCCTGCTCCTCGAGCCAGGCGAGGCGCCACGCTCCAACCAGGTCCCCCCGCACACTTTCATTGGCAGCACGATCCTTATTGAGGGAAAGCGCTGGGCCGGAAATCAAAGTTGCGCTGACCATCAGACACGCTAAGCCACTCCAAAGCAGGCGCTTCACGTTGGTCTCCTTATGGCCTCAAGCTTAAACCTTCGGCCAAAGCCAACCGAAAGTGCCGGCGGTCAGCAGGCCAAAAATAAGCCCGTCGAAAACATGCTTGGTAACCGTGCTCCAGGGCTGACCCACCCAAATGCCGTTGCTGATCTGGCCTACGCCATAAGCCATGAACGACACTGTGCCGGCCACGCGAAAGACGGCCAGATACGGGGTCCCTGCTGCAACCGTGCGCCCCGTCAGATAGGCCGTGAAAACGCCGATGAGCAGGCAAAACAAGAACCAAAGCGTCAGATGTTTTCCCATATTGATCGGCCCGGCCGGAAAGACTGTGAGCGACCCGATGGGACCCAGCTTCTGCTTTTCCAAGGTCTCCGGCGATTTCATATCTTTGTGGGTGCAGTGCGGGAACATGTAAACACCCCTGGTCACGCCTGCCGCGCGCAACGCGGCCAGGACCTTGTCTTCCTCGGGCAGTTTGCTGTAGTCGCTGCGGTGATACGGCAGCACCATGTGAATGACGGAGCTGGCCACAAACACGATCACGGCAGACAAAAGGATCGGGATCCAAAGCGCAGTAAGACCAACCATGAGGACCTCCTAAGCACTTCGGGCTGGGCGCCCGAATTTTGCCCGCGAGCGTATCCCCACCTCGCGTTGCAGTCAAGAATAGAGGCGCGCCGATAGGGTTCGGCAAAACGCTCCTTGAGAATCAATTGATTGACGTAGGTCCTATGCAGTAGCGGCTTTGACTTGGGAGAGTGCGGCTGCGACTTCCTTCAAGTCTGGAACGACGGGAATGTCGTAGTTCTTAAACCAGGCGATTTTGCCGGCTTTGTTGACGATGGCGATGGCGCGGCCGGTGATGCCTTTGTCGGCGAGGTAGATGCCGTACTTTTCGCTCATGGCGCCGCGCGGATGAAAATCCGCGAGGAGCGAATACTGGATGCCCATTTTTTCAGCATAGGCTTTGTGGGACCAAACGCTGTCGACGCTGATGCCCAGAACTTCCGCGTCCAGCGTTTCGAACGACTTCATGTCGTTCACGAAGCAGGCGTGCTCGCTGGTGCAGGTGGGGCTCCAGTCAAGAGGATACCAGACCAGGACGACATTCTTTTTCCCCGCGAAATCCGAAAGCTTGACTTCCTTTTTTTCCTGATTCAACAACGTGAAGTCCGGCGCCGTTTGTCCGACTCCAATACTCATAGCGATTTCTCCTCTCGAGCTTAACGCCTTCTAAATCCCGCAAGACATCTTACCGAAACCTGGAAATTGCGACAAACGACTGGCTGGCCTAGGTGCAGGAGGTTGAAGAAACAGGGCGAAAGCGGATCCCGGGGCTGGAACAGCGGCGGCCTGCTATCGAATTCTCTTGGCTAAGCGTCTACATGTTCAAATCCGGGAAAAACTGCAAGCTGGGGGGATGGGACGGCGATGATGATTCGACGCAAGGCAATCCGCCTGTCAGGTTCGGCCGCAATCGCAGTATCGCTTACGTTAGCACCGTCGAGCCTCGGTTTTTCAATCGCCCTAACTTTTGCTGCTAACGCGGTAGGGGACGGTTCCTTGTCGCCGCTCGAGTCACAAACGTCGCAGAAGCTCTCCATACCCCCGGATTCTCCGCGTTGGAATCTGGAGGGACAAGCTAAGGCGGTTGAATATCAAGGCCGCAAGTGCCTTTTCCTCGATGGCGGAGCGGCAACCTTGAAAGACTTTGAAATCCGCGACGGCGTGATTGACGTGGATGTGGCAACTCCCGCGACCCGCGGATTTTTTGGCATTCAGTTTCGCATCGCCAACGATGTGAACGGAGAATGGGTTTATCTTCGCGAGCACAAGTCCGGGCTTCCTGACGCGATGCAATACACGCCGGTTCTCAACACCGGCCTCAACTGGCAAATCTACAATGGCCCAGGCTTTACGGGCGCTGTCGATATCCCGAAAGACGTGTGGTTCCGCCTGCGGCTGGAAATAGCGGGCGCGCAGGCAAAGTTTTATGTCAAAGATATGGATAAGCCAGCTCTCGTAATGAACGACCTGAAGAGTGGCATTCAGAGAGGACAAGTGGCCCTGGCTGTTCTGACAGGCGCGACCTATTTCTCGAACTTCGAGATACGCACAACGCCAGATGCGGCCTGGGAGCGGCACCTGCCGCCGATGCCTGCCGGTACCCTCACGAAGTGGAACATCTCGCCATCGTACGATGCACTCCAGCGGAATCTGGGCGTCCGCTCGCGCCATCGGAAAGCGCGGACATCCAATGGCAGGAGGTGGAGGCGGAGCCGCCTGGTTTCGTGGTCCTTTACCGCTATCGCGAGGCTCCGCATCCGCGGGTCTCGTTTCAAGGCGACTTTTCCAAGCGCCTGGAGCCTCAGCCGGGAATCAAAGTGTTATATGCGCGAACCAGCATCGATTCCGACCGCGACCAGATAAAAAAGCTGGAAATCGGGTACAGCGATGAAGTCAGCGTATTCCTGAATGGCAGGATTCTTTTCCGTGGCCGAAGCGCTCAGGGATTCCGCGACCCCGGGTTCCTCGGCATCATGAATCCGGAGAACGACACTGTCTATCTTCCCCTAAAGAAGGGCACCAATGAACTGCTGCTTGCGGTCAGCGAACTGGGCGGGGGATGGGGATTCATTTGTCGTTTGGCGGAACTGGAAAACTGAGCTTATAGAGATCACGTCGGCGTTAAGCGCTTGTGCTTCCTTTCCTTTTCGCTGCGCAGTACACTCGGGGCAAGGAGCACGTCATCGGCGCCGAAGGCACTCGCCGCGCACTCACCATGCCCCTGCGGGAACTCGTTCGTCTTTACCTTCAGCACGCGGGTGAATATGGCCATACCGTGGCGCTCTCGGACTTCGGCCTCTCCGCCTCCGAAACCGAGCGCATCTTTTCCGGCTACGACGAGGACTACCACATCAGCCGCTTCTTTCACTTCACCGAAGTTACCGGCGACAGATTCTCGATCAACGGTTTTGCCGCCACGCATCTCTCATTGGATTCAGAAATCCAGTCGATTCTTTAGCCGTTGCGAACCGCGGGAACTTTTGTTGCGTTGCCAGTGTCAATATGAGTCGAGTAGTATCGGAATTCTCCATGCGCTGGCGCATCCTCACGTTTCCCCTGCTCCTCCTCGCGTTTGCGCCTCACTCTTTTTGCGCAGACCCGATTTCGATCAAAATCCGTGAAGTTGGTCTGGGGAACGTCTACTTTGCTCACAGTGGCCCCACATTGGTTTCCTTTGATGTGCGAAACACGACGATGCAGGACATCGCCGTTTCTCTTTTGGTCGACGAAGTGAATCTGTTATTCGACGCTGGCTCCGTCACCACGTCCATCACTCTGCCTTTGGCTCTCTCGCCCGGTGAGGAACGCACCATCCACGTACCGTTGCAAATTCTCCAGAACGAAAATCAACGGTTGGTGCTCTATCTCGAAGCGCGAGATGCCAAAAGCCGCATCGTCGGGCGCGCGGCGCGGCGCATCGGCCCGAAAACCGAGGGCCAAGTTATCGGTTTGATCTGCACCACACCTGAGTTATGCCGCACGATTCAACAATCCATCCTCTTAACCGGCAGCCCCGACGAGCAAACGCACAAATCGCAGGCGCTTCGAATGGTCCAATTGTCCAACCCACCATCGGAAGGATGGGCGTATTTGCCCGCTAACACGGTGGTACTCGCTGCCCCGGTCGCCCGGTTCTCGGATACGCAACGCGAAGCGCTGGAACTTTTTCTTCGGAATGGCGGCACACTCGTTTTGATCGAAGATCAGATTGCCGACGGGATTTCATCCAACGCCGGCACCAATCCCGCCGCCAGCAGGGTTTTGCTCTCCGATTTGAACTTAATGAATCGGAACGCATATTTTCTTGAGCTCTATCGCGGCCGCCTGCCTTTCGGACAATCGCTCAAAGTCGGTTCCGGCCATCTTGCCCGCATACCATCGAGTACCAGCAAAGAGTTCTCGACTTATTTCCGGCCGCTTGGGTTCACGCCATCCACACCAGAGGAAGTTATCCGGCAATTTCGCCGCGTCACGAGCGAGTGGCAGGCTGCGGACGAGTCCCAATCCACATGGCTGATGAAGCGCCTCGGCACATCTTTTCGATTTCCGTCCTTTTTGGAAATGCTCCTCTGGATGATTGGCTATTTGCTCGTGGCCGGCTTGGTCAACTTCATTTTCTTGCGCCGCATCGGCCGTCCGGAATGGGCATGGATTACGATTCCTGCCACCGCATTTATCACTTCCGTGCTTCTTTACGGCGCAAGCGCGCGCAATCGGCCGCGCAATTTCAATCTCGACGACATGACCGTCTATCGTATGGACAATCTTAGTTCCCTCGCCATAGCAGACAGTAAGATTCGCATTTCGGCTCCGCGGCGCTCGAGTGTCCAACCGATGATTCCTGCTGATTGGGTTTATCTACCCCCTCGCCGGAATTCTCCGATTATCTTTGACGTCCCTTTCAGCGCTGGTTTAAGTGGGCCGCAGATCGGCGAATTCTTGCTTGATAGGTCCTGGGAAACAAGAATCTCCCTTCGCAAATGGTCGTTTACGGAAATTGAGTTCACTGGGCATCACCGCTTTGCCGGAACAGTTTCCCGCGATTCAGGCGGACGCATGCATAATGACACGGGCATATCGTTCCAGCAGGCAATCGTGGTCGATCGCGGAAATATTTTCCTCCTAGGTTCGTTTCCTTCGGGTTCGACAATCGACCTTGCCCGCATGCAACGCCTGGATTACTCAAAGGAGTCCGGCCGTTCTGTCAATCGCCTGCCAGATTACCCTGGTCCGCCGTTCCAATTCCATAAGCCCAACACGCAGGAAGACGGAGGCGCAGGCGCAGAGGAACGCTTCCAGTCAAATGGCCAAGCAAAACTGGAACAAATGAACAAAGAATGGGACGACCTTGCGGTTCAGCCGTTTTCCCTCACCGAGCTGGTGCGCGGTTGGGTTCGCAACGGCGACGACGTTTTTGCCGAGACCAAAGCTGTTTTCTTCGGCCTTAGCGATCAGGCAACCCTCGGACCTTCGCTCCGCGGGCAATCGCCGGACCGAAAATCTGCTTCGCTTACGGTTGTGACATTCGGGGCCTGGCCATGATTGAGATCGACGCCCTTTACAAGTCTTACCGTAAGTCGCGTGGCCTTGCCGGTTTTTCGCTGCGCATCGAAAGCAATGAATTGGTCGGCCTCGTTGGGCCTAACGGGGCGGGAAAGACCACGCTCATTAAAATCCTGGCGACTCTGCTCCCGGCAGACTCTGGCTCTGCTCGCGTGTGCGGTTGCGATGTTTCCTCACAATCTGAAGCCGTCCGTGCAAGCATCGGCTATCTGCCCGATGTTGCTGGAATCTACCAGGACATACGGATTACGGAGTTTCTGGAGTTTTTTGCGGACGCTTTTCGGTTGAAAGAGCCAAAGCGCACCGCTGCCATCGAGCGTGCGCTCGATCGCGCCGGCCTTGCCGGCCGCCGCGAGGATTTCGTGGAGCATCTTTCGCTCGGTTGGAAGCAGCGACTGCTTCTTTCGAAGATGCTGCTTCATGAGCCCAAACTTCTTCTGTTGGATGAACCCGCCACGGGACTCGATCCCCTTGCGCGCATCCAGCTTCGCGAACAGCTTCGGCGGCTTCATGCCGAGGGAGTTGCCATTTTCATTTCTTCTCACATTCTGAGCGACCTTGAAGATATCTGCACGCGGGTCGTTTTCATCTCCGAGGGCAAGAACGTTCAAGAATCGCTAGCTCCTGCGCCATCTGGTGGCACAACGGCACCGACGATTCGCTGCGAGCTGGAATTCGAGGGAACTACTGATTCGATGGACCGCGCTCTTGCTGGCCTTTCAGGAGCGCGCATCCTGGAACGAAGAGACAACTTTCTACTGGTCGAACTGCCCGGCAGCTCGACAGAGGCCTCTGGCTTTCTGCAAACGATTCTCCAAGCCGGGATCACCGTCGTTCATTTTGACGCTCGCGGCCCCGGCCTTGAAGAACGCTACCGCCGCGCCTTTGGGGAGCCCACGCCATGAAACGTTATGTGACCAACCCCATGATCATCAAAGAAGTTCGTCAGCGGCTGCGCGAGAGGCGCTCGTGGCTGCTGCCGACGCTCTACCTCCTAGTGGTTTGCGGAATTGTTTCCTGCGTCTACTTTTTCAACACGGATACAGGCCGCCGCCTTCGCGGCGCGGAGGTTCAGGGCGCGGATATCGGCGAAGCCATTTTTCTCGGCGTGGTCTTCACGCAACTCTCTGTTCTGTTGTTGATGGCGCCGGTCTTCAGCAGCGGATCAATCACCATCGAAAGGGAGCAACGAACCCTTGCAGGCCTATTGACCAGCCTTCTCACCGTGCCTCAGATTTGGTGGGGCAAATTTGTTGCTGCGCTTCTCTACCTGCTGCTCCTGCTTGCTAGTGCACTGCCTCTGATGGCTCTTCCTTTCGCTTTTGGGGGCGTGGAAGTCCTGGACCTAGTGAAGGCAGTAGGCTCGATCATCCTGGTGCTTGCGAGCATCTGCACGCTCGGGCTCTTGTGCTCGACGATGTTCCGCCGTAGCGTCCATGCGACGGCGTCCTGTTATGCGATTGTGCTTGTTCTTACAGTTGTTACCGCGATTGCTTTCGGGATGATGTATTCGCACTGGGAGCAAGACAATCGCGGAACGTTTGATGCCCCTGCGTATATTCAGGCGCCGCTTTTCTTGAATCCCTTCTACCCGCTGGTGCCTTCCATTGGCGACAGCGGTTTCCGGTTCCGCATGTACCCCGTTTCTGCATGGCTGATGTTTACCGGTATCGGCTGCTTCGCCGCCGCGCTTGCCATGCGCAGCCTGAAACGGTCAGGCGAGCAGCTGTAGCAATCGGGAAAATTTCGGTTGAAAAACACGCGTTTTTGAATACGCTACACGAGCACCGGAGGTGAGGAATGGCCGGCACGCCGACGCTCTTGCCCGAGTCGCGACTTGGCAGCACTTTGCGACGCGACTCGTGGTGGACCGAGATTCTTCCGGTAATTATTGTTCTCGGCGGGTTCGGTGTGTATGCGACATTGCGCGCCTTTGAAGGAACCTACTACTCCTGGGGGCCCTACCTTTCGCCTTTCTACTCACCGCTCATCGACCCACAGCATCATTGGTGGCCGTTTTCTCCTGCTTTGCTTATTTTGCTTGGACCGCTGGGTTTCCGGGCTACTTGCTACTATTACCGCAAGGCTTACTACCGCGCATTTTTCTTCGACCCTCCTGCTTGTTCTGTGGGCGAATTCAAACGCAAGTACTGGGGCGAGACCTCGTTCCCTTTCATTCTGCAAAATGTTCATCGCTACTTTTTCTATTTGGCAGTTCTTTTTCTCTGCTTTCTCTGGTATGACGCGGTCCGTTCTTTTTCTTTCGACGGCCAATTCGGAATCGGCGTGGGATCGCTCGTCCTCACGCTCAACGTAACGTTGCTC
>CAZGBQ010000146.1:0-9923 GCA_964524045.1 uncultured Acidobacteriaceae bacterium
ATTCGTCCGAAACAATCAGGTCGTCCTTGCCAAGTACGGCGGAAACGGTGCCCGCATTCGCTGTGAACCCCGACTGAAACACCACGCACGCTTCCACTTTCTTGAACGCCGCAATTTGCTCTTCCAGCTCCATGTGCAGTTTCATCGTGCCGGCGATCGTTCGAACCGCTCCCGCGCCCGCGCCGTACCGCTTCACCGCATCCAGCGCTGCTTTCCGCAAGGCCTTGTGCGTGGTCAGTCCCAGATAATTGTTCGAAGCGAGATTGATCACTTCCTTCCCGTCGAAAATGCAAACGGGCTTCTGCTCGCCTTCGAGGATGCGCAGCTTCGGCGCAACGCCTTTCGTGCGCAGCTCACTCAATTGGTCCGTGATGTACTGCAAAGAATTCTGCTTGGTCGCCAATGTGGCGGTCTCCGACATGGCATCGCTCCTGATGGTAGGCATCGGCCGGGAAGGAGTCTCTATTCTGCTCCATCCTTTGCCGCGGAGCAAACCGCGGAATTGCCCGGTGGTGGGTCAGTTAGACAGACTTGAGCGTGCTTGGTCGGGTGAGCAGACTGAAATGGTGATACGCTTGCCTCCCCAATGCGGCTTTGGAGACGAAAACCAAGTATTGATGGATTCCCAAGAGGATTCAGGGTTCAGCGCATAGGAGTCATGGCCGCAAGGGCCGTCTCCGAACTTCCTGCCCCGGACATTGCAAGGTACTTTAGTGAACATCCCGAAATAGCCAAGGCCTTACTCGGTGAATCCTACGACAAGCGATTCACGCCCTCGACTTTCATCATCGAGGAAGGCAACGGTTTATTCACAGTTGGTTGGCTCACAAGAGATGCAAGAAGCGAATGCCTTAAGGAATTCTCCCACTTGGCAGACGCAGCTACTGACTATCTTTTGTTCTCCTTGGGCAAGGGTCGATGGACACCCACTAGCTAACGGAAATTCGCATCCAAACTGACCCAACACCAATCGCTCTCTAGGTCTTAACGAGCTCGGAGTTGTGCTTGCGAAACACTTCCTCAAGGGCCGCGGGTGTGCGCTCCTTCACCGCGTGAATATCCTGAACTAGTTGGAAAATGTTCGCGGTCATGATGAGCAGATAGCGCGTTGGTCCGGGACCGGGATTCCAGTACGTATGCGTTGTTCCACGTGGAACAAAAACGCCGCACCCTGCACGAGCCTCGACTTCCTTCTCGCGGACCTGCACGCACATCGTGCCTTCCAACACATACCAGGCTTCATCGTCGTTGTGATGCACATGCGGCGGCGCAATGAGGCGCCGCTGGCCCACCGGGCCTCCCGGATCGCGCCATTCGGCAATCACAAAATCGCTTCCAACCAAACCAAGCGTGTTTCCCGCAAGCGGCGGCGCAACAATTTGTGAAGTCATGAAAACTCGCCTAGTCCCGTCATTCCGAGGAGCAAAGCGACGAGGAATCTCTCTTTCTTTGCCCCTTTGGGGAGAGGGATTCCTCGCTTCGCTCGAGATGACCGGGGGAGGCCTTTTCAACAAACCTCTAGGAAAAGCAGAAACGCTCAGCGCCCGATTCCATTCGGATACAGCAAAATCTTCCCCGGCAATCCGCCTTGCAGCTTCGAAAACGCACCCTCAAATTCCTCAAGCGGTGCGCGTTGCCCGAAGAGCGGCTCCAAATTCAACCGCCCAGCCTTGAGCAGCGCCGTCATTTGCACCCACGTTTCATACATTCTCCGCCCATAAATGCCTTGCACCGTCGCGCCCTTGAAGATCACGTCGTTGACCAAATCCAGCGGCACATTCTCCGTAGGAATCCCCAGCAGAGACGCGCGCCCTCCGGCACGCAGCGCCTTGAAACCTTGCTGAATCGCCAACGGATTCCCGCTCATCTCTAGAAGCGCGTCCACTCCCGTGCCTCCCGTTTCGCCGAGAATCCGTTTCACCGCATCTTCCGCCGCGGGATTAATCACCACGTCGGCGCCCATGTGCCGCGCCATCTCGCGCCGCTGTTCGTTCGTTTCCGTAGCAAACACCGTCGAACTCCCGCACGCCTTCGCCACCGCGATGGCCATCAACCCGATCGGGCCACAGCCCGTCACCAAAACCGTCTGTCCTGCCACTGGTCCCGCCAGCACCGTGTGCACTGCGTTTCCGAGCGGATCGAGAATCGCTCCAAAGTGCTCGGGAATCGCGGGATCGAGCCTCCAAATGTTCGACGCAGGAATCTTCACAAATTCCGCAAACGCTCCGTCCTGGTCAATCCCAATAATTCGCAAGTTCTGGCAGATGTGCGCCTGTCCCAGCCGGCACTGGCGACAGTGGCCGCAGTTCACGTGCATTTCCGCGCTGACAAAATCGCCGGGCTTGACCGCCCGCACCTCGTCTCCAACACGCTCGACGATGCCGCAAAACTCGTGTCCCAGCGTCAGCGGCGGCTTGATACGTCCCTGCGACCAGCGGTCCCACCCATAAATGTGCAAGTCCGTTCCGCAAATCGAGGCCGCGTTCACCCGCACCAGCGCGTCCGTGGGCCCAATCGCCGGGACTCCCACCGTGTCCATCTGCAAGCCCCGTGCGGGCTGCACCTTGCGCAACGCTTTCATAGTCGCTGCCATCTACTTGTTTCGGCCCCTGCTCCGTTGCAACGGTTCCCGATGCTAGCACATCCTCGCGCACCGAGCCGGTTGCGCGCCTACCAATGTGCGCTAGAATCCGTCTCTGCTTTTTGAGGGCACAAATGACTTCCACGAAACGATTCTTTGCCGCGTATGCATTCTTGTTTTTTGCGACCCCAATCGCACTCGCTGACGAAACAGCTCCCGCGCGCGATCCCAAGCAGCCCGTGGACGCGGCCTACACGGAGAAAATCCACAAATACACGACTCAGCCCTATTTCAGCTCGCCGCTAGTGGATTATCTTCCCGCATCGAAAACCGTGCCCACACCCGAGGCTGTGCTTGGCGACGTGTCTGGCGCGCCCGGCATTCTTCCCTATGCGAAAGACGTGTACGGCTATATGCGGATGCTGGAGAAGGCCAGCCCGCGCGTGAAGGTATTTCCGATTGGCACGACCGAAGAGGGCCGCGAAATGATCGCGGTGGCAGTATCCTCGGAAGAAAACCTAAAGAACCTTGAAAAGAATAAAGCGCGCCTCGCCAAGTTGGCCGATCCGCGCACTATCAAGCTCGATGACGCAGCGGCTGACAAAATCGTCGCGCAGGCCGTGCCCGTCTACTACATCACCGGCACGATCCACTCACCCGAAACCGGCGCGCCCACCGCGCTGATGGAACTTGCTTACCGTCTGGCCGTAGATGAGAGTCCGTACATCAAGGAAATTCGCGACGGCACAATCACCCTTATCACGCCCGTCGTGGAAGTCGATGGCCGTGATCGTATGGTCGACATTTACAAATGGCACCTGGCGCATCCGAAAGAGTTCTATCCGTGGCTCGTGTATTGGGGCAAATACGTTGCGCACGACAACAACCGCGACGCCATGGGCGTCACCCTCAAGCTCACGGAAAATGTTTTGAACACCTACGTCGGCTGGAAAGCGCAGGTGCTCCACGACCTGCACGAGTCCGTTCCTTATCTTTACGACAACACCATTGGCGACGGGCCTTACAACGCGTGGATCGATCCGATTCTTGCCGACGAATGGCAAATCATTGGGTGGAACAACGTCTCGGCGATGACCAAATTCGGGATGCCTGGCGTTTTTGCGCACGGCGATTTCGATACTTGGTCACCGGGCTACTTGATGTTTATCGCGGCCATGCACAACGGCGTGAGCCGCCTTTACGAAACGTTTGGCAACGGCGGCGCGGACACGCAAGAGCGCACGCTCGAGCCGGAAGAATACGCGCGCACCTGGTATAAACAAAACCCGCCACTCCCAAAGGTCCTTTGGTCGCAGCGCGACAATAACAACTACGAAGAAACCGGCCTGCTCACTTCCCTCCACTTCTTCACCGAAAACAAGCGCATGTTTCTGAAGAATTTCTACCTCAAGGCCAAGCGTTCCACGATGAAGCCCGCCGCCGAAGGGCCCGCCGCCTACGTATTTTCTGCAGATGACCCCCGTCCTGGGTTACAGGCAGAGCTTTTGCAGGTTCTGCAGAAGCAAGCCGTGGAAATCTCTCGCGCGAAATCGGCTTTTACGGTCGCGCTGCCGGTGAAGAAGCCGAAAGAGTCAGGCAAGGAGAAAGAGAAAAAGGAGAAAGACGAAAAGCCTGAGCTGCCCGCACCAACATCGCGCGATTTTCCAGCTGGCAGTTACATCATTCGCATGGACCAGCCGTATTCGCGCATCGCGGACGCCTTGCTCGACCATCAATACTGGAGCCCAGACGATCCGCAGAAAACTCCCTATGACGACACCGGCTGGACCTTCGGCGAACTCTTTCACGTCCAGGTAATGCGCGTGACCGACCAGAAGGTTTTGGATGTGCCGATGGACCGTGTCGCCGAAGTTCGCGCGCTGGGCGGCGTGAAGGGCGACGGCACAATATTCGCGATCAACAACACCGCCGAGCCTGCGCTCGCGACTCTGCGCTTTGCGTTACGAAATGCATCGATCGACGCGGCGGAAGAACCATTCGAAAGTGTCGGGAAGAAGTTCAACCGCGGTTCGTTCCTTGTTCGAAACGTGAACCGCGCCGACCTGGACCGCACCGTCGCCGAACTCGGCGTGCAGGTGACCGCGCTCTCCGCCGCGCCCGGCGCGAAAACCCATCCCGTTCGCGCCGCCCGCATCGCTTTCGTGCATACCTGGCTCTTCACCCAAACGGAAGGATGGTGGCGGCTAGCGCTGGATAATCTAAAAATCCCGTACGACTACGTGAGTACGCAGGCCATCGTAAAGATCGCAGACTTGAACGCGAAGTACGATGTGATTCTGTTTCCCCCGGTCGGCTTTAATGCTGGCGTCGGTCTCGTCGTTAACGGCATTCCCACTGCCTGGGGCAATCCGCTGCCGTGGAAGACCACGCCGGAAACGCCAAACCTCGTCGGCAAGAACGATTCAACCGACGACATGCGTCCCGGACTCGGCTGGGACGGCGTGGCGCGCTTGCAGGAATTCGTGCAGAAGGGTGGAGTGCTCGTGACCGCAACCGACACCTCGTCGCTGGCGCTTTCCCTGGATTTTGCCGACGGTATCACCACGCAGAATGCAAATCGCATGAAAATTGTCGGCTCCGTCGTCGGAACGCGCCTTGTCGACGACGCCAGCCCTATCGCTTACGGCTACGACGAAAAAGGCGCGGCCTATTGTGACAATGGCCCGATTTTCTCCCTCAGCAGCATCGCGGGCCAGCGCGGCCGTCGCCGCCTCGGCCCGGAAATGCACGCCCGCCCCACTGGGCGCGGCACCCCCGACGATCCTGACTTCGCCGTCGGCCGCCTTGGCGCCGAAGCTTCCGAAGTGCCAAAGTCTGAAATCTGGGAAGCGCCGCCGGTCGCCGACGAACAGAAACGAAACGGTTTCCGCGTGATCCCGCCGGCAAATTTGCCGCGCGTGATTTTCCGCTACGCTGACGGGAAAGACCTGCTCATCTCCGGCCTCGTGGAAGGTGGCGACGAAATCGCCCAGCATCCCGCCGTGGTCGATGCGCCCTCCGGCAGAGGCCACGTTGTGCTGTTCTCCATCAATCCGGTCTATCGCGGCGAAACCCGAGGAACCTACGCCATGGTGCTGAACGCCATCCTCCACTTCGACAACCTCAACGTCGGCCGCAAAAACGGCTCCAAGTAGTCTGGCGGTCTGCTGAAACTCGCGGTGAGTCCGCCGGCCAGCAAAGTACCCGCCTGCAAGTAGCCTGAGCGGAGCGAAGGATCTCAACCGATCCAGACCCCGCATTAGTGAGCGGGTGAGGCCTTTCGGATTCGCCCCGGTCGAAGGCGGGAATCGCACGTATTACTTGCGCGGGAAACTATTTGCGCTACAATCCCCGCCACCATGGCCAAACGAAAAACGAAGGCTCGGAGGCCAGCCAGGTCGAAAGGGCGCAGAAAAGCAGCGTCCGGCGGAAAACTGCCTAAACAAGCCGTCACGCGCATGGTTATTTTGCGCGCCCGCGAAGGCCAGGAAACTCTGTTGGAAGCGGAGCTGCGTGCCCTGATCAGCCCGTCCAGAAAGGAAGAGGGCTGCCTCACGTTCGACTTGCACCGGTCTGTTGACATTCCGGGCGGCTTCTTACTCCATGAAGTCTGGGCCAGCCGCGACGCCCACACCGAGCATATACACACGCCTCATTTTTTGCGCTGGGGCGCCCGCAAAGACTCCCTGATCACCGCCCGCGACGGCACCTTTTGGACCCAAATCGCTTAACCGTAAAAAATAGCCGTCGGCTGTCATCCCGAGCGAAGCCAGGGATCTGCTTTTCGAATTCGTCAGGACTAATGGTGGAGTTCAAGTCTCCGGCGGACCGATGTAATAGCCCGGCCGCGCGCGTACCTTCAGATTCTTCGCGTCGTTGCGAGTCACCGACACTTTGATCTCATGATAGCCCGTCGCGTCGGCCCCCGCCGGTGTGTAGCTGAGCGTGTATTGCGAGTGCAGCTCCCCGCCAATTTCATCAATGGCCTTCTCAATCGACCGATCTTTGAACGTGGAAAGATGCGCCCCGCCCGTCGCCGCGGCTGCAACTTCCAGCGCGCTGCCCCTCACTTGATCGTGAATGTGTTGCACCGCCCAGACAGCCGCAGCCAGAATGTCGATGTTCCCGTAGCGGCTCTCCTCGTAAGTAGGCGTTGCCGGAACTCCAGGCGGCGGAGGTACGGCGCCTACTGGTAGGTTCGGACGCTGCGGCGGCCTCGGCTTGGCCTGCAGCTCCGCGCGCGTTGTGGAAAGTCCCGCGCTGTAAATCGTCACGTTCGCCAATTGCGCCTGCCGCAGCACTTCGCCGAATTTCTTGTCGCTCCCTCTATCGGCTGCCTCGGAAAGAATCAGCATCACGCGCCGGCGGCCTGGTTTTTCCGCCGTGGCTTGCGGGCGGCCCGAAAGCATTTCCACGCCCACCGCCATCGCGTCGTACAGCCGTGAACCCGCCGTTCCGAGGGCGAGACTCGCCATCGTTTTCTCGATGGCCTCGCCGCTGCCCGTGAAATCCTGGAGCTTGTCCACCGAATCATTGAAGCCCACCACCGCCGCCTCGCCCGTCGGCCCCATCACCGTTTGCGTCAGCAGAATGCCCGTCTTGTGCATCTCCGGAGCCAGCGGCTCAATCCGCGAACTCGTCTCCACCAGCACAACCAGCGAAATTGGATCGCCGCCAAGATCGAAGTGGAGAATTTTCTGCGCAACGCCGTTATCCGTCACTCGAAAATCCTGCGCTTCCAGGTTATGAACCATCTCCCCACGGCCATCGCGCACCGTCACCGGCGTCGTCACCAATGCAACCTGCACTTTGATCGCGCTCTTTGGCGGCTGCTGCACTTCCACGCCCGGCCTCGGCGGAAGCGGCCCCGTCGGCGCCTGCGCGTAGAGTGTCGCTGCTGCAAACAGCAACGTCAGAAACAGGAAGATTCCACGGTATCCTTGAATTGTTAGGCGATTCATGAGAATAATCCTGCCCCGGGACTCGCCGTTGACTCCTAGAAATGTCATCCCGCCAGCACCGTCATTCCGAGCGAAGCAGGCCGACTCCTTCTGGCATTCGCGAAGCGAAGGTCGGCCTGCGCAGTCGAGGAATCTCTCTTCTCTTCACCAATTGTCATGTCTCGCGCGCCCTCAGATCAATCGCTTAAGCACTGTACTCAATTCGACGCAACTTTGCGGGAAGGCGTTGCTGCAAATCCCTGGGATTCCTACAATTAAAGCTCATGTCTCTTGGAGAATAGAGCCCATGCCTGACGGCAAAAAAATGAAACCCCAGCACGCCCCCAAGGTTACCCACGAAGATCCAAAGTTCCTGAGCAGCGTGCCCGCCCGGCCGATCCGCATCCTCGGCGAATACATCCATCCTCTCGTACAGCTGAAGAACGAAGGCATCGGCGACACCATCGTCATGTTCGGCTCCGCTCGCATTGAATCGCACGAGACAGCCCAGGCGCGTTACACCCGCCTCAAACACAGAAAGACCGGCAAATTGTCCCACGAGGAATTGAATAAGCATCGCGCAGCGCTGCGCAACGCCAAGAGCTCGCTCGAAATGTCCCGCTATTACGAAGAAGCGCGCCAGCTCTCGCACAAACTGACGAGTTGGGCGCTCACGCTTGGCCCCAAGCCGCGGCGCTTCGTGGTCTGTTCCGGCGGCGGCCCGGGAATCATGGAAGCAGCGAATCGCGGTGCCTTTGAAGCCGGTGGCAAATCCATTGGGCTTTCCATCGAGCTCCCCCACGAACAGTTCGCCAATCCTTACATCAGCCCGGAGCTGAGCTTCAATTTCAAATACTTCTTCATGCGCAAACTTTGGTTCGCGCAGATCGCCAAAGCCCTGATTGTTTTCCCGGGCGGCTTTGGCACTATGGACGAGCTCTGGGAAATGATGACCTTGCTACAAACCGGCAAGTTGTCGAAGCACAACTTGATTTTGATTTACGGACGCAAGTATTGGGATGAAGTGCTGAACTGGAAAGCCATGGTTCGCTGGGGCACTATCAACGAAGAAGAATACAAGTTGCTGCAATTTGCGGACAATGTGGACGACGCCTTCGACCGCATACGCGCCGGCCTTGAAAAGTACCACATGGGCGTGGACCCCTTCCTGCAAGCTTACTGAACGCGCCCGCTAACCATTGCGCTGCTGTTCTTCGGTTAGCAGCAGCCTTGAAACCGCTACATTCTCCTGCCAACGGTGTTTAACCAACCGGGACCAAACCCCATCCCAGTCGGGGAATACAGAACGCTGGAGAACAAATGATTATGTTTACGGGAGAGAAAAGGTTCTGGCGAAGGTCGTCGCTCGCCGCCGCGGCTTTTGTCGGATTGCTTGCCTTCGCGGCAACGCCGCGCGCTTCTGCCCATGAAGACCCCTACTATAAGTGCCAACGCCGCATCGCCAAGGAAGACTACAAACTGCACGAAGCCATCGAGCGACACGGCTGGTACAGTAGGCAAGCGGAACACCAACGCCATGAGCTGCGGGAAGCACGTGAGCGCTGCTGGCGCGAGTACCATCGTTGGTGGGACGAAGACGGCCATCGTTGGCACAACGACCGCGATTGGGACGATCGCGACCACTACCGTCCCTGATTCGTGGGCGTCGGTGTCATTCCGAGCGAAGCGAGGAATCGTGGCTTGATTTCGATATCGTTTTCGCGGCAAGCATCGCAGAAAAAAAAACGGGGCGCTATGCATTCGCGCCCCGTTCTTACTTCTCACTTCCAAAAAGTTCAGTTCGCGGTTACCAGGTTCTCATCGGAAAAAACCGCCGAGAACCTTCGCGCTTCTTCCTGATCGTGCACCATCACAATCGGCACCACGCGCAGCGACTTCCTGCATGCGTGGCACACCGTTACTTCACCTTGCAAATCTTGCAAGAAGCCATCCGTGAAGTGATACAACGTACGCTCGCGCCGGGCATTCTTCTCGTCCCGCGTCCCGCAGTGCGGACAGATGAATTCCACCTTGTCTTGCTGCGGATCGCGGTCCATCGCTGCCCACCCGGTGCGGCGCACACCAATTGTTTCCAAATTACGCCGGTCCATGGGGGTTAGCCTCCTCGGATCCACGTCCTCAGACCATAAGATGCATAGCCAGCCATGACGGATACAGTTTCTCGTATCCCATTAAAAACAAATGCGTTAAGTCCATGAAGAATCAGGAATCCATCCTTCCCGTCATCTCGACCCTCGGAGTTGCGGCTTGCCTGCTGCAAGCAGGTCTTCCGCAGCCTGCGTAGAGATCTCTCTTCAACTTGCAATTCAGACTCATTACTCCTCTTCATCTGCGCTGCCAAATACATACAACTCTAACTTCCGATCTTCGCCTCAGGGAAC
>CAZGBQ010000147.1:0-9832 GCA_964524045.1 uncultured Acidobacteriaceae bacterium
CGCTGTGGGAAGTGGCGTGCGAACTCGACTTGCCGATCAGCTTCCACATCGGCTCGGGCAATATGGAGATGGGGCTGTTGCAAACCAAAATTGCCGCCTACGGCAAGATGGCCGCGTTTACCGAGTTGTCGGTCGATATCTTCCTGCGCAACGGCATCCAGCTAAACGACTTGCTCATGTCCGGCGTACTGGCGCGCTATCCGAAGATCAAGTTCATCTCGGTGGAAAGTGGCATCGGCTGGATTCCTTTTGCGCTGGAAGCGCTCGATTATCAATTTATGGGCAATAGCGTGTCGGAAGAGCATCCCGAGTTCGACATGCTCCCCTCGCAGTATTTTGCCCGGAACGTCTATGCCTGTTATTGGTTCGAGCAGATCGCGCCCCGCCGCCTGATCGATAAGGTAGGAGCCGATAACATTCTCTTTGAGACCGATTTCCCGCACCCCACCTCGCTGTTTGGCGATGAAGTGCACGACCGGATCAAAGGCGGTCTCTCCGATTGTGAAGAATCGGTGCGCCGCAAGATTCTGTGGGACAATGGGCAGAAACTCTACAAAGTGACTGGTCCCACCGCGCAAGACGAAGCCCGCCGCGCGGCGTAGAAAACTAGGTGACACCGCGATTACTACGTCGTCAGGAGCAGCGCTCAACGCTGCTCCCAGCCTCAGCCTATTCGCAAGAAGACCACGATAAGGAGCCTCTATGAAATGCATGTATTTCTTCCTTCCCACGCTGCCAGCCACTATGGAAGAGCGCCGCACGCAACGCCCCATCGCCATGCAGCCCGAGCGCTGGCAGCGGATGATTGAAGAAGTAGTGGAGATTTCTCAGTTGGCGGAGGAAGTGGGCTTCGATGCCGTTTGCTTCCCTGAACATCATCTCCATAGTGAAGGCATTGAAATCGGCAGCTTGCCGGTCCTCACCCAGCATGTCATTCACAACACCAAGCGGATTAAGGTTGGTCCCATCGGCTACGTGCTGCCGGGCTGGAACCCGTTGCGACTCGCGCTTGAAATTGCTTGGCTCGATCAACTGACCAAAGGGCGCACGTTCGTGGGCTTCGCGCGCGGCTACCAGGCTCGCTGGCTCAATCAGATGGCCCAATTGATCCACGTCAGCGCCACCGCCAGCGATAAGAGTGAATCGGATCGGGTCAATCGTGAAGCGTTTGAAGAGGTCTATCAATTCCTCAAACTCGCCTGGGGCGACGAGCCGTTCCGCTTCAAGGGCAAGTATTACGAATATCCCTATCCGCAAGAGGGCACGCCGTGGCCCGCACATGAGTGGACTCGGGAATGCGGCTTCCCCGGCGAAGTCGACGACCAGGGGCGCGTGCAAAAGATCAATGTCGTGCCTAAGCCCTATCAACGGCCCCATCCACCGTTATTCCAAGCGTTCTCCATCAGCGAGGAGACTGTGCGCTGGTGCGCGCGCGAGGGGATCACGCCCACGATTCTCATTTCGCAGCCTCCACAAGTGCGCAAACTCGTTGAGGCGTATCAAGAAGAAGCGCAGAAGGCTGGACGGCAATTGAACCTGGGAGACAATGTCGGCGTGCTGCGGGCCATCTATCTCGCGGAAAATAAAGAGAAGGCCCGCCAGATCGCGGAAGCAGGGATTTGTGGCGTGGCGTTCCGCAAGTTTTTCTACCACTTTGGTTTCTTTGAAGCCTGGCGCGAGCCCGAGGATGAAGCCAAGTGGCCGAGCGGCAAAGCTATGTTGCCGCCGGAAGAGTGCACCATTCCGCGCATGGAGCGCGCCGACTTTACCTATCTTGGCAGCGTCGATGACGTGCGGCGCAGCATGGACGCGATGGTGGAAAATGTGCACCCGGAATGGTTGGTGTGGCAGGGGGATCAGGGGTTCCTGCCCAAGGACGAAGTCAGGCGACAAGTGGAAACCTTCGGCAAGCACATCTTGCCGCGCTATAGATAAATTCACAAAGGGAGAGGAAACATGTCAGAACTGAATGATTTCAACCAGCGCGTGATTAGTGAGTTTCGCGCGAATCAAGGGCAGGTCGGCGGTCAGATGGAAGGCATGCCATTGCTATTGTTGACCACGACCGGGGCCAAAAGCGGGCGCGCGATCACCAAGCCGCTGGCCTATACGATGGATGGCAATCGCATCGTCGTCATCGCTTCGTTCGCTGGGGCTCCGAAGAGCCCGCCGTGGTATTTCAACCTCGTGGCTAATCCCGTGGCGACCGTGGAACTGGGCAGCGAACGGTTTCAGGTCCGGGCCACGGTAACGTCCGGCGAAGAACGCCAGCGGTTGTATGACCGCCAGGCCGAGAAAATGCCTATTTTCAAGGAGTATCAGCAAAAGACTACCCGCCAGATCCCAGTGGTCCTGCTCAGCCGGACCGCTTGACGGCATGAGGGGTCAGGTCTTGCATTGCTACATTAGCGAAGTCTAACAGCAGTGAAGAAGAGAAAATGCCGAAATGCAAGGCCTGATCCTCCTTCTTTTCTAAGAATTCACGCCGAAACAATTTGAGTCCTATGAAGAAGCTGCTGATCGCCAATCGCGGCGAAATTGCTATTCGTGTGACTGAGGCCGCGGCGGAGTTGGGATTGGCCACAGTCGCGGTATTCTCTGAAGATGATGCGAAGTCGTTGCACGTCGTTCGTGCTGATGAGGCGTGTCAACTGCGCGGCGCCGGCGCCGCAGCGTATCTGGACGCCGCGCAGATCGTAACGATCGCACAAGAGGCGGGCTGCGACGCTATCCATCCTGGCTACGGATTTCTGAGCGAGCACCCCGGGTTCGCGCGACTCTGCGCCGAAGCGGGAGTCGTCTTTGTGGGGCCACGCTCCGAATTGCTGGAACTGTTTGGCGATAAAGTGAACGCGCGTCAGTTGGCTGCTCAATGCGGCGTGCCGGTGTTGTCCGGATCCGCCGGGTCGACAAGCCTTGACGAAGTGAAAGCCTTTTTTAAGTCTAGGCCTGCGGGCTCCGCGATCGTTATCAAAGCTGTGGCAGGAGGTGGAGGCCGTGGGATGCGTATCGTCCGTCGGCTCGAAGAGGTCGAGGAGGCGTATCAACGTTGCCAGTCAGAAGCGCGCGCGGCGTTTGGCAATGGCGACGTGTATGTTGAGCGTTTTATGCCGGTGGCCCGTCATATCGAAGTGCAGATTCTTGGCGATCGGTCGGGGCACATCGCCCATCTATGGGAGCGCGAGTGTACGGTGCAGCGACGGCAGCAAAAGCTGATCGAGATCGCTCCCAGCCCTTCCATTACTCCAGCGACCCGTGACCAACTCGTTAAAGCGTCGATACGCATGGCCCAACACGTCAACTACGAGAGTCTCGGCACTTTTGAATTTCTTGTCAATGTCAACGAAGAAAAAGATGCAACCTTTGCCTTCATTGAAGCCAATCCGCGCCTTCAAGTCGAGCATACGGTGACCGAGGAGGTGACAGGTGTCGACCTAGTGAAAACGCAACTGCAACTTGCGGCGGGAAAATCGCTGCAAGAGCTTGGTTTCGACGGGTCACAGCGGGAAAAACCGAGAGGGTTTGCGGTTGAGCTGCGCATCAACGCCGAATCGATGGTGGAAGACGCCTCGGTGCGAACGTCGAACGGAACCCTCACGGTGTTTGAGGTCCCATCAGGGCCAGGCCTGCGCGTTGACTCCTACGCCTACGCTGGCTACAGCATCAACCCCAGGTTTGATTCCTTGTTGGCAAAGCTCATCGCACACTCTCCTTCGATAGATTTTGTAGACGCAGTGAACAAAGCGTACCGCGCGCTGTGCAAGTTCCACGTGGAAGGTGTGGCGACAAACGTGGGGTTTCTGCAAGCGCTATTGCAGCATGCTGATTTCCGTGAGAATCGACTGCATACCGGCTTTGTCGAAGAGAAAATAGGGGAGCTGGTTGCCTCGGCTCAATCTGGCAATCGACGACTTTATTTTGAGCGGTCCGCACCCGCATCGGCGCGGACCGTGGGCGCGAAAATTGACGCCAGTGATCCACTGGCGATCTTGCACCTGGGAAAATCCGCAGTGTCGCAAGTTGAGGTGTTAGCACCGGAGCCTGTTGCGCAGCCGTTATTCAGCCATGACCTCGAAGAGCCTGACGGTGCAGTCGTGTTGCGAGCGCCGATGCAGGGCACGGTTGTGTCGATCGATGCAAACGAAGGCGACGTGATCGTGCAGGGCCAACAGCTCGTCGTGATGGAAGCGATGAAGATGGAGCATGTGTTGACGGCGCCGGTGAGTGGCGTGCTGCGGCAAGTGAACGCAGCGAAAGGCGACACCGTCGCCGAAGGGCAGCCGCTGATGTTTATCGAAGAGCGCGAAGTTGGCGCCGCTGTCGTTGTCGCGAATGGTGAAGTGGACTTGGATGCAATTCGACCGGATTTGGCCGAGGTCATTGAGCGCCATGAAATCGTTGTGGACGCGACTCGCCCCGAAGCGGTCGCCCGGCGGCGTAAAACCGGGCAACGCACGGCGCGGGAAAATATCGCGGAACTGTGCGACCCGGACTCGTTCGTGGAGTACGGCGCCTTGGGCGTAGCGGCGCAGCGGCGGCGACGCACGATGGACGATCTCATCAAGAACACGCCAGCCGATGGCCTCATCACGGGGCACGCGACCATCAACGCTGATCTGTTTGGCCCCGAGCGCGCGCACTGCGCGGTGCTGGCCTATGACTTCACAGTGTTCGCTGGGACGCAGGGCCATCTCAACCATCGCAAAAAAGATCGGATGTTTCAGTTGGCGCGAGAGTTGCGCCTTCCGTTGGTGTTGTTCGCGGAGGGTGGCGGCGGGCGGCCTGGAGACACTGATGGTGACTTCAGCTCGCGGACTTTTTACGACTTTCCCAGGTTGAGCGGTTTAGTGCCGTTGGTCGGCGTGATCTCGGGCCGCTGCTTCGCGGGGAACGCTTCTCTGCTGGGCTGTTGCGATGTAGTGATCGCGACGAAGAATTCCAACCTGGGCATGGGAGGACCGGCCATGATTGAAAGCGGCGGGCTCGGTATCTTTCGTCCCGAGGAAGTCGGCCCCCTAAGCGTGCAAGAGCCGAACGGAGTGGTTGATATCACTGTTGCTGACGAGATCGAAGGCGCGCGCATGGCGAGAAGGTATCTGTCTTACTTCCAGGGGTCCGTGAACGACTTCCTCTGCGCCGACCAACGTCTCTTACGAAAAAGCGTGCCTGAGAATCGCCTGCGAGGGTACGACATTCGCGAGGTTATTAAGACTCTGGCGGATGTTAACTCGGTGTTGGAGCTGCGACCGCACTTTGGAAAGACAATGGTGACGGCGTTGATCCGCATTGAGGGACGCGCGATTGGTCTAGTCGCAAATAATCCCATGCACCTTGCCGGAGCCATCGACAGCGACGGCGCGGACAAAGCTGCGCGCTTCATCATGCTGTGCGACGCCTTTGATATTCCGCTGCTCTATCTCTGTGACACGCCCGGCATCATGGTTGGCCCAGAGATCGAAAAGACCGCACTAGTGCGCCACTCCTCGCGTATGTTCTTAGCGGGCGCGAATGTGCAGGGACCGTTTCTCAAGATCATTTTGCGCAAAGCCTACGGACTCGGAGCTATCGCGATGGCTGGGGGCGCCGACGATGCGGCGGTGTTTACCGTCTCTTGGCCCACCGGCGAGTTCGGACCGATGGCGCTTGAAGGCGCCGCGAAACTTGGCTATCGAAACGAGTTGGCGGCCATTGCTGATCCCGCCGAGCGCAAGAAACGGTTTGACGAAATGGTGGCGGGGTTATATCAACGCGGCAAGGCGCTTAACGTCGCCACGCATTTTGCGATTGACGACGTGATCGATCCTGCAGACTCGCGGCGCTGGATCGTGAGCGCGCTACGGTCAACGCCGGTCGCCACGCGGCGCGCGGCCAAAAAATATCCGTTCGTTGATTGCTGGTAGAGACAGGCATGCTATTTTAATGGGCAGGGCAAACGAGGAGCCAACTCGAAATGAGAGAAAAGGAGATCGTATGGGGCGTATTCTTGAAGAGAAGATTGACAAAATTAAATTCAAAGGCGCGGTCGACGCTGACGGCCATATTCTGGAGGCCTCTGATCTGTGGGAGAAGTATTGTGAGCCCAAGTACCGCGAGACCGCCGTGCGAATCGGGGTCGATGAGAAAGGGCTCGACTATTTGGAAATCGGTGGTCGTCCTTCACGCGTCAGTCGTGGCGGGTCCTTCTCGGGTCTTGGCGTGATGGGGCAAGTGACGCGCGAAAAAGGCGAGTTCAATCCACGCCTCCATTATGGCGACGAATGCCTCTTGGGCTCTATGGACGCGAAGCAGCGGCTGCAACGCCTGGACAGGGAAGGACTTGACGCCGCTATTATTTACCCCAGTCTGGGTCTCTCGTGGGAAACCGAGTGTGAAGACGCAGACTACGCGCAGGCCATGACCCGAGCCTACAATCGCTGGATTGTGGACTGGTGCGCCGATAGCGGCGGCCGTTTGATTCCTGTTGCTCATCTTTCGCTTGGTGATCCCAAGGCCGCAGCCGAGGAGTTGGAACGCGCAGTCAAAGCGGGCTGCAAAGGCGGTTGGGTCGTGCAGTTTGTGATGACGCGGAAGCCGCACGCGCATCCGGACCATGATGTGCTTTTTGCAAAAGCGCAGGAACTCGACGTGCCGTTGGGCATTCATCCGTCGCTTGAACCCCAGTGGGCGCTGCCGGGACGCTACGACCTCCAATACGTGCGTAAGCACAGTTTCTATCTGAATGTAACCGCTTCCGATGCGGCGCGTCACGCGTTGGTGAGCTTTATGCAGTACGGTACGTTCGAGAAATTTCCGAAGCTCAAGCTCGTAATCCTGGAAGTAGGCGCGGGATGGGCGAGCTATTGGCTTGACAGAATGGACGCGGTGTATGACAGCATCATCGGGCGTTCGTTGCCGGTCAAAGCGCGTCCCAGCGAGTATTTCAAACGCAATGTGTGGATCTCAGCCGATCCTGATGAGAAATCGCTGCCGGCGATGGTGGACCTGCTTGGCGCTGATCGCTTCTTCTGGGCATCCGACTTCCCGCATCCTGACCATACCGGCAATTACATCGAGGAACTTGAGGAACTGGTGGAAAAGATGCCCGAGCGCGCCCGGCGTCAGGTTCTTGGTGAGAACGTGTTAAACGTGTATAATTGCTCAATCTAACGTGGAGGCGAAAGAAAGGAGATTGGTTATGATTGCGTATACCACGATCGGCACGAACGATATGGAAAGGGCCACGAAATTCTATACCGCCATATTGGGGGAAATCGATCCTGGAGCAAAAGTCCTGATGGACATCGGGAGACTGAGGATGATCGGCAAGCCGGGTGGGGCGAATATCGCTATTTGTAGCCCGTTTGATGGTAAATCGGCGACTGTCGGCAATGGCGTGATGGTGGCGTTCGCCGCGAGCAGCCCGGCGCAAGTCGACGCCGTATACAAGAAGGCGCTAGAACTCGGCGGTAAGGATGAAGGCGCTCCTGGACGACGCGGTGGTGACAAAGGACCCTACATTGCTTACTTCCGCGATCCAGACGGCAATAAGCTCAACGCCATTTGCATGAAGTAAGCCAATTCTTCGTATTGAGACCGCCTCGCCCCGGATGTGAGGCGGTCGCTTTTTTCTCTTCTTTTGCTTTTCACGTCTCGTCCTTTTCCCTCTACCAACTCCCCCTAAGACTTGCTATGACTCCAAGCGGCGCTTCCTCTCGAAGCACGCAAACAAAAAAGGAGGCATACTCTATGATCGATTTACATTACTGGCCCACTCCTAATGGTAAGAAGGTCACCATTCTGTTGGAAGAATGTGGGCTGCCCTACAAGTTAGTTCCTTGCAACATTGGCCGGGGCGATCAGTTTCAAGATTCGTTTCTTAAAATCTGCCCCAACAACCGCATGCCTGCGCTGGTGGATCATGAACCCCCGGGCGGGGGCGCGCCGATCAGCATCTTCGAGTCCGGAGCAATCATGATGTACATCGCTGAAAAGGTGGGGAAGTTCTACCCTCAGGATGTGCGCGGACGCTACGATGTCAATCAGTGGGTGTTCTGGCAGATGGCCAACCAAGGGCCTAAAAGCGGCGAGTGTGGCCATTTCCGTCGCTTAGGGCCCGACCAAAGCGATCAGTCCTATGCGATACGGCGGTTTACTGATGAGGTCAACCGTCTGTTTGGCGTGCTCAACAATGTCCTCTACGAGAGTCCTTACGTTGCTGGGGACACCTACACGATTGCCGACATGATTTGCTATCCGTGGACCGTGGGCTGGAAGGCCCAAGGCCAGGATATTGAGGAGTTCAAATACTTCAAGCGCTGGTTCGACGAACTCTCCGCTCGCCCTGCCGTGCAAAAGGGAATGGCGGCGGGCAGTGACTGGGCGGAAGATTTCACCAAGCTGCCGAAGGAAGAGCAGGAGCGCCGGCGCAAGTTGCTCTACAACCAGCGGGCGCGACCGGTGCGAGCATAGAGGGCTTTACAAAATTTACACGCTCCCCTCACCCTGGCCCTCTCCCCTCAGGGGAGAGGGCAGCAGACGCGAAGCGGCTGCGGGTGAGGGGACTCCTCACGGCCAATCCTTAAAGCTTCTTAAAAAACCGATTCTCTGGGCGTGGCAGCCCCAGGTTTTCGCGCAACGTCTTTCCCTCGTATTCACGCCGGAACAGCTCGCGTCGTTGCAGTTCCGGCACCACGAGATCGACGAAATCATCGAGTCCGCCTGGCAGATAGGGGAACATGACATTGAAGCCGTCGCAGGCGTCCGTGTAGAGCCACTCCTCCATCTGATCGGCGATCATGGTCGGTGTCCCGACAAAGGCCAGGCCGCTATAGCCGCCGATGCGCTGCGCCAGTTGCCGCACCGTCAGATGCTCGCGCTGCGCCAGCTCTATGGTTCTCTCTCGACTACTTTTACTTGAATTGCTTTCGGGAATCTCCGGCAGGGGCCCGTCTGGATCGAAGCCCGACGCATCGTGGCCCAGCGCGATCGAGAGCGAGGCGATAGCGCTGTCGTAGTGCACGAGACTGTCGAGCCGCGCCCGTTTCTCCAGCGCTTGTGCGGCTGTTTCACCAACGACAACAAAAGCGCCGGGCAACACTTTGAGATGGTCACGCGGACGGCCAAGCTGATCCATACGGCCCTTCACATCGGCGTAGAAAGCGCGCGCATTGGCGAGGTTGCCCCCCGCTGCGAAAATGACTTCGGCGGTCTCTGCAGCGAGCTGACGGCCTGCGTCCGACGCGCCGGCCTGTACGATGAGTGGCCACCCCTGAACGGGGCGCGCGACGTTGAGCGGGCCACGCACCTTCAGGAATTCTCCCTGATGATTCAGAATGTGGAGCTTGTCGGGATCAAAATAGACGCCCGTTTCCACATCCCGAATGAAGGCGTCATCCGCCCAGCTGTCCCAGAGTCCTGTCACTACGTCGAAGAACTCACGCGCTCGGCGATAGCGTGTTGCATGCTCCACATGTTCTTCCAGGCCGAAATTCATCGCCTCATGCGGATTGCCAGAGGTCACCACGTTCCAGCCCGCGCGCCCGCCGCTGAGGTGATCGAGCGAGGCGAATTTTCGCGCGATGTGATACGGATCGTTATAGGTCGTCGAGGCAGTGGCGATGAGCCCCAGATGCTCAGTGACAACAGCCAACGCCGGTAGTAGCGTCAACGGATCGAACGACGTGACCGTGGCGCTACGCATGAGCCCTTGTATTGGCATGTTGAGCACGGCGAGATGATCGGCCATGAAAAAGGCGTCGAACCGTCCGCGCTCCAGCGTCTGCGCGAAACGTTTGATGTGCTGGAAATTGAAATTTGCGTCCGGCCACGCGCCGGGATAGCGCCAGGCGGCGGT
>CAZGBQ010000148.1:0-9713 GCA_964524045.1 uncultured Acidobacteriaceae bacterium
GCGCGGTTCCACGATCCATGCTCGGCCACGAACGCTCCGCCCCAGTAGCTCTGTGGAAACTGCTTGCCGGTGTAAAACGCAAATTGCAGCGGCGCCACGTGCGCTCCCAAAAGCACATCCGGAACAATTGCGCGCTTCACCAGTTCCGGATGCTGTTGCTCCACGCGCGAGTCCACGTTGTCTCCGATGTAGCCGTAGGGCCAGCCGTAAAATCCGCCATCCTTGAGCGAAGTGAAGTAATCCGGCGGGAGATTGTCTCCCAACTCGTCGCGCTCATTGACGCCGGTCCACACTTTGCCCGTTACCGGCTCGATCGCCAGTCCGACTGGGTTGCGCAGTCCGGTAGCATAGAGCCGGGCATTCTTTCCGTCAGGGTCGCAAATCGTCACCGCCGCCCGGATCGCTGGCTCGCCCGTGTTGATGTTGGATCCGGAGCCAACGGCCACAAACAGATGCTTTCCATCCGCGGAAAAAGCCAGCGAGCGCGTGTCGTGACCGCCGCCCGGCAGGTCCATCAGGTGCTCCTTTTCGCCGAGCCGCTTGGATGTCTTGGGATCGTAGTGAAACCGCACCAACTCGTTCGTGTTCCCTACGTACACGTAATCCTCATGAAAGGCGATCCCAAACGGCCGCCGCATTCCTTCGGCGAAGACTTCCTGCTGCGGCGCGCCGCCATCTTTCGTTTCCCGCAACACGACTATCTGACCCGCCCCGGTATCAGCAAGAAAAATGTCTCCGTTCGGCGCAATCGTCAGCCAGCGCGGATACTTGAAATTCGCTGCGTACACGCTGATGCGAAAACCATCGGGAACAGTCGGAAGAAACCCTGCAGGTGGCTTTTCGCGGCGTGGGCCGTTGCCTGCCGATTTGGTTTCGAACGGCGCGGGCAGTTTCGGCTTTTGCCCGTGCGTGACTTGCGCCCGCAGACTGACGGAGCACACTAAACTGAAGACGGAAAGCAGAGTGATTCTCGCGCGTGGCACCATGGCCTCCCTCAGGATTGCAGTTTTCTTGCGTATCTTGGACGCTTGCGGAAGCAGCCTCGTTCCATTCGACGCATTTTCGCAAGAATTGTTAACCTGTCGCAAGTTGAAGAGCAGAGGACAGAGATACGAAAACAGCTAACGGCTAGCAGCCTGCCTATCGCCAGCGTAGTTTCTGATCACTGATCACGAGTCTCCCTATCCGACTCCGATTCAGCCACGTGCTCCTTTGGAAACAACTTGTTACTTTCATGCATAGGCGTGCGCTAGATTGGGCCGGGGCGTTTTTTCGAGAGAGTACTTTACAACCAACATTCAGCCGCGAGGTGAATTCGCATGAGAGTCTTTCTTTGCACCGCGCTGTTTCTATCGGCCAGCGCCGTTTTCGTTCAGCAAGCTCATCCCCAAGCCGCTCCCAAGGCGGTTAACGTAGATATCAAAAATGTTCAAGGCCAGATCGTAGGGACCGCCGTGTTATCGACTGCCCCGAAAGGAGTGAAAATCACTCTGGATATCAAGAATCTCCCGCCGGGCGAACACTCCATCCACATTCACCAGGTGGCCAAGTGCGAGCCGCCTGATTTCAAGTCCGCCGGTCCGCATTTTGGCGGAGGCCACGCCCACGAGGGCATGCTGCCGGCAGGAGATATTCCGAATTTTACCCTGGTGGTTGCGGCGGACGGCACGGCGCACGCCAGCACGGTTGCCCCGAACGTAAGTCTAGGCGAGGACGAAAGCTCGGTGTTCAGCAACGGCGGAACCGCCATCGTGATTCACGCGGTCGCCGGAGGCACCGGCAGCGGCGCGCCCGCCCGCATCGCGTGCGGTGTCATCACCAAGCCTCAATAGCTCACACAGTCTTCTCGCGCGTCAACCCTTCAGTCGGGGCGCTCGGTGACGGTTTTTCCGCCGGCGCCCGGCAGTGGTTTCTTTGCGCTTCCCGCGAGTTCCGCCGTGATAAGCGCCTCAACGCCGTCATATGCATAGATGGTCGGCGCATGATTCTGCATCAGCCCTCCAGTGTCCGCCGTCGGTCCGTAGTTGCTGTGCAGGTCGCGGCCAAGCATACGCAGCATGGCCATTTGCTGCCCGCGGTGATGCGCGGTGTGCGCGATTCTTCTGACTATGACCCACGCGCGCGATCGCTGCACGTCAAAGAACTTGGTTGGCCCCTCCCACCACGATTCGTCTTTTCCATTGAGCGCGTCCAGGCGCTTTCTGCTGTCCTCCGCGTAACGCTGGATAAATCCCATCCGCGTTTCCGTCTTCGGCAGCGGCGGCGCATCAACGTCAATTCCAAGCATGTTCATAAACCACAGGTTTTCGCTTGCGCATTGGTGCACCATCTGCTCGCGCACGCTTCGTCCACGCGGATCGCCTGCTCGCGGGCGCACGGTCAAGTCTTCGTCGCGAAACTCGCTCCACACGCTCAGCACTTTGATGCGTTCCGTTGCGTATGTTTCGACCAGGAAGCTATAGCGCATTTCTGTCTCCTTCGCTCGTTCCCGATGTAATATCGGCACTTCCAATTGCTATCCGCCGCGTCCAACCGGGAATTCTCATTCTGGAGGACCACATGCATTCCAATCGCCGGCAATTCCTCACGCATGCAGCCGCCCTCAGTCGTGGCGCGCTTTGCGGCGACCTCGCCGTTGCCAATGATGTTGCATGGACGCCGCCCGCATTGCCGGCCGAGCCGCAGTTCTCCGGCAAATCGCTTCTTGCCAAAATGAAATGGTTCAACGAGCCCGCATCGGTGAAACATTCCGGCGATCAACTGGTCGTCACGTCGAAAGCCAAGACGGACTACTGGCGCAAAACCTTCTACGGCTACGTGACGGATAACGGCCACTTTTTCTTCCTGCACGTCACGGGCGATTTTACTTTGGAGAGCCGCGTGGCTGGCACATATTCTGCGCTCTACGACCAAGCTGGGCTGATGGTGCGGATCGACGCCGGCAATTGGCTGAAGTGCGGCCTGGAACTGGTAGATGGGATCGGCCACGCGAGCGTGGTCGTCACGCGCGAGTTTTCCGACTGGTCGACAGTTCGCGGCATCACCACGAAGGAACCGTTGTGGTGGCGCATCGTTCGCAAAGGCGCCTCGCTCGAAGTTCTCTATTCGCTGGATGGCAAGAGTTTTGTTTCCACGCGCCTCAGCTATCTTCCTCTGCAAGCCTCTGTGGATGCGGGCATCATGTGTTGTTCGCCGGAAGGCGCCGGCTTCGAATCCACTTTCGATGAAATTCGTCTCCGCCAGTGATGGACAATGGCGTTTCTTCGCGCGCGTAGCGACCTAAAGGCCGGAAAAGGCACTAAGTCCTTTTCGAACTGGCACTTGCAAGTAAGTGTGACGAATCTAAGGATTCGCGCGCGGCCGCAAAAGGTGCTGCGGAATCAAACTTCCGTCTGTGCTTCTCGCTAGCCGGGAGCAGCCTCAAGGGCGGCACTCTTTCTTTTCGCTCTCTCATCTCTCTTGACTCCGGTTGTGCCTTCAAGTATCAAAGACTTTGCGCACGGCCCTGCCGGCTTCCCATCCGTTTCCCGTGCGCGCACGTCCAAATCCGTTAGGAGGCAACCATGTCGAATCCTGTTCGCGCAGTTCCTGAGGGGTATCACACCGTCACGCCGTATTTGACTTGCAAGAATACGGCGCAGGCCATTGAATTCTACAAGTCCGTCTTCGGCGCCACCGAAATAATGCGTATGCCGGCCGGTCCGGACAAAATCGGACACGCTGAACTGAAGATCGGCGATTCCCACGTCTTCCTGTCCGATGAATTTCCGGGGATGAACAGCGTGCCGACACCCGGGGTCAAGAACGCGTGCGGGATCTTTCTGTATCTCGAGAATGTTGACGACGCATTCAACCGCGCCGTCTCCGCAGGCGCCATCGTGGACATGCCGCTGATGGATCAGTTCTGGGGGGACCGCTACGGCAAAATCACGGATCCCTTTGGGCATCAGTGGGGGCTCGCCAAGCACGTTGAAGACGTTGCTCCCGAGGAGATGAAGCGCCGCTCCGCAGAGTGGCAAGCGAAGATGGCGAAGGCCGCGGCTGCCGGCCAAAGCTAACCTGCTTCGGTTTGATCAACCAATAGCCTCCCGGCGAGAGTTGGGAGGCCTTTTGTATTTGGAATTGTCAACTAAGCTTTGCGGAAGAGGCAGACGCCGGACCAAGGCCGGCGACCCGCGGGCTGCTTTCTTTCCGGCAAGTGTCCGAATAAGCGGAGGAAGAACGGAGGCCGTTTCAACTTCGTAGCGGTCTTCAGAATTCCTTTTAGTTCCATCAGTTCCCATCCGTTCGGTGCAAAGAATGCCGGCCCTTCCGCGGGAGCGAATTTGAACGGTGCACCGGCTTTGCGGAGGTGCTTGCCGGTCGTTTTCTGCATCATTTTCAAAAGTCCCGGGGAACCCAAGTCCATGACCCAGCGCTGAAAGTTCGCGCCGCTTGCCAGATCCTGCGCCAACGACGCAACTTCTTCGGCGCTCAAGTAAATCAGTAGGCCTTCTGTAATGACGAGAATTTTCTTTGCACGCTCATTGAGGCTTGCGAACAAACTGCGGCGCGCGTCGACGTCCGCCAAATCGAGCCGGATGCGTTCCAGCGCGCAGGTTGGTTTTTCGTTCCCAAGGATTTCTTCCTTGTAGGCGAGGATTTCCGGAAGATCAACTTCGATCCATTGCAGCGCTGGGGCCAGCTGCATGCGATAAGGCCGGGCATCCAATCCTGCGGCGAGGTTCAGGACCAGGTCGACGCCCTGGTTCAGCTCTTGCGTAAGGAAATAGTCGAACAAATACGTGCGTGTTACCCAGGCCCAGGCGTGCTTGTTTCCATCCGGAATTGTATGAGCGATGTCCACGCCGTGCTGGCCGCACAAACGCTCTGCAAACGGATCACGGAATACCGCGTCCGGACGAGCCGTTTCCTGCGCGCGAAAATAGGCGGCCCATCGCGCGGTGTCGGAAATGTTTCGCACAACCGCTTGCGCTTGGTTTACCTGTGGTTCAGGCATATTGAAGGTTTCCAGCTGGAATAATCTCACACATTTCTGGCGCGCGGATGTCGATTAAAGCTCCACAAGTAAGAATGAAGAGGGATTCATCGCGCAAAGCGCGCGATGCCGAGGAGTACCTCGCTTCGCTCGGGATGACGAGGGGGAGAGTGCAGGTCACTCGAGTGGCCAAAGCCAGGCGGCGCCACGCACGCCGCTGGCATCGCCATGCTTTGCGGGCAGCACCGGCGTGTCCGCTTCTTTGCCGAAAACATAGTCCTTCAGCCTTTCCGGAACGTTCTTGTAAAGGCGGGAGCCTTGAGAAGCGCCTCCGCCCATCACGATTACGTCGGGATCCAGTAGATTCACCACGCCGGCCAGGGCGCGCGTCACGCGGTTCTCGAAACGATCCAAAACGGCGAGCGCCGCAGGCTCGCCGGCTTCGCTTCGCGCGATGATCTCGGGGCCGTGAAGAAAAGTTTTGGTTGCCCGCTCGTAGTCTTTTTCCAGGCCTGTTCCGGAAATCCACGTTTCGATGCAGCCGCGTTTTCCGCAATAGCATTCCGGTCCGGGAAATTCCTCGGCGCGCATCCACGGCAAGGTGTTGTGTCCCCACTCTCCGGCCACACCGTTCGAACCGCTATGAACTCGACCGTCGACGGCAATGCCGCCGCCGCAGCCTGTTCCCAGAATCACGGCAAACACAATGTGCTTGCCCGTGCCCGCCCCGTCGGTGGCTTCGGAAACCGCCAGGCAGTTCGCATCATTGGCGCAGCGGACTTCGCGTTGCAAAGCGCGGCTCAAATCCTTGTCAAAGGGTTTGCCGTTCAGCCAGGTGGAGTTCGCATTTTTGACGAGTCCAGTTTTCGCTGACACGGTCCCGGGGATCCCCACGCCCACACTTGCGCTGCGTCCAAGCCTCTTCTCAATTTCCTTCACGCCATCGACGACGGCGCGCACGGTGCCGTCGTATTTGAATCGGGGAGTGGCGATGCGGTGGCGTTGCAATTCGGCACCATCGCGCTCGAGCGCTACAAACTCAATTTTTGCCCCGCCAAGATCGACGCCAATACGAAAGGAACTGCCGTTTGGAACAGACATCGCGAGTGCTCCCGTTTCCGACGCGCCAGCATTCTATCCCCGGCGCGGCTTGCTCCTCTTTTTGGTTTCCTGGAATTGCAAACCTTACGCAGTGGGATGCGGTATCGAGGGTCGTCTCTTACCGTGACGTTGTTTCGCCCTGATGGTTCTCCGCCCCATTTTCCAAGTAGCGTCGCGGAGTGGTTCCAAGTTGTTTGCGGAACATCGATATGAACGCGCTCGCGCTGTTGTATCCAGCTTCCAATGCGGCTGCGGTCACTTTTTCCCCCGAAGCAAGCTGTTGCATGGCATGGAGGAGGCGAAGCTGCTGCCGCCACTTGTTGAAAGTCATTTTTGTTTCCTTGAGGTAGAGCCGCTGAATGGTTCTCTTGCTTGCGCCACAATCCTTGCACAGCTTCTCCAGGGTTCGATCGTCGCCCGGGCATGCAAACAAAGTCTTCATTACTCTCTGCGCCCGGCAGTCGGACAGGAGAGGTAGTTGGAGGGGGATGAACTCCACGGCCTTCAGTTGGTCGAGAATGATTTCGACAATTCGTTTTTCGGTAGGGACTTTCGTGTGCAGCCTCCGGAATACACAAGCGTGGAGAATCAGTTCCTTCAACAGCAGGGAGACGTTCATTACAAAACATCTATTGGGAAGAGAGCGGCAAAGTCTTGGCAGAAAGTAGAGAGTTCTCATCAGCACGCGCCCGTGTATAGCTACAGAATGCGTGGTTTCTGCAGGAATCCAGACGGCGCGCAATGTTGGGACAACCCACACGCCTTCCCTGGTGGTCACGTTCATCACGCCCTCAGAGGCAAAGAGCAGTTGGTCCTCCGGATGAGAATGCGGGGGAATGAGATGGCCGTCCGAGAGGTCCGCGGATACGCTTGCGACTTCCGCGAGGCGGCGGCCGTTTTTAGCGAACAGTATACTCTGACATCTATGCGACATTTGTTGTCACAATAGCGAGAGAAAGCGGCCGCGGCAAGTGCTATTCCTGACCTTCAAATACGGCGAGGAGGCGTACATGCTGGGTTCCGGAAAGATGGTCGGATTTGTTCCTATCCAGAACTACGACAAGGCTCGTGCTTTCTACGAGGGCAAGCTGGGGTTTGAGTTTGTGAGTCTGGATCAATATGCATTGGTCATGAGCGTAGGTGGGCACAAAATTCGGATGACAAAAATACCGAACTTTAAGCCACTGCAAGGCACGATTCTTGGTTGGGAGGTGGACGACATCGAGTCTACGGCTACGTGGCTCCGGGACCGCGGCGTTGACCTGGAAAAGTATCCGTTCGCACAAGACCGTGAACTTGGAATCTGGACAGCGCCAAACGGTGACAAAGTGGCGTGGTTCAAGGATCCGGATGGCAATATCCTCTCCGTGAGCGAGCATCATTAATTCGTGAAGTGAAATCGCCGGGCAGGTACCTGTTGTGCCGCTGTTTCCGGCGGAGGAGAGCCTCGTGTGGTAGCATTTCGAGACCTTGACGCAACCAGCCAAGAAGAACGGCTTCCATTTCGCAGTCCTCGTTTTATTTGGCGTCAACATTTTGAATTTCTATGATCGGCTCGTTCCTTCTGCGCTGGTCGAGCCGATGCGCAAGGAATTTCATCTGAGCGACATGCAGATTGGCCTGCTGGGGAGCGTGTTCATCTGGCCCTACGCAATCCTGGGTGTGCCGCTTGGGCGCATCGCGGATTCCGCGAGCCGCAGGAAGCTGCTGGCCTGGGGATTGACGATCTGGGCTTCGCTAACGGCATGCGCTGCGATCGCTGTCAATTATCCAATCCTGCTGTTGTCGCGGGTGGGAGTGGGACTCGGAGAGGCGACTTGCGCTCCAGCGGCCACGAGCTGGCTGGGAGATCTTTTCCCGCCGGCGAGGCGTGCGCGTGTCCTGGCGCTCTTCATGCTCGGCGTACCGGTTGGCAGCGCGCTGGCTTCCTTCTTCAGCGGACCAATCGCGCAGTCTTACGGCTGGCGAGCGGCGATGGCTCTAGCCGGAGCCCCGGCGCTCTTGCTTGTGCCGGCGTTACTGACGCTGCGCGAGCCACAGCGCGGCGCCAGCGAAACGCACATCGCAACCATGGCGAGCGCCCCTGCGTGGACGGTGCTGCGTATTCCTACGCTGTGGTGGATCATCGCTTCAGGTGTTTTTCTCAACTTCAGTTTATATGCCATTGCAACGTTTATGCAGGCGTTTCTGAGCCGCGTGCATGGCCTTTCGGTGAGAACGTCGGGCATTGCAGCGGGCGTGGTGTATTTGATCGGGGGCCTCGGCGGGGGCCTGACCGCCGGATACTTGGGCGATCTGATCGTGCAACGACGAAAAGATGGACGCCTGCGGTGTGCCGCGGCGGCTGCGATCATGGCCGTGCCATTTTCGTTGCTCGGAATATTGCAACCCGCAGGTTCGCTGATCAGCGCTGTCACTTTTCTGCTGCTGACGTATTGGGCGCTAACCAGCTACTACGGCTTTGTGTATTCCACCATCCAGGACATTGTGGCACCCAACCAGCGCGGCATCACGATGGCCATCTACTTCATGGCCATGTACCTGTGCGGCGCGTCGTTTGGCCCGGTCTTGACCGGGCAGTTGAGCGACTGGCTGGCGCACCGGGCGGCGCTCCTTGCCGGTTCGACCGTCGTGACGGAATCGTTTCGCGCGGTTGGCCTTCAGCAAGCGATGCTGGTTATTCCCGTACTCTCGACTGCGCTGGCGGGCGTGCTTTACATGGGCTCGCGCACGGTTGCTTCGGACATCGCCAGGCGGGAGGCGATCGCGCTAGAGGCCGCGATTGTTTCCGACTAGCCCGAAACGAATTCAACGATTACGGATAGCAACGTGTGCCGCTGATTTTCTTCGCGCCTGCGAATCGCACTACTTCTTGGGGCGAGACGCGGGAGGAACGATGCCGTTGGCGCGGTAATACCCTACTAGCAAGCCATAGTGCTCGGCGGAATGCTCCGTTACACCGATCCAGGGCTCGATCGCCCTCGAAAAGGAAGCATCGGGCAACCCTTTCAGCGTGGCGTTGGCATCGGCGATGGTCTTTTCCATGAGCGCGACGATTTCCGCTTTGGTCTTGTAGTTCTTAGGATCGAGTTCGTCCCAATTTGCTTTTTCTCCGCGGCCGGCCTTGGCTGCATAGGCATTGCCGGAGGCGATGTGCACGATCACTTCGCCGAAGGAGCGCATTTCCGGCTTGAGGCGGAAACCATACTGGTCTTCAGGGAAATCCTTGGCCATTTCCAGGATACGGTTGTTCAGGGAAATGAAGTGGCCGCGCACGGAATCGGCGGTGGAACGAGGGGAAGACTGGGCGCGTGCCGCCGGAAGCATGAGGGCGAATGCCGCCAACAGAAATGCAAAAGCCTTGAGAACGCGCATACACACCTCCAGTGGTCGAGACGTGGGGGGACGGCAATCGGTGAGCAGAACAAGCCCGAGGGCGCAGGATGGCCGGCTGGCTCGGACAGGGGAGGAATTACTCGTCGCCGCGGACTTGCCACCACTCAAGGTGATCGAACGCGGCCATTTTCTCAGGGCCGTGGTCCAAGTACCAGCGATTCCAAGCGGCGGCATCCGCAGCCTGGTTTTCGTCGGTAATTTCGCGTAACGCGAGGAAACACCAGTTGCGCATTTGCGG
>CAZGBQ010000149.1:0-9675 GCA_964524045.1 uncultured Acidobacteriaceae bacterium
ACTGCTTGAACTATCTCGATCAGCTTGTCCAGACGGCCTCCGGCTTACGCTTACGCAGAATGCATCGGCACGCGCATAATACCCATCATCGGCCAGCCAAATCCCCGGCACATTTCGACGAGCTATGTGGAGCGCCAGAACTTAACGATGAGAATGCGGATGCGCCGCTTCACTCGTCTAACAAACGCCTTCTCTAAGAAGGTCGAGAACCACGGTTGGGCCGTGGCGCTCTACTTCATGCACTACAATTTCTGTCGAATCCACCAGACACTCCGTGTCACACCCGCCATGGAAGCTGGTATCTCCGACCACATTTGGAGCATCGAAGAGTTGGTGTCTATAATGGATGGTACCCGTACTGCCGCCGCGTAACTGATTGTTGACACGGGACATGGCTTTGTAAGACAAACTTGCCCCCATAAGGCATGATACCCTCAGGAATACCGCGTTTGTCCTGTATTCAAAAAGGGCAGTCGATTGCTGACAATATGGGGGTACAACCCTATTCGGCGGGGGGTACGTCTGACGGAGTAGAGGAGAGGGAAGCATGAGTAACATTGCGATCAAAGAACTTCTCCCTCCGGTGCTGCTTCCTCACCTGAAAATGTTGCATTATCTGCTGTCAGAGTCTGAGGGCAAGCACATCGCGCATTGCCTCGACCTTGATCTTGTTTCCACTGCCCCTACACGCGATGAAGCGGCACAGAAATTAGACCGACTCGTAAAGGCTACTATCGAACTTTCTTTGGCGACTCAGCAGTACGAGAATCTTCAAACAAAAGCGCCGCAGAATTTCTGGGACGAATTTTTGGGTGGCCGCGAAGTTAAGCTAGAGCCCAAGTCGCTACAAATAAACATCCCAGAGGCCGTCCAGATTGTTCCCGTGTCGTACAGTACGTTGCCCATCCTTGCGCGTGCTGCGCATGCGTCTTAGTGAAGTCATAGAGCTTCCTGAGTTAAAAAAGCGCGACATCGTAATCGGTCACATCACTACTGAGGGCGTTTTTGCTGTGTTGGCTAAACGCGGAGAAAAGGTTTTCCCTTTTCCCAGGTTCTTCCATTTGGTCGAAGATGGTCCATCAAACCCCGACCCAGAAGTCAGAAGTCGGAAATTTGGAGCTAGATAGCATCCTTAGGCGTTTTGGGTATGTTCAGCCTATTTCCACCTTTCCGGCAAAGTGAGTCACTACCCGTTCCGATTCCTGATGCAGGCCGATTTCAGTCTGACTACAGTCAGTCCTGTATACTGCCTTGCGCAAACGTCAGAGGTTAAGTTCGATGCTTTCGCTAAAAACGGGGAGGTCCCGGAGTGGACGAGGTCGAACCGCACAGCGCATCGCCGTTAGCCGACAACACGCGTCACAAAATCGCACTGCGCCTTCTCCCGTTTCTGTTTCTCCTGTACATCGTTAACTACCTGGACCGCACCAGCGTGGCTATGGCCGCGATTGGCATGTCTCGCGATCTGCACTTCAACGATCGGATCTTTGGCCTGGGTGCGGGGATTTTCTTCATCGGTTATGTTGCGCTGCAGATTCCCGGCGCGCTACTCGTGGAGCGATGGAGCGCGCGCCGGATGATTTCAGGGTCGCTCGTTATCTGGGGTGCGATGACCGTCCTCACGGCGCTGGTGCAAACGCCGATGCAACTTTACGTGGCGCGTTCGATTTTGGGTGCGGCTGAAGCCGGGTTTTTTCCCGGCGTGATTGTGTACCTGAGCCATTGGTTTGTACGGGAAGATCGGGCCAAATCCACCAGCTACTTTATGGCGGCGATCCCAATTTCATTCGTCATCGGTTCACCGATAGGGGGTTTTCTTCTGGGCGTTCATTATTTCGGACTAGCCGGCTGGCGCTGGCTGTTCGCTCTGGAAGGCGCTCCGGCAATTCTTTGCGGCGTGTTGGCGTACTTTTATTTGACGGACCAGCCGCGCGACGCAAACTGGCTGCGCCGCGAGCAAAAGCAGTGGCTTGGAGAAAAGCTCGAATCCGAAAAAGCGGAAAAGATACACGCCATTTCCGTCGGCGCTGCGCTGCGCTTGCCAGTTGTCCTGCTGCTGGCGGGGATCTGCTTTCTGAATTACTTTGGCTACTACAGTTTTCTGTTCGCTCTGCCGTTGATGCTGAAGCGCATGTCCGGGCTCTCCGACCTGAACGTGGGGTTATTCCTCGCCGTGCCATACGGAGCGTTATTCTTTGCTTTCCTTATTAACGGTTGGCACTCGGACAAAGTCGGGGAGCGGCGCTGGCACTGCGCGGTTCCCTGCCTGATTGGTACGCTTGGCTTGTTGGGACTGGCGACGCAACCCAAGGGTCTGGCTCCGATTATGTTCTTCGTTACACTGGTAGCGCTGGGCATGTCGTATCTTCCAGCGCTGTGGGCGGTACCGACGGAGGTTTTGGGCGCTTCGGCTGCGGCAGCGGCAGTTGGGCTGGTCAACGGAGTTGGGAACGTGGCCGGATTCGCGGGTCCTTCTCTTTTCGCGTACATCAACTCGCGCGCTCGATCGTTTACGCCAGGCCTCATTCTCCTGGCTCTCACCGCTTTCGCCGCAGGCCTGCTGATACTGACGCTGCCGAAGCGAGAGTCGAATCCTACAAATTGATCAGCCGGCGATTCTTGCCGCCAGCTGCAACCTTCCTGCTACGGAACGACGGGCAACAAAAGCGCGGATGGATGCTCCTGGTCATGCCAGACGGTGTTCGTGGCTTTTTCCATTCGGGTCGAATGCGCCTGTTCTTCACCGGTATTCAGATTGCGATCGAAGCGCGGGAAATTGCTGCTGGAAATTTCCAAGCGCAGCTTGTGTCCTGCCAGAAAGACGTTGCTGGTCGCCCAAAGATCCACAGAGATTTTGTAGACGCTGCCCGGCTTTGCCAGCTCCGGCTTCTCCTGGGAATCTCGGTAGCGCAGGCGCAAGATGCCTTCGGTCAAGTTTTGCGCGAACCCGTCCGGCCACACGTCAACGAGCTTGGCAGCAAAATCGGTATCTTTCGCCGAAGTGGACACCCACAGTTCGGCGGTAACTGGCCCCGTGACCTCCAAATCGTTTGCCAGAATTGGAGTCGAATACACCAGCACGTCTTTTCGCGCCTCGACGTCTTTCTGATCAAAGGGCCCGGGCTTGAGCAGGTCACCGCGGCAGCACAGTGGTCCGCCCACGGTTGGCACCGGATTCGCCGGATCGTACATGTAGGAATCCTTTGCTCCGGTTCCTGGTGGGGTCGCTGTCGTCAGGCTGCCCACACCGTCCGCAGAAGTCAGGAAGAATTTCACGGTCTTTGCTCGCGGCAACGGCCAATCATCTTCGTCACGCCACTGGTTCTTGCCCATCACAAAGATGCGTACGGGTTTGCTCTTGGCCATTGCGTTGTCAGCGCCCTTCAAAATTGCGTCGTACCAATCGAGCATCATTTCATCGAAGTCGATCGGCGCTTTCTCGCCAAAATCCACATCGCCAATTTTTTTCTGATCATACCCACCGGCGTGCCCGCCAATACTGACCAGGAGGCGCTGCCCCTTGCGCGCCGCCTCGCTGCCGGCTTTGATCTTCAACAACTGGTAATTTCGCAGCGAGCCGCCGAGAAAAATGTCGTACCACGCCGCAACGTTGAACACCGGCACCTGAATCTGGGAATAGTGTTCTTCGATCGAAAGCGATTTCCAGTAATCGTCGTAATTCGGATGCGCTAGCCAGTCGAAATAGTAAGGAGCCAGCGGCTTGGCTTCCGGCAGCGCCAGCACTGGATACGAATCGAGGGGCATTACTGTTTTCCATTGCAATGGATCAGTGGCCTTTGAAATTGCGCGGCGAGCGGTATCGTCGGCGAGGCCGGAGGTCCAACTTTGGTTGAACCACTGTTCGAACGCGCCGCCCTGGTAGGTCCAGCCGTCGTGATAGTTCGACGCCGTGACATCCGGCGCGATGCCTGCCAGATGCGGCGGATGCGCAACTGCCGCCAGAAACTGCGTCGCGCCCACGTATGAACCGCCGATCATTCCCACTTTGCCGTCCGAGTACGGCAAGCCTGCGGCCCACTCCACGGTATCGTAGCCGTCGCTGGATTCGTTCTTGAACGTGTACCACCGGCCTTCGCTCGTGTACCGTCCGCGCACATCCTGAAAGATCACGATATAGCCACGCGCAGCAGCGCGCATACCGAATTCGCGCCCGCCGCTCTTGTCGTAGGGCGTTCGTTCGAGCAGCACCGGGAACCTTCCGTCGGCTTTAGGCCGGTAGATGTCGGCGTGAAGCGTGACTCCATCACGCATTTTGACCGCGGCGCCGCGCTCGACCGTCACCTCATATTTCGCCGACGCGGTTGCGGCTTGCGCGGTGGCACGACGAACGGGACCCAAAACGATGGGGAGAAACAAAAGAAGTACCAGATACCCGGTTCTAGCGAAGCACTTCATGAATGCTGTCCTCGTAGCCGCGCATACTATGACCCAGGGCCGGCAGGGTCAAGCTGCACCCGGCCCGGGACCGCGGCACCAGGAGTTAAACTGCATGGCAAGCTACGCTGATGCCAAAGAGGACCAAAATGATTGGCCGTGACCAAATTGTTCTGCAGCCGATAGGTGTTGTGAATTCTCCCGTGAAGCGCGTTGCCGACGACTGCTGGGGCGGAATTATCTCAACGATCGAGTTTGACCGATCTCGATTCACCCCAGAGTCGACAAGCGGGCTCGATCAATATTCACATCTGGAAGTAGTCTTCTATCTGAGCCAGATTCCAGACGAAAGGATCGTGATCGGCGCGCGCCACCCGCGTGGCCGAGCGGACTGGCCAAAAATGGGAATCTTTGCGCAGCGAACAAAGGACCGCCCCAACCGCATCGGCGTTACCGTGTGCAGGATTGAGTCGGTCGATGGACTGAAGGTCCGGGTCTGCGAACTCGACGCCGTGGATGGCACGCCTGTTCTTGATGTTAAGCCGTACATGCGAGGGTTCGCGCCCCGCGGAGAAGTGCGCGAACCGGCCTGGGCCACCGAGCTGATGGCTGGGTACTTCCGGCGCGCTTAAGTCCTCGATTCGCTTTTCTTGGACCCTTTGTAGTCTTCGATCCTGCAGCTCGCGCAGTCGGCTAGGCTTTTAATGTCTTGATTTGTAAACGACACTTTCAATTGACGAGTTCTTGCGCTGTAACATTTTCGAATTTAGCCCCTGTTTCTCACCAGGCTCTCAAACTTCCGTACTTTGCGGTTCGCACTTGAACACCTTCGCGGCACATTTCCGTACCTTTCATTAGCGCCGCAGGTTCGCCGATCCGATTCGAGTGGGCGGAAGCAGCAGACCTCGGAAGCGCCGTTGCCTGCTGTGGAGGAATGCCATGTTTTCCGCTCGAGTCCGCCGTTGGGCTGTTTTCGCCGTCACCGCTTCCTGGACATTCGCGGCATCGCCGGCCCGAACCCTGGCGCAAGGCCGACAGATGCGCCGGACCGAAGAGCTTCACAGTGTCAGCTCTCGCGCAGGCTGCCTAGACTTGGGCGCGCAGTTGCCGGGCCGATTCGTTGCCCGTGACGTTATTCCTCCTGCGATGGCTGGAGGGGGCGAAGCGTGTGAAGGGCCGCGAAGCGCAGAGTTTCGAGAGAGCAGTGCAACTCCCAGCGACACTCCCTCTTTCGGCCACCCAGTTGCTCCAACGGCGGAAAAACCAGTGCCGATCGCTCCGGACGTGGACCAGAGAGCCATTCTCGAGCGCCGCAGGGAAGCAGCCATGATCGCGCGCGCCCGCGCCGCTGTGCTGGAGGTTCTGCAAACCGACAATGCCTGTTCTTCGTGGCTTCTAAAGAGCGATCCGCACGTTTTGGACACTTTTTCGTCGCTGCGATTCTGGGTGGAGCGCGACGGCCCCACACATATCGTTAAAGAAAGAAACGATCATGGCCAATGGATAGAGCGGGGACCGTATGTGGCGAGGACCTCGCAGGGAACCGGCGCCAACACCAATGTGGCGCTTAACGCGAATGGCGCCTTTTTTCAGGGGGTGAGTTCGGTTTTCAAAATCATCTGGCCGGGCGGACCGGAAGTAGATGCGAACATCCGGCAAACGCTGCATGTCGGGCCGTTTGATGGGGCCACGCTTGAGGCTCAGGTCATTACCCTCATCCATGAGCTGGCGCACATAGTGAACGCCATACCCCACGACGGTTTGTCGCCCAGCGGTCTTAACCGGTCGCAGGAGAGCACCGAACTCATTGTGGATCGCTGCAAGCGCGCCGCTAAAGAGGAATCGAAGCGCGTGCTGGCCGGCGCGCATTTCGATGAGTTGGAACGTGTGGCGGCCCGCGATTAAGGCCCGGAGCTGACCGTAAGGACTTCGCCGATCCCGCAGCGACTGGCGGACGGTCGGATCGGTCAACGCTAGTTTCTCGCACGCGCACCGACTCTACGCTTCTTCTTGTACTCTAGCTCCGCCTTTTACCCCGCAGTTTGCGCCGCGCACGAAAAATTTCAATCGAGCGGATTTCCGGCAAACTTTTCACTACCTCAATTCGTCTCCACATATAAACCAAGCGAAGGCAAGCCGTTCGCCGGGTTGAGCGAGTGGAAGAAATCCTCGCGACGGGTAAGAAGACCGGTCGGTGAAGGAGGCTTCCATGAGCCGGGGTTATTGGTTTGTTCGTTGTACGCTCATCACTTGCGCGGTGGTGCTCTGTGGCAGATCAAGCATCCGAGCGCAAAGCGGGCGCCCTGTTTTTCGGAGCATCAGCGCTTCCGCCAGCGGCCTTTGCGCGGTGGATGGCTCGGCCAGGAGCGCGGATTCGCCGTTTCGGGTTCGTCCTTTCGAAGAATCATCCGCATATTCGGAAGATGTCTGCAGCACTGTGGGCCGAGGGACTTGGTCTAGAGAAACTGCTCCGCCGGCTCCGCACAGGGAAGAGAAGATCGTTGCCGACTCTGCCGAGGATGAGTTGCTGACGATGGGCAAGGCTGGGTTCGTCATTGCCCGCGCCCGTCAGGAAGTTCTTGCGATTCTGAGCGAACCGAACGCCTGTTCGGCATGGTTTGCTCGGGCTGAACCCGAAGCTAGGGATAAATTCGCAAGTCTGCACTTTCGCGTGGACGTACAAGGCGAGCGCTTCGCGATCGGTGAGCATAGGCTGTCGGGGGTGTACTACATCGGACCTTATATTGCGAGAGCCCAGCAAGACGTCGGACGCGGTTCGACCATTACGTTGAATGCCCACGGCGCATTCTTTGAGGTGCGCGCCGTCGCGAAATTGCGAGCGTGGGGAGGAGGGCCATGGAGCTCGCAATCTCCCAAGGTTTTAAGCGTGGGAGAATATAGCGGAGCAACCTTGAAAGCGCAGGTCACTACGCTGTTACACGAATATGCTCACATTGTCGGATTGGTTCCCCTAGACTATGGAGAGCCCGACTCTGCGCTGACTTCCATGCAGAACACGGAAGAGGTTGTACGTCGTTGCCGAAAACAAATTGAGGCCAGTCCTCGTCGCAGCGTAGTGTTGCCGGCGCCGGAAAGGCCAGAAACACAACCGAGGCATAACTGACCGTCGCCTGGCCTGATCTCAAATGGCTGAGAACAAAGCCACTTATGGTGATACGTTGGGCTGATGGCCTGTTCTGGATGGGCTTTCCCGAGGAGCATCCACAGCGGTGAGGAAAACTTGGAAAATAATTTTGATAAAGGCTTGACGGACCATCAGGTTTCTGTATAATTACGAATGGTTCGGGGGATTCCCAAATTCTTCGGACCGATCAGGGGATTCACGGTCGGGTCTGCAGGGCAATAATCAGATCCTAGAGTGAGGTACCTACGAGCACGGGATAGCATTTTGTCGAGCTTCGCGCGGAGCCACTGAAAGGAAAAGGTGGCTGTGCCCGGCGCTCGACGCCGGGTTTTTTATTTTCCGGGAGACCTTTCCGGAAGATCGCGCTAGCAGGCTAAATCGCTCGGTTCAACAGCGATTCGTAAGTCCCGCCAGACAAGTCCCAGTGATCCTGGGGCATTCCGATGGAATCGGAAGAAAACGTTCTTTGACAACTGAAAGGCTGGCAAGTCCACGCCGATAACCCCGATCCTGATTACGGTCGGGAGGGGTGCCATGGTGTGGATTATTACAAGTTCTGCTCGAGTTGAGCAGTACTGTGGATAGAACAAGGCGAATTCAGCCAACAGCGAGGCAAGCACACTTTGCCGGCGCAAGCCGAACGAAGCGCGCAATCTCGTAGTCCAAACAGCGCAAAATCGAAAGCCCAGGTTCCGGTTAACCCAACCAGGAATTCGGGAGGTATGGAGTTGTGAGGTTTGGTGCGTTGATTCCAATAGAGGATCGACGAGTTGGGTGAGTTTTATGATTAAGCTACTAAGGGCGTACGGTGGATGCCTTGGCGCTAGAAGGCGATGAAGGACGTGGCAAGCTGCGATAAGCCTCGGTGAGCCGCAAGCAGGCTTTGACCCGGGGATGTCCGAATGGGGAAACCCAGCGAGATGAACTCTCGTTACAGCCCGCTGAATACATAGGCGGGTATGAGCCAACCCAGGGAAGTGAACCATCTCAGTACCTGCAGGAAAATAAATCACAGAGATTCCGAAAGTAGCGGCGAGCGAAATCGGAATAGCCCAAACCCAGGTGCTTGCATCTGGGGGTTGTAGGACCGCATGAGTAGAGTTACCAATCTGGATGCTACGCGAACCCGAAGGAAAGCGGGACCATAGAGTGTGAGAGTCACGTAGCGGAAAGCACACCAGACTCGAAGCGGTATCCTGAGTACCACGAGACACGTGTAATCTCGTGGGAAACTGGGGAGACCACTCTCCAAGGCTAAATACTCTCTAGCGACCGATAGTGAACCAGTACCGTGAGGGAAAGGCGAAAAGCACCCCTGCTAGGGGAGTGAAATAGAACCTGAAACCGTATGCTTACAAGCAGTCGGAGGGCCATGTACGGACTTCGGTCCGTAAAAGCCTGACGGCGTGCCTCTTGCTTAATGAGCCGGCTAGTTATTCTTACGTGCAAGGTTAAGCGCAAGCGAGCCGTAGCGAAAGCGAGTCCGAATAGGGCGACAAGTACGTAGGAATAGACGCGAAGCGGGATGATCTACCCTTGGCCAGGTTGAAGGCCGCTTAACCGCGGCTGGAGGACCGAACCGGTGTGAGTTGAAAATCGCTCGGATGAGCTGAGGGTAGGGGTGAAAGGCTAATCAAATTCCGTGATAGCTCGTTCTCCCCGAAATGCCTTTAGGGGCAGCCTCGTGTGATTTGCCGCGGTGGTAGAGCTCTGAATGGACTAGGGACCAACCCAGGTTACCGAATCCAATCAAACTGCGAATGCCGTGGACAACAGCACGGGAGTGAGACTACGAGGGATAAGCTTCGTGGTCGAGAGGGAAAGAACCCAGATCGACAGCTAAGGTCCCCAACTACAGACTAAGTGGGAAAGGAAGTGTGATCGCTCGGACAGCCAGGAGGTTGGCTTAGAAGCAGCCATCCTTTAAAGAAAGCGTAACAGCTCACTGGTCAAGCGGATATGCACCAACAATCCAACGGGGCTCAAGCACATGACCGAAGCTGCGAAATTGTACTTTGTACATTTGGTAGGGGAGCATTGCGTGGTGGGCAAAGGTAGACCGAGAGGACTACTGAATGCCACACAAGAGACCCTGCCGGCATAAGTAGCGATAAACACGATGAGAACTCGTGTCG
>CAZGBQ010000150.1:0-2892 GCA_964524045.1 uncultured Acidobacteriaceae bacterium
AGATCAGCCTGCCGGTAAATCGCGACGCCCGGAACTAACTGCAGCAGGTCCAGATAGTCCCTCCCGTTAAGCGGCATGTCCACGATCTGCTGCGGCACAATGGTCGCCCCTTCGGAAGAAGAGGTTGTCTCCAGCAAAGGAATCTGACCGGAAACTTCCACCTTCTGCTGCACGGTCCCAACTTCGAGGGACACATTGAACTTAAATGTGCGGTTTAGCGTGATCTCCAGATCTTTCAGAACCTGCGTGTTAAACCCGGTGTGCGAAACGGTGAGAATGTAAATTCCCGCAGGTAGCGCAGCAATCTGATAGCTTCCGTTGGCGTCCGTGGTTGTCTTCCTGCTGACCGCCAAATTGTTTGAAGCAACACTCACTTCCGCCCCGGAAATGGCTAGACCTTGGCGGTCTGTGACCGTTCCTTCAACCGTAGAGGTCGTTTGGGCGCAGAGCCTGGGCGCAATCGCACTCATCCCCAAGAGCAAGACCGCCCCGCACCAGAGAAGTCTCGACATTCGAAGCCAAGATCCCGCCAGATCCCTTGCTGGAAGAATTGTGCCCTGCATGAGCGTCCTCCCTAAGTGCTGCCCGCATCCGCGCGATTTAGATTGCAAAGCCCGTTGCATCTCGAACTCCAAGCAATCGACTAGTTGTGCAATATATGTTGCTATCCCAGGACCATTCGCCAGTGTGGCCGCGAATATAGAGAGCCACCGCCCGGTTGTCAAGTTATTTCTTCGGCCGCATGTGCCTCGCGCAAAGTCTGCAACATTTGATGCATTCTTTCGTGTACGACTTTGCTTTCCGTGCAACGCCCGTTGTCCTTCTTGACAAAGCGACCGGCACGCGCCATGCTTCCTGCAACCATGGGGAACCACAGAAATGGTCAGCCGCTGAGTGTGTCGAGGGAGTTCTCCGCGAATGTCAATGGGCTCAGCCGGAGGCGCCAGGAGCTGATACGCCCCGTGCTCGAGAACCCGCGCGAGTTTGTGCTCCTAAGCGTGCGGGCGCTTGCGCAAAAGCTGGGCGTTGATCCCGCCACCGCTATTCGCGTGGTCTTGCGGATGGGGTTTTCGAGCTACCGCGAATTTCAGCACTATCTCCACGAGTTGTCCGTGTCGCAGGCCACTTCGCTTGACACGATGCAGACGAGCAAGGCGAAGGGCTCGAGCCTAGCTGCCCATGTGAGGGAAGCTGTCGATTTGGATGTGCGTAGCGTGCAAAAGTTCCGCAATGCCATGGACGCGGACCGCATCGCGGCGCTCGCAAAAAAGATCCATGAGGCCAAGCGCATTATCATTCTGGGTGGCGACCTTGCCGCGAACCTGGTCGGGTTTCTGCACTACCATTTGATTTTGCTGGGACTGCCCACCGTGATGGCCACCTCCTCCGGGGAAGCTGCCCACGTTACGCGCTCCGCTGGAAAAGGCGACATGGTCATTGCCATCAGCTTCCGTCGTGGGTTGCGCCAGACCGTCGAAGGTTTGCGCCAGGCGCGGGAAAATGGCGCGTACTGTGTGGGGATTGCGGACACCTTGGTTTCGCCGATTGCCCGATTCGCTCAGGAGTGCTTCACTTGCTCCGTGGAGACGCCATCGTTTGGCGCTTCTTACGCCGCTCCCATGTGCCTGTTGAATGGCATTCTTGCCGCCTGCGGCTACTACGACCGCCGACGCAACCTGGATTTGCTCAAGAAAGTAGCAGAGGAACAGCGCACCGGCTTCCGGTGGTATCAGGAATAGAGACTCAAGTGGACCTGTATCGGACCAAACTCACAGAGAAGCCCTCAAATAATTGAAGGACTTGGAGATTCAGACTCTACTGCGTAGAGCCGCTCCGTCATTTTTCTGCTGCCGCTATCGTGCGGCCTACGGTCCGCTTGGGCCGGCAGAAACTCATCCGCGTACGGTCAGCACCGGGCAGTGCGCCTTCACCACAACGTTGTACGCAATGGTCCCCGGCACATGCCCCGCCAAGCTCTTTCTGGCCTTCGCGCCCATTACAATCAGGTCCGCGTTGGTCTCGCGGGCAATGATGAGAATCTCTTCGGCGGCTGCGCCGAAGGTGGCCCGGTATTCCGGCTTGCACCAATTCTCCGCACCCTCCGGCACGAGATGCTCCAGCTTCTCAACCGCGTATCGCCTCTGTGTTCGCACGGCCTCTTCGGTGAATGCGGTGGCTTCCTGGATCACGTGCAGCATGTTGAGGCGAGCGCCGTGTTCCTGCGCAAGGGAGAAAGCATACGCCGCCGCTTTTTCCGCGCCCGGTCCAAAATCGGTCGCGAGCAGGATGTTCTTCAGCTCGATCTCGCGCGCAGGTTCGCTCTTCACGTGCGGCCCGACGGTCAGCACCGCACAGTTCGCTTGCCGGAAAATCTCCTCCGTCACCGAGCCAATCAGGAGCTTTTGAACTTTCCCGCGGCCATGCGTCCCGGCGATCACCAGGTCGATCTCATGCTTCGCGATCATTCGCTCCAGCACGGGCCACACATTCCCTTCTTCGAGTAGCACTTCATGCGGAATGCCGCGAAGCTTTCCCGAAATCAGAATGTCCGCCATGCCCTGTTCCGCCGCCTGGCGCATTTTCTCGTACGTCGACTCGGCCAGCGCGGGCTCGGCGTACAGGAACGTATCCGGCACCATCACATGCGCCAGATAAATGCGCGCATCATAGCGCCGCGCGAGCGCCAACGCGTACTCCAGCGCCCGCTCCGATTCCGGCGAAAAATCCGTAGTGACTAGAATCTTTGAGAGCGTGACCTTGGCCAAAGATTCCTGCTTCGCCTGGGGCTCCATTACCTGTGTCATGACATCCTCCTTCATTCGATTTGCATGCGATTCGCGCTCAGTAGTTTTCTGTTGTAGATACTGAGAGGGATGCACGCAGTGTTCCAGA
>CAZGBQ010000150.1:2992-9621 GCA_964524045.1 uncultured Acidobacteriaceae bacterium
GCCGCTGCCTGACTCAATTTCAGTTAGCAGGAAACTGGGGGTTTTCCTGGCTAAATCGCGGGCGTCCGATTCTGTGCCGTATCCTTTCGAGCTTCACCGCCTGCCCGCCGTCGCAGAAAGGACGCCCACCGTTCAGAAGGCCGGCAATCGCTCCATTGCCGGCCCCTGAGCAACCTCATAAAGGGCAAATTCAGTTCCAAACGGAACCGCCGCTGGCGGGCTTCTATCTGCACTGCTTTCAACTGCTTATCTTGATCTCGAGTCTTGCTGCGCAAACGCAGCGCTCGCCGCGTTGAGTCTTTTCACGCTGAATCGCGCTTTCTCACCACACCGTACTCTGTGCGTTAAGCTAAAATTCCTTCACTTGTAATGTAGTACGGCAGCTCCCCGTCACTTGGCCTCTACGATCTTCACGGGCTTGTCGAGCTGGAAGGTCAGCACCGTCTCCGCCGGCACTTTGATCGAACCGCCCTTCGTCAGGACCTGAGTCAACGCGCCGCCCCCCGCGCCGGCTCCGGCTCCGATTGCCGCGCCTTTCCCGCCGCCCGCAATGGCTCCGATAATGGCGCCAAGCGCGGCTCCACCCCCTGTGTATTCGGCGGTTCGCTTGTTCGCGCCAACCCCTTGCTTGCCTTTTTGTTGCAGGTCGGTGGTGCTAACTAAATATTGCTGGCCCTCAACGGAAATCGATTGAAGGTCCAGCACGAGATCGGAAGCGCCGCGAATCTTTCCACCCTTCGAAGCCGATCGGATGACGATCTGAGCGTTCGATCCACGAGGAACGGCCACATCGCCGTTGCCGTCTAGAACGTCGTCGGAGACTTCGGCCGCGTAGGTTTGGCCTTCGGCGGCTTTGGTTGAGTCGATCGTGTCTTCGGTTCGTACGGAAACCTTGGTGCCGACGGGCAGCACATACGTCTTGGTATGAATCTCCGTCTGGGTCGGATGGTAGTGATGTTCGTGCACGGCATTGGAGGCGCGCCGCGTTGGCGCCGCTCCACCGCTGTTGGCGGCAGGACTTTCGCTCGCCGAACCTTGCGCTGCCGCCGTGTCGTCATACTCAATCGATTTCACCTGCGCCATCGGAACGGTATGGGTCGCGTTGTCGTCGCCCGTCAATGTGATTTCCGACGGCGAAGTCGCCGTGACCGTGCCGGTTAGCGTCGTGCCATCCCGCATCAAAATGGTTGCATGTTGCCCGGAAGCCTGTTTATTCGCGCAGGACGTCAGGAAGAAGAGAGCGCCAAGCGTTGCGCCTGTAAAAATGGTTCGCCAGATGACATTTGACGCGCGCGCCCTCTCACTGGAAGCCCTGAATGCTGCATAACTCATCGTAACCTCCAATCAAGCCATGTGGTCTTTGTTGAGGCTGGATCCTGCCCTGGAATTCTATAGCAAAACCGGATTGTTTTGCTGCTGGCACAGTATTCCTGGTTCGTGGAAGGTTCCAAGCGGCAATGGCAGTCGGTAGCAGATGCCGCCCGTATTCATTCTCGCGAGCACATGATCAGGTCCGCGTTGAGGTTGCGGAACGTCTTTGATCTGCCAGGAATGTCGTCAAGTCACTAGTTGACGATCGCCTGCAAGCCGGTTGGCGGCGCAGGCAGCGTTGCGGAAGAAGAAGTCGCATAAGCGCCAAGGTCCCAAGGGCCCGCGGCCGGCCGCGTCACCGAATTGATACTTCCGTTGTAGGGGCTAGCCAACGCGACGCCCGCGCCTATGGCAGAAGAACCTGCTGCCAGGCTCAAGCCATCGGCGTTGGGCGCCAAATTTGTTCCATATGTCCCGGTAAATCCGGTGGGCAGGTTCGCCGTGTTCTTAAAAGAGGGCGATGCCGTCAGGTTGTTGGAGTTTGTGGTGAAGAAACCTGATCCGCTGATCGCCGTGCCGCCGGGATAGTAGACAATATTGTTCCGCACATCGAACAGGGAATAGCTCGCTGACGACGACGTCACCGCGATAGGGGCATTGTAAAACGTGTTGTTGTAGAGCCGGATGCTGTTGGTGCCCTTGAGGTCTCCGTTGATGACGAACCCGCCGTTCGCCGTCGAGTTATAAACCATATTGCCGTAGATGCTGACATCCTTGGAGCTCGGGTCCGAGGAGGAATAAAGGCGGATCCCGCCGCTCACCAAATTCCAGTTGACGATGTTATAGCGAACGTGAATGTTGGACATGCCGGTACCCGGATTCGTCTGGTTCGAGTCCAGGAAAATGCCCGCCCCGTACTTATCGGGCGCGCCGGGACCATAGACGTAATTGTACTCAACAACGCCGTTGGTGACTTGCCCCTTTACCACGATCGGCGATCCGCTGCCATAAGAGGTGTCCTGCCCAACGTTGTAGACCACGTTATTGCGGAAGGTGACGTTCGAGACCGTGCATTGCTGATTTTCGTCCCCGGGATACATGAGTAGACCATCGCGGGAGATGTCGTGAACGATGGAGTTCTGGACGAGCACGTTGGAAACCTGCCCGCCTGTCCCTGCATGGTTGCTGACAATAATGCCGTAAGCGAACTGGCCTGCCGAGGCCGTGCTGGCCACGTTATGCGCGACGACGTTGCTGATCGTCTTAAGGGCTCCCAGTAAGGGAGTCAAATAGTGCGCGTGATTCACGCTCACTCCGTCACTGTAAAAGTGGTTGGCATCGAGGTCGAAGCCTTGCAAGGTGGTCGGCGTCGTGGCATCGTCTCGCCGCCAATCGACCACCCCGTACGGGTCAGTCGGCTGAGCATTTAGGCGGATGGTCGCGCGCGAGCCTGCGGAAGGCCAGGTGTCCCCGATGTACTTGACTCCACCCACGATGGAAAGCCCCCAGGCGCCCGTCGTCAGCCAAGTCCCGCCGCTATCGAAATTAACTACGTCGCCCGCCTTCAAGGAGCCCGATCCGCTGTAGGCGTTCATGCCCGGGCAGTTCTTCCACGGTGCGGACGGGTTCGTGCCGCTGTTAGAGTCAGAACCGCTGGGAGAAGCGTAGTAGGTGGCGGCTTGTGCAGGGATTGACAACCCTATGGCAAGGGGAAGAAGTGAGATCGCAAATCTCAGAGAGTTGCGCCATCTTGCCTGCGCTACATGCCATCGGCGGAATCTAAGGAGTGACACTCGTTCCTCCTATCACTCTCACGCCCCACTGACCGCGTTTCTGCACGGAAAGCAGCGGAGCAAAACATATACAGGTTAAACCAGCCAAACGGGCAAATAAACAAAACAGAATCAGCAACATATAGTAGAACCAGCCAACGTAACTCTTAGGATGCGAGCCTACCGTGTCTGGCGCCTGACGCCCGATTTGGCCCATCCTCAGCCGGGCTGCGAAGCACCTCTCGCGCCAAACTCCCCGGTGTCCAAGGAATCCGATCCGCCCTCTGTAGAACAGAGTATGCCGGTGAGCAGCAAAGGCAACGGGCCATTAGTACAGTCTTAGGACAGTAGTTCCGCTACGTTTTCTCGCGGACCGGGTGTCCCTGTTAACGAGCTAACCGCTGAGTGGTTTACGGATCTGCTTTCTGGCGTGCCGACTTCTGCGAGAGCTTTTGTCAAGAGAGCAAAGGCTCTGGACGGTAAAGCCAGGCAGCGCGGTAGAGAATCGCACGAGACAGTCGCGAATCCAAGGATTCGCTAGCCTCTTTTCATGAATGCGTGGTGGAAGGTTGTTGCTCTTCTTCGCCGTGGGCCAGACCAAATTTTTTCATTTTGTAGCGCAGTGCATCGCGGCTGATGTCCAGCAGCTTGGCGGCTTTGATCTGGTTGCCGTGGGACTGCCGCAAAGCCATTTCGACGAGGACATGCTCGATATCTTCAAGCGACGTTCCCCCATCGGGAATGGAAAGCGCCGGCAACCGCCGGTTGGACCCGCCTTCGATGGGCTCTTGCGTAAGGGAAGCGCTGGCCTCCATCGCGGTCGTCGCGCTTGGCGTGGTGCCGCTGCGCCCGCTGGCTACCGCAAATGGCAAATCATCGGGTTTAAGCGCCGGGCCATCTTCCAGAATCATGGCGCGTTCCAGCGCATTCTTCAGTTCGCGCACATTCCCCGGCCAGCTGTAATTCATCAGCAGCCGCTTCGTTTCTTCGGTCAGCCCCTGCACAGACTTCCGGAACTTGCGGTTGTAATGGTCGAGGAAAAAATCCACGAGCGCGGGGAGATCTTCTTTTCGTTCGCGCAGCGGCGGCAGAAAAATGGAAATGATGGCCAGCCGGTAATACAAATCCTGGCGAAAGTGACTCTCGCGAACCGCGCGTTCCAAATCGCGATTCGAAGCAGCGATCACGCGTGCGTCCACCTGAATGTCGCGCACTCCGCCCACTCGGCGGATTACCTGATCTTCCAGCACGCGGAGGAGCTTTGCCTGTAATAGGGGCGAGAGTTCGCCAATCTCGTCCAGAAAAAGGGTGCCGCCGTCGGCCACTTCGAACAACCCCTTCTTCATGGCCTTCGCGTCGGTGAACGCGCCTCGCTCGTGCCCGAACAGCTCCGCCTCCATCAGCGTTTCCGGAATCGCCGAGCAATTGATCGCCACGAACGGTTTGTCTTTGCGAGCGCTCTGATAGTGAATTGCTTTCGCGATCAGATCTTTCCCCGTACCGCTCTCTCCCTGAATCAGAATCGTGCTGGCTTCGCTGGCCGCCACTTTCTGCACGAACTTCATCAGCTCGGTCATCTTGCGCGACACGCCTATCACCTCGTGATAACCCGCGCGCCGCCGCACCTCGCCGCGCAGCGACTCAACTTCCGTGCGCAGCGCTCCCGCTTCCAGCGCGTTCTGCAGCGTGACGCCAAGCTCCTCATAGTTGATCGGCTTGCTCACGAAATCGTACGCGCCTAGCCGCAGGGCTGCTTTCACGTCTTCCAATTGCGGATCGGCCGTCATCATGATGACCGTGCGGGTTTCGCCGTTTTGCTTCAGCTTTTCCAGCACCTCAATGCCGCTTTGCCCGGGCAGGCGCACATCCAGCAGAATCGCATCGGGCGGCTCGCTCTGCAGCAGGTGCAGCGCTTCTTCTCCGTCGGCCGCCTCCATGCTCTGATATCCAAGCTCGGCACACTTCTTCGCCAGCGCCCAGCGCACCAGTTTTTCGTCATCCACGATCAGTATTTTCTTCTGCGCCATTCCGTGTACTCTATCACTCTGCCTCAGGCATTTGCATGCTTGCCATCCTTCCGTTCGATCGGAAGCCAGACGTCGAATTGGGCTCCGTGCCCGAGTTCGCTCGTCACTTCGATTCTTCCTCTATGTGACTCCACAATGCCTTGGGAAAGCGACAGACCTAGACCAGTGCCTTCTTTCCGTGTCGTGAAAAATGGTTTGAAGATTTTGGCCAAAGCCTCGCGCGCAATCCCCTTCCCCGTATCGTTGATGCGCACGACCGCAAACTGAACTTCCCGCCGCACGCTTACGGCAACCTTTCCTTGCCCGTGGATCGCCTGAATCCCATTGAGCAGCAAATTCAACGCCACCTGTTGAATTTGTACTGGATCGTGCACCACTTGGGGCAGCTCTCTGCACGCCTCGAAGGCAACTTCAATCGGCTTGGTCCGCACTTGCTGGCGCGCCAGAAATACCGCCTGCTCGATCGTGGCATTCAAGTCTGCGGGATGAAAATCAGGTTGCCGCGGCCTCGCATACGCCAGCAGATCGCTCAGGATCGCCTGAATGTGGTTGATTTCGTCCTGAACTTCAGGCAGAACGTCGCGGCTTGAGCTTCCCGGCGGCAATTCCCGCCCCATCACCTCCACCACTCCCGCGATTCCCGCCAGCGGATTGCGAATCTCGTGCGCCAGTCCGGCCGCCAGCTCGCCGATGGTCGCCAAATGCTCGGCACGCGCCATTTCCTGCTGGTGCAAACGCTCGATCTCCGCGCGATTCGCCGCCAGCTCCTGAATCATCTCATTGAATTGACAGCCCAATTGCCCGACGTCGTCGTTTCGCTTGGCGAACTCCACTCTGGGCGCCAAGTCTCCTTCGCGGACGCGGCGGATAACTCTCTTCAATTCTTCCAACGGGCGCTCGACCAGCACCAGCTGCACCGAGAGCGTTACAAAACAAATCGCTACGGCGCCCGCCGCGGCCACCAGCAAAATCCAATGACCGTTGGGAATGCCGAGCGCCTGCACGATTGCCTGGAAGGCGAGCAAGCCGAGCAGCAGGACGCCAATCAGGGGGATAAGCGCTTTCCACTGCCAGCGCAGCGAGGTCGCTTTGTTGAGGGGCCGGGTCTCCTTCACGCCAGTATCCTATTCCAGATTTGTCAAAGCACCCAACATTCGTGAGCTGTCCACGGCACACTTCTGGAGTCGTGGCCTTCTCTCTTTTGCTAAGATTACGGCGAAGTGTCCGAGAGCGAAGAAGTCCGGATTCATGTCGAGGGTAACTGCGACGTTTCGGCGCTACTCCTGCGCCCTGCGCAATCGCGCTGGCTTTTGCTTCTAGCTCATGGCGCAGGCGCGGGTATGCGCCATCCCTTCCTGGAGAAGCTGGCTCAGGAGTTGGCTGCCGTGAACATCGCCACACTCCGCTATCAGTTTCCCTACATGGAACAGCGCCGACGGGCTCCCGACTCGCCAGCTATCGCCACCGCAACGGTCGCAGCGGCCGTGCGCACCGCGTCCGAAGTGGCATGCAGCCTGCC
>CAZGBQ010000151.1:0-5708 GCA_964524045.1 uncultured Acidobacteriaceae bacterium
AATTTTTTCTATTCCGGTGGCGTCTTTGATGGCTCCTGGCTCGATTGGATCTGGTTCAACATCGCTCCCGATATCCGCCGCAGGAAGGATCTTCCCGGCCCCCGAACCCACAAAGAAGCGGCCGCCGCCTGGGAGCAAGAACGCCGGCGATTACAGGAGTTTCTTCCCCTAAAGGACCTTCCTGATCTGAAAAATGTTTCGCCCTTCTATTACGAGTGGCTCTCGCATCCCGCGTCCGATCCATGGTGGGACTGGGCCGAACTCCGCAACAAATACGACCATGTCCATGCCGCGGTTCTGAACCTCTCGGGATGGTATGACGAGGCTTACGGGCCCGACGGCGCCACAACGAATTTCAACGGCCTCCTCGCAGCCTGCAGCAAAGAGAAAGATCCTCGAACGCGCACGGTCATCGGACCCTGGACGCATGGCGGCCAAGAAGTATCCCGCTCCGGCGAACGCGAATTCGGTCCTTCCGCAGCAATCGACTACGACGAACTCATTCTCCGCTGGATGGACCACTATGTTCGGGGGATGTACAACGGCGCCGACCGGGACAGCCGCGTGCGGGTCTTTGTCATGGGAGAAAACGTCTGGCGCGATGAAGACGCGTGGCCTCTCAAGCGCGCCCGCGAGGAATCGTTCTACTTAGCTTCCAAGACCGCAGACGACAGGATAGGAAATCTAGTGCGCTCCACTGGCAACAGCGCCTATCCTGATTCCACTTTTCGCTCGGACCCGGGCAACCCGCTCACCGATCCATACACGGCCTATGGAGCGCACGACTATCGTTCGCTGGCCGGACGCAGCGACACGCTGGTCTTTGATAGCGACCCCCTCCCGGCAAGCTTGGAAGTCACCGGACCCGTTCGTGCGGAGATTTATCTTTCGGCGGGTTGCCGCGATCTCGATCTTTGGGTGCGGCTTCTCGATGTGGCACCCGACGGCACCGCTTTCAATCTGATGAGTCCGGGGCTCGACGTTCTCCGTGCCAGCTACCGCAACGAATCTCGCCAGCCTGAATTTCTCGAGCCTCGAAAAGCCTTCCGCATGAATCTGGATCGCTTGCTGACCAGCAACACGTTCCTCGCCGGCCACCGCATTCGTGCGCAAATCTCCGGCGCTTTCTTCCCGCACTTTTCTCGCAACCTGCAAACCGGCGCTTCTGAGTCAACGACCTCGCGCGCGGTCCCCTGCGAGATTCGGGTCCTCCACAGCAAGGAACACCCGTCCCGAATTGTTCTTCCTGTAATTCCTCGGAAATAGAATCAATCGTGGCGGGCGCCGTGAAGGACCTTTACGGCATGGGGCAGCAGGTGTGCCACCGCATCAAGCGATTCGGTCGCGCCCTTCGGACTTCCCGGCAAATTTACGATGAGTGTCTTGTGTCTTACCGCCGCGGTTCCGCGCGACAGCACGGCTGTCGGTGTATGTTCCAATCCTTTGCGGCGCATTTCTTCGGAGATTCCCGGGACAATGCGGTCGGCCACAGCCAGTGTCGCCTCTGGGGTATTATCGCGCGGTCCAATACCGGTCCCGCCCGTGGTCAGCAACACATCGACGCGGCCGGAATCGGCCAATTCGCGCAACTGTTCGCGAATTCCCGCCGGATCATCAGAAATGCGCAAAGCCGAAGTGACTTCCCAGCCCAGTCCCCGGCAGGCGGCCACGACAGCAGGACCCGAGCGATCCTCGCGCTCGCCCTTGGCCACGCTGTCGCTTATGGTGAGGACGGCTACGCGCATGAAGCGGGGTTTTTCGGGAAAGTCACTGCGTCGTCACAGGATCGCGATCGCGATTGGCTTCATCCATCAGACGCATCGCTTCCATCAGCAGGCCTGTGGTGTTTTTTGTGGTGGTTGTGCGCGTGGAAGCATTCGCGGCGTTGAAGTCAATCTCAAAATCGCCAGCGCTCCACAGCACCACTTTGTAGACAGCGTCGTCGCCTTCCGTTTTGCCGACTTTGGCGTCGCGGCATTGCCCGCCGGCGAAGTAGAGTTCTCCCTGCACGCCGTCGCTGTGAACAACCAGACGGCAGGACTTTTGCCCCATCTCGAGCGATTGCATGAGGTCGATCATGCTCATTTCTTCCAGACGCCCCTGGATAACGCCAGGACGCTTGGCGCGCTTCTGCAGCTTTTCGAGATGCAGCCGGTCAACCACCTTCTTCGCGATTCGAACCAGATCCTTGATCAAAAACGGCTTGGTGATGAAGTCTTCGACGCCATCCACCAGCGGTCTCAGTCGTTCTTCTATGTCGGGCCGGCTGGCCATGAAAAGGAACGGGATGTGGCGAGTCGCCTCACGCGCGCGCAGCTTTTCAAAAAGTTGACGGCCGTCCAAACCCGGCATCTTGTAATCGCAGAGAATCACGTCTGGAGGAGAGTCCACGACCTTAAGAAGCGCATCGGCGCCGTCTTTGCAAACCTCGACTTCACAGAACGGGTCCAGCCCCTTGAAAATCAAATCGCTCACCAGGGGATTGTCTTCCGCCAGCAGCAGCTTAACCGATTTGCTGCCTGTGGTGCTCATCGGCCGTGCCCCTTTGCAGCCGCCGCGCGGCGGAAATCCCCGCTTTTCCCGCCAGTCTTCTCGAGGAGCACGATGTCCGTGATTTCCATTCCTTTATCGAGGGCCTTGCACATGTCGTACACCGTGAGGGCCGCGGCGGCCACGGCAACCAAGGCTTCCATTTCCACGCCCGTCTGCGCTGCCGCAGTCACTACGGAACGTACTTCCACGCCATTTTTGCACAGCCGTGCGGTCACATCAATGTGTGTGAGCGGCAGAGGGTGACAAAGAGGTATCCACTCCGCGGTGCGTTTAGCTGCAGCAATTCCCGCGATCCGGGCCACTTCAAGCGGGTTCCCTTTGGGGTTTTTTAGGCGGCGCACGGTTTGCACCACGTGCGGTTTCATCTTCACAAAACCATGCGCCACTGCCGTCCGCGTTGTGACCGCTTTAGCCGACACGTCGACCATTCGGACTTCGCCTTTCGCGCCGTAATGAGACAGCTTCGCCATAAGCGCGGGCTTAAACAACATCCTTTCTTAACAGCACGGAAACATTTTCTCCAGCGGCAATCTCCCCTCGCTCGGCGGGGACCACCAGGAAACAATTGGCGTTGGCCAAAGCTGCAATGTCGCCGGAGCCCTGCCATTTCAGCGCCTTCACCATGGGCGCCGCGCCTCGCCATTCTATGCGCGCTGGCAGGAAATGCGTAAGGCCTGGCCGCTCATTTAGCGGTTCTGCGAGCTGTGCCTGGAGCAGAGGCAGAGCACGTGCTTGGGCGCCGCTAAGCAAATCAATTGCGGGCGCGACGAACAATTCAAAGGTCACCATGGTCGAGACAGGATTCCCCGGCAAACCGAACACCGGCTTACCCCTGCAAATCCCAAACACAGCAGGCTTCCCAGGCCGAATTGCGACGGCATCAAAGAAAAACTCCGCGCCAAGTGCCTTCAGGACGCTTTCGACGAGATCGTACTTCCCCATCGAGACCCCGCCGGACAAAACCAGAATGTCTTCCCGCAGGCCATGCTCGATTTTCTCGCCCAAGTCATCGGTGCGGTCCGCAGCATTGCCCAGAACCACGGGTTCTCCGCCAGCGATGCGAACTTGCGCTGCCAGCGAAACGCTATTGCTGTTGCGAATCTGGAATTCGCCCGGCTGCTGATCGATCAGGACAACTTCGTCGCCAGTCGACAAAATGGCCACGCGCGGGCGCTTCGTGCATTGCAATTGCACTACGCCAACCTGCGCGGCCAGCGCCAACTCCGCGAATCCCAGCCGCATTCCCGGCTGCAGGATAGTTTGACTAGCGCGTGCCTCGCTTCCCCGCGCTACGACGTTTTGCCCGGCCTGCGCTCCTCGCTCAAATCGCACGAGATCACCGTCGCGCTGCGTGTGCTCGATCATCACTACTGCATCCGCGTCCGCGGGCACTGCTGCTCCGGTCATGATCTGTACACAGGTCCCCGCTGCCAGCGCCTCGGTGACGGTATCGCCGGCTTTGATTTCCCCCACGCACTTGAGTTGCGCCCCCGGCGCGACTTCTTTCGAATGCACTGCATAGCCGTCGCGCGTGGAGCGGTTAAACGGCGGATACTCTCGATCCGTTTTCACTTCCTGCGCCAGCACCATTCCGAGCGCGTCCCACACGTTCACCGTCTGGCTCGAACGAACACCTGTAGTTTTGCCAATCTGTTCGATTACTTTTCGACGTGCAGCTTCAAAGGTGAGCATTCCAGCTTACGCAAGCCCGGATGGGAAGGTCCCACAAGTCACGAATCACCAATCACTCTTTTTCTAAAGCCATCGTGACAACAGCGTCCCCGCGGGCACAATCGTGGCGTCGCGCTCGGGCCCCGTGGAAATCATACCAATCTCCACTTGCAGAAAGTCCGAAATGAATCGCAGATAATCCAACGCGGCCGCGGGCAGCTTCTCGCCGTTTTTCATTCCGTAAGTGGACACACACCAACCTGGGAGTGTCTTGTATTCGGGAGTAACGTGCTCGTACTCTTCGGCCAGCGCGGGCATTTCGTTCAATGGCTTCCCTTTGTACCTGTAGCCCACGCACGCTTGAATCTCGCGTTGCGTATCAAAGACATCCAACTTCGTGATCACCAGCGAATCGATGCCATTGATCATTTTCGCGTAGCGCAGCACCTGTAAGTCCAGCCAGCCGCACCGCCTCGGCCTGCCGGTCACGGCGCCAAATTCCTTCCCACGGTCGCGCACTTCTTGCGCATCCAGGTCCGGCATCTCTGTGGGAAACGGACCGCTGCCAACGCGCGTCGTGTAGGCCTTGGAAATTCCCAGTACGTGCTTGATCTTCGTCGGCGGAACGCCCACGCCGGTTGCAGCACCGCCGGAAGTGGCGCTTGAGGAAGTGACAAACGGATACGTGCCGTGGTCAATGTCCAGCATCGTGCCTTGCGCGCCTTCGAACAGCACGGACTTGCCTTCCGCGAGAGCGCCGTTTAAGAGCTCGGCCGTATCGCAAATGTACGCGCGAATCCTTTCGCCCAGCTTCAGGGTCTCTTCCACTTCACGTGAGAAATCGATGTCGGCTCCATACGCGCCCTTCGCCAGCCGATTCTTCTCGGCGACGACATGCGCGGCCTTCTTCCGAAACCGCTCCGGCTCCAGCAAATCGCACATGCGCAGGCCGCGCCGCGCCATTTTGTCTTCGTAAGCCGGCCCGATGCCGCGCGAAGTCGTGCCAATTTTGTTGGCGCCCCGCGCTGCTTCCGCTGCTTTGTCCAGCTCCCGGTGGTAGGGAAAAATCAAGTGGGCGCGGTTGCTCACGTGCAACCGTCCGTTTACATCGATTCCCTCTTTCGCAAGCGTCTCTACCTCGGCCACTAACGCAGCCGGATCGATCACCACGCCCGTCCCAATCACCGCGTGACGCTTCGGCCGCAGAATTCCGCAAGGAATCAGCTGCAGTACGTAACGGTCTTTTCCGATGATGACCGTATGACCGGCGTTGTGGCCGCCGGCAACGCGCGCGATGTAGTCAAACGAGCCGGATAGATAGTCGACGACTTTGCCCTTGCCTTCGTCCCCCCACTGCGCCCCCACCACCACCACCGATTTCATGCGGACCCTTTCCCTGTTCGCACTTTCCCTGTCCACACTTCCGCGACGTATCGCTCACTTCCCCTTAACTTCTTTGGATTGCACTAAGAACGGCAATTTCT
>CAZGBQ010000151.1:5808-9493 GCA_964524045.1 uncultured Acidobacteriaceae bacterium
GCCCGTGGCTTGCATCAGCGCGTAGCAAATGGTCGAGCCCACAAAGCGGAATCCGCGCTTCTGCAAGTCTTTGCTCAGGGCGTCCGACTGCGGCGTCTTCGCCGGCACTCTCTTGTGTGTCTTCCAGGCATTCTGTTTCGGTCGTCCATCCACAAATCGCCAGACGTAGCGGTCAAACGATCCGAACTCTTCCTGCACGTCCAAAAACGCCCTTGCGTTCCCAATCGTTGCTTCGATTTTCAATCTGTTCCGGATGATGCCTTCGTCACGCAACAGTGCGCGTACTTTCTTCTTGTCGTATCGCGCGACTCGCTCCGGATCGAATCCATCGAACACTTCCTGGTACCGCGCGCGCTTCTTCAGGACCGTGTCCCAACTCAATCCCGCCTGAGCACCCTCCAAAATCAAAAACGCAAACCATTTCCTTTCATCGTGCACAGGCACGCCCCACTCCTCGTCATGATAGGGAATGTTCAACTCGCTTTGCGCCCAATGACAGCGGACCAGATTGCTTTCAGGAGATTTTTTCATGCAAGTTGGCCTCGCTCGACTTCCGCCCCCAAACTCCCTTAAACAAAAGAAAAACGTGCCGCTTTCGATTCGCGGCACGTCCTCTGTCCAGGTGGGTCTCAAAAAATTAAGCTAGGTGGCGATCCAACGCCCGCGTGATGTGTTCCTTCGGCACCGCGCCCACAATCTGCTCCACAACCTGCCCGTTCTTGAACACCAGCAGCGTAGGAATTCCCCGAACGTTGTAGCGCCCCGCGGAATTCATTGCTTCGTCCACGTTCAGTTTCATCACTTTCAGTTTGCCTTCATAGTCGTGGGCGATCTCTGCGACCGTGGGGGCAAGCATGTGACAAGGGCGGCACCACTCGGCCCAAAAGTCCACCATCACCGGTGTGGAATTACTAGCGGCCAGCACCTCGGTCTCGAAATTTCCGTCCGTCACTGCCGGAATTGAATTGTCAGCCATATTCTTATTCTCAGCGGCTAGCCAGTCTGGCCGCCGCCTAATTCTCCTTTTTCAGCTTAATTAGATGTCCCAGCAGGCTTTTGGTTTCGCCCGGCTGGCCCCGAGGGTTGAGGCGCCTGCCCCGCCTGTGCCGTGGCCTGAGCTGCTTTTGCTGCTCCCCGGCCCGGTTTTCCTGCCCCCTCGGCGTCCTTATCGGGGCTTTCCATTGTCGGCGCAAAGCCACGCGCTATCCGCGCCGCTTCGTACAGCTTTGCGTACTCGGATGCCGGTTTCTTCCAGGAAAAATCCTTCGCCATTCCGTTCAACTGGATCCGTTTCCAGATCCGCTCATCCATGTAATGATGCAACGCCTGGCGCGCCGCGTACAAGAGCGCTTCTCCGGAGTACTCGTAGAACTTGAAGCCGGTTCCCGTGCCATGCTCCACGTCGAACGGCTCGATGCTGTCGTCCAGCCCTCCGGTCGCTCTCACGATCGGCACCGTACCATACTTCAGGCTGTACATCTGATTCAACCCGCTCGGCTCGTAACGCGACGGCATCAGAAACATGTCCGCGCCGGCTTCTACTTTGTGCGCCATCGCGTTATCGTAGGCAATCTTCACGCCCACGCGGCCGGCATACGCTGACGCCAGAGCATGGAACAACTCTTCGTACTTCCGGTCGCCCGTTCCCAACACCACCAGCGCCACATCTTCCTTCATCAGCTCGTGCGCTTTTTCCGCGATCAAATCGAATCCCTTTTGGTCGGTGAGGCGGGACACGATTCCAATGACCGGCGTATCCAAATGTTCCTGAGGCAACACAAACGCGTCCAACAAATCTTTCTTGCAAACCTGCTTGCCGCTCAAATCCTTTGCCGAATATCGCGCGGCAATCTGCTCATCTTTCGCTGGATTCCACGCCGTATAGTCCACTCCGTTCAAAATCCCCACCAGCCGGTCCGAACGGCTCCTCGCCACGCCATCCAATCCGTGGCCGAATTCCGGTGTCTGAATCTCTTGCGCATATTTCCGGCTCACCGTGGTCAAATAATCCGAATAAACGAGTCCGCCCTTCAACAGATTCACGTTCCCCCAAAACTCAAGCCCATCGGGATGGAACAGTGCCCGCGGGATTCCCACGCGGTCCAGCACATCCACAGTGAACTGCCCGTGATACCCCATATTGTGAATCGTAAAAACCACCGGTATGTTCTTCACCAGCGGGTCGTCGCCGTACGACGTCCGCAGCAGCACGGGCACCAGCGCGGTCTGCCAGTCGTGGCAATGAAACACGTCGGTGGGCCAAATGTGCTTTGCGACTTCGATCGCCGCGCGGGAAAACTCCGCGTAGCGTTCCGCGTTGTCCGGATAGTCTTTTCCGCCGCTGCCGTACAATCCCTCGCGGTCAAAATACGCCGGATCATCGACAAAGAAATAACGCACGCCGTCCAGCAGCGCGCCGTCGGCAATCGCTGGAAACCGCAGCCGTGGGCCGCCCATCGGAATCGTCAGGCTCGGAATCACCGCCGCCGTTGTTTGCGTTCCTCTGTAGCGCGGCAACACCACGGCCACTTCGTAGCCCAGCGCGGTCAGCGCTTTCGGCAGCGCTTCCACCACGTCCGCCAAGCCACCCGTCTTCGAAAAAGGAAGCCCCTCAGACGCCACAAACAAAATTCTCACAAACTCCTCACTTACCGCTGTTGCCTTTAGACCCGTTCTTCCTCTCGTCTTTCCGTGCCAGGCTCGAACATTTTACGCTACTCGGAGCGAACACTCCACGCTGGACTCCAGGCGCCTTACCCGTGATACATTGCGCCAGACCATTCCACATTGGAGTGAAGCATGCAAAGACGCACGTTCATGAGTTTCACGGCGGGTGCCGCGGCAGCCCTTACGTTCACGCCCTTTTCGGAGGCCGCCTTAACGGGGACCGCCGCACAGGAACGAAAGAATCCCGTTGTCTACCCCGATCCAGCGATGGAAGTGCTTGATCCGCGCTTCGCCAAGTACCGCGTGGGCAACGCGGCCGTCGAGCGCCTGTGGACCGGCGCGCGCTGGGCCGAAGGGCCGGTTTGGTTCGGCGACGGCCGCTATCTTCTCTTCAGCGACATTCCCAACAACCGTATTTTGCGCTGGCTGGAAGACACCGGAGAAGTCAGCGTGTTCCGCAGCCCGTCCAACAACAGCAACGGCAATTGTCGCGACCGCCAGGGCCGCCTGCTCACTTGCGAGCACGACATGCGCCGCCTCACGCGCACGGAATACGACGGCTCCATCACCGTGCTGATGGACAGCTTCCAGGGCAAAAAACTCAACGCTCCGAACGATCTGGCCGTGCATTCCGACGGCGCTATTTGGTTCACCGATCCCGGGTACGGCATCATGTCCAACTACGAAGGCCACAAAGCTGCTTTCGAGTTGCCCGCCAACGTTTACCGGCTCGACCCGAAAACGCACGAAGCGGAGGTCGTGGCGACGGACATGGACAAGCCCAACGGCATCTGCTTTTCGCCGGACGAGAAGAAACTCTACATCGTAGACACGGGCGCGCCCAAACATCCGGGCGATCCGCATCCGATCCGCGTCTACGATGTCGAGGATAGGGCGAAGCTGAAAAATGGTCGGCTATTTGCCGACTTAGCCCCCGGCTCTTCGGACGGCATCCGTTGCGACACCGATGGCAACGTCTGGTCGGCGGCCGGATGGGTGGGCGACGGCTTCAACGGAG
>CAZGBQ010000152.1:0-2173 GCA_964524045.1 uncultured Acidobacteriaceae bacterium
AGTTCTGCGTGTCCAGGATGCCGCGCCGAATCTCGAACCAGTGCGCGTGGGTGTCCACGAAACCGGGCGATATTGTTTTGCCGCTGACGTTGAATACTTTTGCGCCTGCCGGCACGCCACCTCTTGCGCCCACGCTCTTGATCCGGTTGTTCTCCACCACGATGTCTGCGTTCTTCAGCACTTCTTCGCCCTTCATGGTGATGACCGTCGCGCCGCGAAGCACTATCGTGCCTTTGGGTGTCTTCCGCGGAAATTCCAGGTTCACCGCAAACTCTTCCACGGACTTGTCCTGCTCCTTGAACTTCTCCGGCTTCTTCTCTTCTTCCTTCTTGGCTTCCTCTTTTTTCTGCCCATCTGCTGACGCGACGGTCTTCTTATCGCCTTCTTCCTTGGCGCCCTCTTTTTTCTCCCCTTCCTTTTTTTCTTCCTTGGGAGGCTCAAAACTGATCGACGAAAGCGGCTGGCGGAAGAGGCTCGCGCCCACGGCCCAGGTGATCGTCTTCCCGCCGTCCGCCCACGCAAAATAGTCAGCGCCGATATCGGTTACTTTCTTCAAGGGAACGGAAGCGGCGTTCACCATGATTGTAGGTGCCTCACCGCCGACGACCGGCATGGCCATCACATAGAGCTGATTCAAGATGTGGGCCAGGGCCCAGTTTCCATCTGGGCTGACCATGACGTTGTCAGCGGGACCAGGTTCGTCGGAAAAGCCCAAAGGCGGCGCCTTCACCTGCAAATGCGTACGGCGGTCCGTGCCGTCATAGCGCAGTGAAATCAACCCGCCTTGTGTGTAAAGATAGATCCGGTCTTTCTCGTTCGTGAAGTGAGGCTTGCCCGCGCCGCGGGCCGGAATAATCAGGTTTGCCGGGCCACCGTCCGCGGAAAGCCAAATCAAATCGGGACTGCCCGCAATTCCAAAATCAAAAGTGCTGTTGTCGCGGTCGTAGGCATTACCGCGCAGCGCCACGATGCGCTCGCCGTCCGGCGACCACGCGACGTCACTGTAGAACGCCGCCGTTTGCGTCACCTGCTTCGGCGCGCCTCCGCTCGCCGGCACTTTCCAAATCCCCCCGCCACCCGCCGACCACGTCACATACGCGATCGATTTTCCGTCCGGCGACCAAGCCGGCTGAAACTCCCTGGCATTGCCACTGGTGAGCCGCTGGGGTTTCCCACCGGGAACATCCATCACGTAAAGATGCGTCAACACGGAGAACGCCAGCCGCTTGCCGTCGGGAGACTCGACAGGATCTTGAATCAAGCGCGCCTTCACCGGCCCTTCCTCTACTTTTTGCGGAAAATCCAATTTGGGTCCCAAGTCCTGCGAAACTTTCGCAGTGAATGGAATCAGCTTTTCCGCGCCCGTCGCGATATCCAGCCGGTAAATCTTTCCGTCGTTGTTGTAGACGATCTCCTTGCCGCCAGGAAGAAATGCGTAACCGGGATACAAGTCACGCGTAAAGCGCGATTCCTGATCGTCACGCGTGATGGGATATTTTACCCAGCGGTCCTCACCCGTTTGTAAGTTCCGCATCCGCAGGCCGCTTTCCGCCTCGTGCCGCGTTACGTACAGCAGGCTGTTGCCATCCGGCGAAAGCACCGGACGGACACTGCTTCCCAGTTGTTGAATCAGGACGTCTTCGTCACCGGTCTTGCGGTCCCGCCGCGCCACTTGCCAAAGGGGAAACTGCGCTTCGTACGTGAAGCCGCCCACGCGATGCGCGTAGTACAAATATTTCCCGTCGGCAGAAGCAGAAACGCCCAAGTTGTTCAGTTGCTCGCGCCGCCGTACTGTGGGAGCGGGTTTTGCCTTGGTTACCTGAACGCCCGAACCGCCCTGGACGTGATACATCCAAATCTCAAACGTATTGATCCCGAAGCCCGCTTTGGAGACGAGAATATACTGCCCATCGGGGGTCCAGTTCGGCGATGCAAATTCTGCCTTCTCCTCCTTCGAGATTTGCTTGGGCTCCGTGCCGTCCGGATGCATGATCCAGACGTTCTCGCTGCCCTCGCGGTCCGAGAGAAACGCGATCCATTTGCCGTCGGGAGAGAATTTCGGCTGGCTGTCGAAAGCCATCCCGCCGTCGATTAGTTTGGCCTCACCGCCTTCGATCGGCAGCGTGTAAATGTCGCCGACCAACTCGAACACGATAGTCTTCCCGTCGGGGGA
>CAZGBQ010000152.1:2273-7437 GCA_964524045.1 uncultured Acidobacteriaceae bacterium
ATTCCTGCGAAAACCAGGACGCCCACGAGATACCAGACGATCACACCGCCCAGACGAGGCTGCTTCCTGCTCATGCGTTCTCTCCTGTAATTCGGCAATGAATCACGATATGGCCGGAACCGCGCTGGCCACTGCATTTCCGCAGTCAGCCAACACACCCTATGGCAATCTTAGACGAACGCTCCTCACAATCGTCTCGCCAAGCAAAACTCAACCACCTGTTGAAAATCTCCAGCCTGGAATCACCGCTCTGTCAATCGCTATCGATCCGATTCTTCCTCCCCGCCCGGCCCGCCCCTTGGCCGCGGCGGCGCGGGAACGATATGCGGAATCCCGGCATCATTCATTTTCTTGTTTAGCCCTGTAAGCTCCACTTCGGAAATATTCTTGACCGCAGTCGAAGCATCATTCACCAGGGCCGTCAATTGCGCAAGCTTTTCCATCTGCTGGCCGTTTGGAGCTGCGGCAAAACCATCGAGATCGTCCAAAAGATTCTGTACCTGGTTAGGCAGCGGGTCGGGTTTCCATTCGAATGGCGGCCCCGCATTCCCAAGACCCTGCCGCGGGCGGATGTATTTCTCTGCGATGGCGTCCACCTTCTTCTGCAGCTTGTCGGCAGCCTTCCCGATGTCCTCGGGAATCTTCGTGGCATTCGGCTTACCCGCATCTTTCTTCCATTGCTCGCGCGCGTTCGTTAAAGCCGTTTGTATGCCGTCGATGAGCCTGCGGTCCTTGTCGGTGGACTTGCCCATGGCGTAGAGCTTCTCGATTGCCTCGCGCCGCGCCGCGCGGTCGGCGGTAGAAATCGTGACCCGCGTGTCTCCCTCCACGGTCACTCTTTGCGTCGCCTCCTTGTCGCCGGCTTTGATGTTGATCGTGTATTCGCCCGGCTCCACCAGGGGGCCCCGCGGACCGAAGCTATATCCAGCGGCTATAGCTTCCAGTTGCTCCGCAGTTGGCTCAGCGGTTGCCGTCCATCGCAAATCCCAGTTCGTCCGGTTCACGCCAGCCGCCGCCGGCCCGTCCAATTCCCTGACTGTTTTTCCATCCTTATCTGTAACGGTGATTTTGACTTTTCCTTCTCTTTTCTCACCTGCGTCGCTCTTGGCGTCTTCCTTGGGCTTTTCTACCGCAGCGTCCTTCTTGTCCTTGTCGCCTTCTTTCTTCGGCGTTTCCGGCGTAACGGCGTCCTTCAAGTAGTAGCTCAATAGCGCGCCGTACGCCGGATTTTTTGCCGTAAACATTTTCTGGCCTGCGCTCCACCTGCGATTGCGTATCGTCCAGGTCGTCGCTGTTCGCGGCGTGAAAAACGTCAGCGCCGATGCCGCTATGTTCGCATCCATCTTCTCGAGCGGCGTCAGGTCGTCGAAAATCCAGATCGACCGGCCATGCGTCGCCAGCACCAGATCGTTCTCCCGCGCCTGGATTTCGATGTCGTCCACCGGCACCGTCGGAAAATTGTTTTTGAATGCCGTCCAGTTGGCGCCGCGGTCCCACGAAACCCACAGCCCGAACTCCGTTCCAGCAAATAACAAGTTCGCGTTGCGCGGATGTTCGCGCACCACATGCACGCTTCCCGCAGAATCCGGAATCCCGTTTCGAATCGCCTTCCAGTTTTCGCCGTAGTCGTTCGTCGCAAAAATGTACACGCCGTAGTCGTCGCTGCGGTGTCCATCAAACGTCACAAAAGCCGCGCCCTCGCCCCTCTTCGACGCTACTACGCGACTCACATACGTCCCCTTGTGCACGCCCGGCACTTTGTCCGCAACGTTTCTCCATGCCTTCCCGCCGTCACGCGTCACTTGCACGTTCCCATCATCCGTGCCCACCCACAGCACGTTCGGCGTCAGAGGTGATTCGCTCAGCGTCGTGATCGTCGGATATTCCTGCACTCCGTCGTGCCGCGACAACGTATTCTTGTCCGGCACCTTCCCTAAAATCGGCAGCTTGTTGCGTTCCGCTTCCGTCGTCAGGTCGCCTCCAAGCCGCGTCCATGTATCTCCACGGTTCGCCGATTTGAACAGGTAATTCCCACCGTAATAAATCGTCGTGTGATCGTGCGTGGAAACCGCTACTGGAGAATTCCACTGGAAACGGTAATGTGGGTCCCCAGCCTTTGCTTCCGGCCGAATGGAACGCTGCTGGCCGGTTCTCATGTCCCGCCGGTCGATGTAACCATCCTGCGATTCCGTGTAAACAACCCACGGCTCGACGTTGTCAATTGCGGCATAGAAACCGTCGCCGCCGTGGATCACCTGCCAGTCTTCATTCACGATTCCGTCGCGCGTCAGCGTCTGACTCGGCCCGCACCAGCTCCCGTTGTCCTGCAGTCCGCCGCAGATGTGATAAGGCTTTTCATTGTCCAGGCCCACTTCATAAAACTGCCCGATGGCAATGGTGTTCACGAAATCCCACGTCTTTCCCGCGTCGTAGCTCCAATGGATGCCGCCGTCGGAACCCGTCAGCATGTGATTCGAATCCTGCGGATTGATCCACATCGCGTGATAGTCCCCATGAATCCCCCGAACGCGCTGCGTTGCAAACGTTTTTCCACCATCCTCGGAGTAAAACATCTGCGCGCCAAGTTCCCAAATCCGCAGATCGTTATTGGGGTCAATTCGAATCTGGCTGTAATACGACGGCCGCGGGTTCGTGTCGCCCATTTTCTTCCACGTCTCGCCCTTGTCTTCGCTGCGGAACGTTCCGCCCTTTTCATGCTGGATCTCTGCGTAAATAATGTTGGGGTCCTTGGGGTAAATATCCAATCCGATGCGGCCTGTTTCTCCTCCGCTTTCGTATGGCAGCCCCTTCGTCAATTTCTTCCAGTTCGCTCCGCCATCGACCGTCTTGTAAATCGCGCTGTCCGGCCCGCCCCCGCTAAATCCATACGGCGTGCGCCGCCGCTCATACGCAGCGGCGTACAGAGTGTCCGGGCTTTCCGGATCCATAGCGATATCGGCTACGCCCGTGTCCTCATTGATTTTCAGCACTTGCGCCCAAGTTTTTCCTCCGTCGCTCGTCTTGTACACTCCGCGGTCGGGATTTGGTCCCCAGAGATGCCCCAGCGCCGCAACGTACAGCACGTCAGGGTTTTTCGGATGAATCACGATTCGTCCGATGTGATGTGTTTTTTCGAGGCCCATCTTCTTCCAGGTTTTCCCGGCGTCCACGGACTTGTAAACTCCATCGCCCCACGACGAACTCTGCCGGTTATTTGGCTCACCCGTTCCCACCCACACCACGGATGGATCGGACGGCGCAATCGCGATATCCCCGATTGTCGAAACCCCTTCCTTGTCGAACACCGGCTCCCACGTCGTGCCGTTGTTCGTGGTCTTCCACACCCCGCCGGAAGCTGTGCCCACGTAGACGATCTTTGGGTTGCTCTCGACCACCGCGAAGTCATCAATGCGCCCGCCCATCACCGCCGGGCCGATCTCTCGAAATTCCAGGCTCTTGAGTTTTTCCGTAGCGTTTTGTGATTGCGGCTCGGCAGGCGCCGACTGCGCACTCATTGCCATTGCACTCAGGAACGCGACCGAGACAAGAATCGTCCGAAGAGCAATCAACCTATACTTCATTTCATCTCCTCATGCGCAAGGTTCGGCATGATACTTCCGCAGCGCCGCCCGCGCATCCAATGTTTGTGGAAGGGCCAACCAACCCTGTGCCAAGACAGACGCGCCGTGCCGTTGCTCCGTTTCACGCGGCAGCGATTCCGCCCCTTGCGATTCCTGCCTCTCCAAGCAACTGCGCTATGCGTCCTCGCCTTCAAATCACTGCGGCCCCATGCTAGGCTATCGATTTGTTTTGACCAATCGCATGCGTTCCGTGAATCGCAAACCTTGGGCGCGACCTTTCGCCGCGTTTCGTCGCTTTCTTCTCCCCGCGTTGCTTTTGGGCATCGCTTCGGCCCGGCCCTCACACTCGGTCGCGGCCCAGGAAGTTCGCACGGCTTCCCGCAAGGGCCTGGTCGCCGAACTTGAAGCCAGAACGCAAACCCGGAAGGGAGACGTCACTACGGCCGACGGCGACGTCGACATCCGTTACGCCGGCACGCGCCTTCGCGCCGACCATGTCGAGTACAACGACAAGACCAACGAAGCCGTCGCCACTGGCCATGTCGTTCTCGATTACGGCAACGAGCATCTCGAAGCTACCGAGGCGCACTACAACGTCAGCACCAGTCACGGCCTTTTTCAAAACGTTCACGGCACTTTCAGAATCGAGCGCCAGCCCAGTGATCAAGTCCTTCTCACCGACAATCCTCTGTATTTCGAAGCGCGCACCGTCGAGCGCTTTCCCGGCGACTTCTATCGCGTTCGCCGCGCCTGGATCACCATCTGCGATCCTTCGCGGCCCAAGTGGCAGTTCTACGCTCCTTACGCGAAGATTCGCGTCGACAAAACCGTCGCCCTCGTTAACGCCAACTTTCGCATATTCCGTGTTCCCCTGATTTGGCTCCCGTACGCCACCGCTCCCGCGGGCGCCAAAATCAGGCAATCCGGCTTCATGATTCCGGACGTTGGCCAGAGTTCGCGCAAGGGCTTCATCCTCGGGGACGCCTATTACTTAGCGCCCCGGTCGTGGATGGACATGACGTTTGGCGCGCAGTTCATGAGCCGCCGCGGCCTGCTCGAACGCGGCTCCTTTCGTGCCAGGCCCTTCGAGAACACCTCCATCCAGTACACCTACTTCGGTGTTGACGACCGTGGCCTCCGAAATCCCGACGGCACGCGCTCTCCGCAGGGCGGCGAGCAGCAGCGCCTCGAAATCCAATCCCTGCTCCCGCACGGCTGGCGCTTCGTCACCGATTACAATCACCTCTCCTCTCTCACCTTCCGTCTGGCCTTTTCCGACACCTTTGGCGACGCCGTCAATTCTGAAGTCCGCAGCGCGTTTTTCCTCACCAACAATTTCAAGGGCTTCAGCCTGAACTTCGCCGCCCTCAACGATAAGAGCTTCCTTACACTGCCGGTGGCAGCTACCTCTACCGCACCCGCAATTCCCGCCAGCAGCGTTTCCCTTCGCAGCGCCCCGGAAGCTCGCTTCAGCTCTGTCGAGCAATCACCCTGGAAAAAGATTCCTATCTATTTCGGCTTCGACAGTTTTGCCGGAGCTGTCAGCCGCCGCGATCAGACTCTGCAAACCTCTAGTTTTGTCG
>CAZGBQ010000152.1:7537-9269 GCA_964524045.1 uncultured Acidobacteriaceae bacterium
TTTGCCGGAGCTGTCAGCCGCCGCGATCAGACTCTGCAAACCTCTAGTTTTGTCGACCGCTACGAAATCGCCCCGCGCGTCACGATTCCGCTTCATCTCGGCTGGTGGCTGGGCGCCACCACCTCCGCCGCCTTTCGTGCCACAACGTACGGCAACTCGCTCGATTCCACCGGCGCACTCAGCACCTCCTCCATTTCCCGCTACACCGGTGAGTTCTCTTTTGAACTTCGTCCCCCCACACTCGAGCGCTATTTCGAAAGCGCCGCTTCCAAAAAAGGCGCCGCGGCCCGCCGCCGCTATAAGCACACCATCGAGCCCGCCGTCACCTATCGCTATGTTACCGGCGTCCATCATTTCGCCGATTTCATCCGGTTCGATACGGACTCCACACTCACGAACACAAATGAGGTCGAATACGGATTTACTCAGCGCCTCTTCCGCAAAGACGGCGACGATCAGCCGCAGGAATTCCTTTCCTGGCGCCTCGTCCAGAAACATTATTTCGATCCCACTTTTGGCGGCGCCATCGTCGACGGCCAGCGCAACGTTTTCCAGGCGCTCAACTCCATCTCGCCTTTCTCGTTTGCCTTTGGCCCGCGCAACTGGTCCCCCATTATCAGCGATTTCAAGATCACTCCCGGAGGTCCTTACGATCTCGAGCAAATCCTTCAATACGATCCGCAGATTCAGCGTCTGGTCACCATCGGCACCCTGATTAAAGCGAAGCCGTACCGCGAATTTTTTGGCACCATCGCCTTTTTACGCCTGGATGACAACCCTTCGCCTGGCGATCTCGCCTTGGCGCCGCCCGGACAGACACCTTTCCAGCAGCCGCTTTCGAACCAGCTTCGCGCTCTCGCCGGATATGGCAGCGAAAACCGCAAAGGCCTCAACTTCACCGGTGGCGTTGGCTACGATTTCACCAACAAAATCCTGCAGAGCCAGATCGTTCAGGTGAGTTACAACGGAAACTGTTGCGGCCTCGCCCTCGAATATCGCCGCATCAACCTCGGGCAGGTCCGCACTGAGAATCAGTTCCGCGTCGCCTTCATCGTCGCCAACATCGGTACCTTCGGAAATCTTCGCCACCGCGAGAAAATTTTCTAAGGTTGTGCTCGTGTTTCCGGCCTCTTCTACCTGGTCTCTGTTCTCCGATCTCTGATCTCTCTGTGTTACATTCCCCTCGCGCTTCGCCCTGGTGCATCCGCATGACCGACGCCGACCTTGCCTTCGCCTCTATCGAGCAAATCGGAAAGCTTTTCCGCACTCGCAAGCTCTCTCCCGTCGAGCTCACCAAACTCCTCCTCGCCCGCATTGACCAACTCAATCCGAAGCTCGACGCCTACCTCACCATTACTGTCGACCTTGCCCTCGCGCAAGCTAAAAAGGCCGAATCCGAACTTTTATCGCGCAAAGCGCGCCGCGACCGCGGCCCTCTCCACGGCATTCCTATCTCGCTCAAGGACAACATCTACACGAAAAACATCCGGACCACTGCCGGCTCCAAAATCCTGAAAGATTTCGCCCCAACGCGCGACGCTCACGTCGTCTCTGAGCTCAAGGCCGCCGGCGCCATCCTCCTCGGTAAAACCAACATGCACGAGTTCGCTTACGGAGTCACCACCAACAACCCGCACTTCGGCGCAACGCGCAATCCCTGGGATCCTTCACGCATTTCCGGCGGTTCGAGCGGAGGCTCCGCTGCTGCAGTTGCCGCCGGCCTGTGCTACGG
>CAZGBQ010000153.1:0-9226 GCA_964524045.1 uncultured Acidobacteriaceae bacterium
TCACCGGGTCCGTCGGCAAGACCACCACGAAGGAAATTCTGGCGGCCTTGCTGGGGACGAAGCTGCGGGTTCTGAAATCCGAAGGAAACTTTAATAACGAGTACGGGCTGCCGCTGACTCTGTTTCGCCTGGAAGAAACACATCAGGCAGCCGTCCTGGAGATGGGCATGTCGCGTCGCGGAGAGCTGGCGCGGCTGGCGGCAATTGCGCGGCCTGATGTAGGCGTGGTGACGCGCGTTTCGCCCGCGCACTTGGAATTCTTCGCGTCCGTCGATGAGATTGCTTTAGCCAAGCGCGAACTGATTGAGGGATTGAACGGTCGCGGTTCCACTGCGGTTTTGAACGCCGATGATCCGCGCGTGGCTGCTTTTGGCCCGTACGCGCCGGGCCGTGTGCTGACGTACGGCATTGAAAAGCAAGCGTTTTTCATGGCCCAGGGAATTGAAGACCGCGGAGCGCTGGGATCGGCGTTTGACTTTGTAAGTCCGGAAGGAATTGTGCGATTGGAGCTGACCGTTCCTGGACGGCACGCGATTGCCAACGCGTTGGGAGCGCTAGCGGCGGCGAGCGTTTGGGGAATCGGTGCAGCCGAAGCGCAAAGTGTATTCAACACTCTGCGCGCTCCGGCAATGCGCGGAGAGCTATTACGATTTTCGAATGGAGCGGCGCTCATCAACGATAGCTACAACTCAAGCCCGGCGGCGTTGCAGGCCATGACGGAACTGCTTGCCGCGACGCCGAACTTTCAGCGGCGGATTCTGGTTGCAGGCGAGATGCGCGAGTTGGGAGCCGCTTCGCCGGAATTGCATCGGGAAGCGGGCCAGCTTGCCGCGAAAACCGGAAGGATTGATTGGGTCATCGGCGTGGCCGGCGATGCTTCCCAAATCGTGGAAGGAGCGGTTGCCGCAGGATTACCCCGGGCTCGAACGAAATTCTTCGCTTCGCCACAAGAAGCTGCCGAATTCTTGGAGACGCTTGTGACTCCTGGCGACTTGCTTTTGGTGAAAGGCTCGCGCGGCGTGAAGATGGAACAGATTGTAGACGCTTTGATCGCGCGGCACGCAGCCCCAGGAGAGTTTTCGCGTCAGGAGGTACGGCACTAACATGCTTTACTACCTCCTCTTCGAAGTTCTGCGCCGCTACTTTAGTCCGCTGAATGTCTTTCGTTACATCACCGTTCGGACTGTCTACGCCAGCCTCACCGCGATGTTTCTCGCATTTATTTTCGGACCGTGGCTGATTCGGCACCTTCGGGAACTCCAGATCGGCCAGTACATCCGCGAAGAAGGTCCGGAAGCGCACCAAAAAAAAGCGGGAACGCCCACGATGGGTGGCGTACTGATCGTCCTCTCTACTGCAATTCCCACGCTGCTCTGGGCCGATCTGACAAATCCCTTCATCCTGATCGCGCTCTTTGCTCTGGGTGGCTTTGCCATCATCGGCTTCATCGATGACTACGCAAAAGTTTCCAAGCGGCGGAATCTCGGCCTCACGGCTAAGAAAAAGATCTACTTTCAGGTTTTGGTGAGCCTGATTGTCGGCGGATCTCTTCTGGTGCTGCTGACTCGAAGCGCCTACTCCACGCAACTGATGATTCCGTTTGTCAAGCGGTTTCACCCGGACCTCGTAATTCACTCCTTGGTGAAGACGGCGCACTGGTGGCCGATCGCCTTCTTACCGTTCCTCATCTTTGTCTGCCTGGTGATCGTGGGCTCTTCGAACGCCGTGAATCTTACCGACGGCCTCGACGGGCTGGCGATTGGCTGCACGGTGATTGCCGCGGGGGCCCTCACAATTCTGACCTATGTCAGCAGCAATTTTCGGTGGGCCACGTATCTCGACATCCAATACATCCCAAAGGTCGGCGAGCTCACCGTTTTCTGCGGAGCTCTGGTAGGCGCCTCTTTGGGATTTCTCTGGTACAACGCGCACCCCGCCGAGATTTTCATGGGTGATGTTGGCTCGCTGTCGCTGGGGGGGACGCTCGGTACGGTAGCCGTCATTATCAAACAGGAGATTCTGCTGTTCTTCGTTGGCGGGATTTTTGTTATCGAAGCGCTTTCGGTCATTTTGCAGGTGGGTTCCTTCAAGCTGCGTGGCAAGCGCATTTTTCGCATGGCGCCCATTCATCACCATTTTGAGTTGCTGGGCTGGAGTGAATCCAAAGTGATCGTGCGCTTCTGGATCGCCGCTTTGGTTTTTGCGTTGTTCGCGCTGACGACCTTGAAGCTTCGGTAAGTTGGTAGGGGCGCAGCATGCTGCACCCCAGTTTTTGACGCGTACAAGCAGGGGAGTGTTTCGTTTCGAGATGTCAATGGGAATTGAGCTTCGAAACAAGCGCGTGCTGGTGATTGGACTCGCTAGAACTGGCGTGGCCACGGCGCTCTTTTGTGCAGCGCGGGGCGCGCGCGTCACAGCTACCGACGCGCGAATGGAAGGTGAGTTAGGAGAAGCTACCGCCCCGCTTCGCGCCGCGGGAATCAGCCTTGAACTGGGCGGCCACGCGCAAGAGTTGTTGGACACCGATTTGATCATTCCAAGTCCCGGCGTGCCTGCCGATGCGCCGCTGCTGCAAGCGGCGCGCGCAAGAGGTACGGCCATCTGGAGCGAGATCGAGTTGGCCAGCCGGTTTTTGAAAGGACGCCTGATTGGCGTCACGGGATCGAATGGAAAAACGACCACGACGTCGTTGATCGAGCACATCTTGAGGAGCGCTGGATTTTCCACGATTCTGGCGGGGAATATCGGGACGCCATTGATTTCCTGCGTGGAACAGAGCAGCGACACGACCATAACCGTAACCGAGCTGAGCAGCTTTCAACTCGAGTTAATCGAAACCTTCCGTCCCAACATTAGCGTCTTCCTCAATCTCACGCCCGATCATCTTGACCGCCACCACACGCTTGAGAGCTATGGTGCCGCCAAAGCGCGGATTTTCGAGAACCAAACGGAAGCCGATAGCGCAGTCCTCAACGCGGACGATCCCGGTACGACGCCGTACGCTCCTGCGAGACCGCGCGCTTACTGGTTCAGCCGGAGGCAACGGGTCGCGCAAGGCGCTTTCGTCAAAGAACAGGAAATCCTCTTTCGGCGCGAAGGAACCGACGAACCAGTCCTTAAGCTCGCGGACATCCCGCTGCCCGGGGCGCACAACGTCGAAAACGTCCTCGCTGCAGTGGCTGCAGCACGCCTCGCGGGCGCGGCGCCGGCTGCGATTGCCAAAGCCGTGCGCTCCTTCGCCGGCGTCGAGCATCGCCTCGAGTTCATCGCGGAAATTGCCGGCGTGCGCTACTACAACGATTCGAAGGCCACCAACGTGGACGCCACGCTAAAGGCGCTCGATGCTTTTCCGGGACGCATCCTGATCATCCTCGGCGGTAAAGACAAAGGCAGCGATTACACGCTGCTACGGGAACCGTTGCGCGAGAAAGCCGTTCTCGCTTTCCTGATTGGCGCAGCCGCCGACAAAATTGAAAAGCAAATTACTGGCAGTGTGGCCATCGAGCGCGCAGAAACCCTCGAGCGTGCCGTCGAGACGGCCGCGCACGCCGCGCGTTCTGGCGATATCGTTCTACTGGCGCCGGCCTGTGCAAGCTTCGACCAATTTCAAAACTACGAGCACCGCGGCCGCGTCTTCAAAGAGCTCGTGCATCAGCTCGAACGCCAAGCTGCCAGCACAACTTCAGGAGGGAGGTGAGCCAACGTGCCCAGACGATTGGAAGGTGATCGCTGGCTTTTCGGCGTGACGCTCGCGCTCTGCCTGCTTGGGGCGGTAATGATCTTGAGCGCCTCCGCTGTGACGGCCGAGCAGCTGTACCATCACTCTTCCATTTTCTTGCTGCGTCAGGCGGTCTGGCTGGCCCTGGGGCTCGTCGGCATGTTCGCATTGATGCGCACGGACTATCACAAGCTCCGTGAGCCGGCCGTGGTTTATTTCGTCTTATGCGCTGTTCTGCTGATGCTCGTGGGCGCATTCTTTCTGGACCGTTCCCACGCCACTCACCGGTGGATTCGCTTTGGTCCCGCGGGAATCCAGCCGTCCGAGCTTGCGAAGCTCGCCGTCATTCTCTATCTGGCATGGTTCTTGGATCAGAAGAGGCGCGGCAACAACAGCATGGAATTCGCAAAGGATGATTTTCTGCACACCATCCTGCCGGCGTTTGCGCCGGTGTTGATTTGTGTGGGACTGATCCTTGCCCAGCCGGACCTGGGAACTTCAATCGATATTTTGCTGTTCGCCACCGCGATTCTCTACGTTGCGGGGCTTTCGTGGAAGTGGATTGTCGCCGGCTTCGCGGCGGGCCTGCCGGTTCTTGCCCTGCTGATCATGCTGGCCCCGTACCGCATCGTGCGCTTCTTGTCGTTCTTGAACCCCAGCCTCGACCCCCAAGGCGCGGGCTTTCAATTGAGACAGTCTTTGATTGCCGTCGGTTCCGGCGGGCTGACTGGCGTGGGATTGATGGAAAGCAAGCAAAAGCTTTTCTATCTGCCCGAGGCGCACACCGACTTCATTTACTCTGTGATTTGCGAAGAGCTCGGTTTCATCGGTGCCGCCATCGTGATCGCCCTTTTCGTGATTTATGGCCGGCGCGGCATACGCGCGGCATTCGCCGCGCCGGACAGGTTTGGCCGGCTTCTCGCGCTGGGTGTCACTACCATGGTTTTGTGCCAGGCGTTGATCAACTTCGCCGTGGTCCTCGGAATGGTGCCGACGAAAGGAATTCCGCTGCCGTTCATCAGCTATGGCGGGTCGAGTTTGCTCGTGATGTTGCTGGGCACGGGCGTGCTGCTCAACATTTCGCAGCAGGCGGCGTCGGAATGAACCACGAAGGGCGCATCGCGGGGATTGTTCGTGTAGGGGCGCAGCATGCTGCGCCCCAATCGAGGCAGCGTAAGCCGTGAGGCTCTTGATCGCGGGTGGCGGCACAGGTGGTCACGTTTTCCCGGCCCTAGCCATCGCCCGGGAATGGCTCGCAAGAGGAAAAGAGAGAGAAGTGGTGCTCGTGGGAACGCAACGCGGAATTGAGATGAAGCTGGTACCCCAAGCCGGTCTGCCGCTCGAAACCCTCCGGGTCGCAGGGCTCAAAGGCAAGGGCGGAACCACGCTGCTCAGGAACTTGGCGATGCTGGGGCCGGCGATGTTGGATGCCCGGCGCGTCTTGCGGAAACACAAACCCATCGCTGCGTTTGGCGTTGGCGGCTATGCCGCAGGGCCCATGTTGCTCGCAACATGGCTTAGCGGCGTGCCTAACATCATCTTTGAACCGAATGCCGAGCCCGGTCTTACGAACAAGCTAGTGGCGCGCATTTCCAAGCGCATTGCCACCGGCTATGAAATTTCTGCACGGACGTGGGGGAAAAAAGCCGTAGTTACTGGTTGTCCGGTGCGTCCCGAATTTTTTTCCACGACGTCGAGCAAACCAGCAAAGCCCATACGACTCCTGGTCACCGGCGGCAGCCAGGGCGCGCTGCCGATTAATCGCGTGTTCGTGGATGCCATCGACCGCCTCGCAGTGCGAAAAAATGAGCTGAACATCGTGCATCAGACCGGCGAACGCGACTACGACGCGGTGCGTACGGCTTACGCTCGCCGCGAAATTCTCGCGGAAGTTGTGCCCTTTCTGACAAACATGCCCGAACGCTTCGCTTGGGCCGACCTGATTGTTTGCCGCGCTGGTGCAATCACCGCGGCAGAAGTCGCCGCCGCAGGCCGCGCCGCCATCTTTATTCCGTTTGGCCGCGCTACAGACAGCCATCAATTGAGGAATGCTCAGGAAATGGCGCGGGCAGGGGCCGGCCGTTTGATCACTGAATCCGAGTTAACCGCCGAGAAACTGACATTTGAGATTTTTTCGCTACTCGATAATCCCGAGCAGATTGAGAAGCTTTCTTCCAACGCGCGTGCCTTGGCACGCCCTCTCGCTACGCGCGACATCGTCAACTTGATCGAAGAGGCCGCAAACGTGCAAGTAAGTCTCGTGAGGGCAAATCCATGATGGTTTCTTTTCGCAATTTCCAGCGCATTCACCTGGTCGGCATCGGCGGCATCGGCATGAGCGGCATCGCGGAAGTTCTTCTGACGCTCGGTTATTCCGTCTCCGGTTCGGATACGAAGCTTTCGAGTATCACGGAACGCCTCCAGAAACTGGGCGCAACGATCTTTGAGGGTCACAACGCTTCGAACGCTGATGGCGCCCACGTCGTTGTGACATCTTCCGCTGTAAAGCCCGACAACCCGGAAGTCGTCGAAGCGCATAGCATGAAAATTCCCGTGATCCCGCGCGCGGAAATGCTTGCGGAATTGATGCGCCTAAAATATGGCATCGCCGTTGCCGGTGCGCACGGAAAAACCACTACCACTTCGATGGTCGCCTCTGTGCTTGCCGCCGCCCATCTTGATCCCACCTTCGTGATCGGCGGTCGCGTCAACCAAGCGGGCACCACCGCGCGTTTGGGAAAAGGCGAGTACTTCGTCGTGGAAGCCGACGAAAGCGACCGCAGCTTCCTCATGCTTGCGCCCGTCATCGCTGTCGTCACGACCATCGATCGCGAGCATCTCGATCAGTACAGTTCCCTCGAGGACATTCAGGACGCCTTCATTCAATTTGTGAATCGCGTGCCGTTTTACGGCGCTGCGATTCTGTGCATCGACGAGCCCAACGTCCAGGCAATCATTCCAAGCGTGAAGCGCCCCATCATTACCTACGGCACTTCCAGCCAGGCTGACCTGGTGATCAGTGACGTGAAGCTGGACGGCTTGGAAAGCGAGTTCCGCCTTACATACAAGGGGGACGATCTCGGCCTATTCCGCTTGTCCCATCCGCCGGGCATGCACAACGTGCGAAACGCCGCTGCCGCCGCCGCCGTGGCTTTGTATTTGAATGTTGGCTCCGACCTGATTCGCGAGGGCCTTGCCAAATTTGCTGGCGTTGGCCGCCGCTTCGACATCAAAGGCGTGGGCAATGGCGTCACCGTCGTCGACGATTACGGCCATCACCCCGCGGAAATCCGCGCCACTCTCGATGCCGCCCGCGGCTGCAAGTTCAATCGCCTTTTGGTGCTTTTTCAGCCGCACCGCTACACGCGGACGCAGCATCTTTGGGACGAATTCTGCCGCGCCTTCAACCAAGCCGACATTCTCGTGCTGACCGACATCTACGCTGCCAGCGAAGCGCCCATCTCTGGTGTCACCAGCGAGGCGCTTGCTTCCGCGATTCGGGACGCCGGGCACAAAAACGTCCATTATTTTCCTTCCATACAGCAGGGAATTGAGCATTTGTTAAGGCAAGCGCGTCCCGGCGACGCGATCTTGACTATCGGGGCCGGCAGCGTCAGCCGCGCCAGCAACGAGTTCATGACCCTTCTTGGAGTGGATCAACCGGCCCAACATGCACATTAGCGATCCCAAAATCGTCGGAGGTTTGGCGGAGCTCGGCGTCGAGCTGCGCCCTGGAACCAAGCTGTCTGAGCTGACTTCCCTCGGCATCGGCGGCACAACCGACCTGCTCCGCATCAGCAAGCACGAAACCATTCCGGATCTTCTCAATATTTTGGACGCAAGCCACATTCCTCGCAAATTCCTGGGCGGCGGTTCGAATCTGCTCGTTGGCGATGGGGAATTGCCCTGGGTCGTGCTGCAACTTGTGCCTCCTGATCCCGGTGTCGTTCTCGAAGGCAATCTCGCTCGCGTGGACGCCGCCGCAGACCTTGGCCGTACCGTGACGTTCTGCGCCAAGCACGATCTCGGTGGCATGGAAGGCCTGATTGGCGTCCCCGGAACGGTCGGTGGAGCGCTGCGCATGAACGCCGGCGCCTACGGCATGCAAATTGGCGCCTACGTCCGCGCGGTGGAGTTATACCGGGCCGCAACCGGAGAAATTGAAACTCTGCGCGGTCATCAAATTTCTTTCGAATACCGTCACACTTCTTTTGCGCCTGATGATATGATGCTCGCAGTGACATTGGAACTACCCTCCAAACCCTACAACGAAATCCTAAAAGGCATTCGTATCTGCAACGAAAAACGGCGCTCCAGCCAGCCGCTCGGGCAAAAGAGTGCCGGCTGCATCTTCAGAAATCCTCCGGGTGCGTCCGCAGGCCGCTTGATTGATGAACTGCGGCTCAAGGGGCTCTCCGTCGGTGACGCCCGCGTTAGCGATCGCCATGCCAATTTCTTCGTGAATGCCGGTCATGCCTCCGCCAAAGACATGCTGGCGCTGATTACCGACGTGCGCGAGCGCGTCGAAAAGTCTTATGGAGTTGCATTGCAGAACGAGGTAGTCGTTTGGAACGCCTGAAGCCCATGCAGCGGAACGCCACTGCGGCTGCCGAAGCCGCTGAGCCGTATCGGCCGGAACTAATTGCCGACGATGAGCCGCGCTATCTGCGTCGCCAAAAGCCGGTAGACATCCGCCGCAAGAAACTCGGCGCTCGTGGTTGGCCTTTCTACCGCCGTTTCCTCGTCTTGACCGTTGCCGGTGCTGCCCTTACGGTCGTCGCCATCTCGGGCGTGAAGTACCTTCTTTATTCGCCGTCGATGCTGCTCTTGAAACCGGAGCAGATCGAAGTTGCCGGCAATCGCGTGGTTGCGCGCGAAGCTGTTCTCCGCCAATTTGCCCAGGATCGAAATCGCAGCCTCGTGCGCATCCCGCTCGACCGCCGCCGCGGCCAGCTCGAACAATTGCCCTGGGTCGAGTCTGCGAGCGTTCTGCGCATTCTTCCGAATCGTCTTCGCGTTGACCTCATCGAGCGTACTCCCATTGCCTTTGCGCGCAATGGAAATGAACTCGCGCTGATTGACGCTCACGGCGTGATCCTCGACCGCCCCCGCGACGAAGACTTGCATTTTCCGATCGTCAGCGGCGTATCTGAGGATGTCCCGCGCGACCAGCGGGAAAAGCGCATGCAGCTCTATCAGGAGTTCCTCAAGGAAATCGATCTCGTGCGCGGCGGCTCTTCCCAGGATGTCAGCGAAGCGGATCTTTCGAATCCTTCGGATTTGCGCGTGGTCATGACCGGCCTTGCGAGCGTGACCGATCCGCAGGCCGTTACCATCCATTTCGGTTCCGGTGATTTCTCGCGCAAGTTCAAAATGCTCGTCGACAACTTCACGCAATGGCAGGCGCATGCGGGGCGGGTGCAATCCATTGACTTGCAGTATACGCGGCAAGTGGTCGTGAATCCCGATACCAGCGCGGGCGCGGCAACAGCAAGGAAATAGGATCAA
>CAZGBQ010000154.1:0-4955 GCA_964524045.1 uncultured Acidobacteriaceae bacterium
GCGGCCTACAAGCCCATCGAGGCGGTCATGGCCGCGCAGACAGACCTCGTCGAAATCGTCCACACCTTGCATCAGGTGGTTTGTGTGAAGGGTTGAACAAGGAAAAAACGACTGGGCAGATCCGGCTAGCATGCTCGAGATCAGGTAGTCAGGCCTGACTATTCTCATTTAGACTAGTCAGGCCTGACTAAAGTTTCGAATCGTCTTTATTGAGACTGGAAATGAAAAAGGAGGCGGGCCAGGTCTTCCCGCCTCCTTCTTTTCCCCTCTCGGGGAATCCGGACAGTCTGACGGAGGGCGACTGACCGGTCGTGTGTTGGCCTACCTATATAATCCCCGTTGGCAAAAAAAAGTTCCGGCCAAACTCGAAAAAATGACTAAAATCCTCCGCACGTCCGGGCCTTCCTGCGGGCGCTTATGCCAATGGCCATACCCTCATCCCTCAGCCCCGATAACATCTTGCGTTTTCTACAACTTAGAGATAGGCCAGCCTCTACGAGCGAAATTTCTCAAGGATTGAAGCTCAAAAGGTCCGACACCCGGCCGTTGTTCAAAATGCTCTCAAAGCTCAAGAAGCGTCGCGCCATCGAGGAGCTGCCCGGCGGCCGCTACCGTCTCCCGAGCGCAGAGCGACACGCAGAACTTCGTCCTCAGCCGGCTGCCTCAGGCCAGTCGCAGCAGCATGCGCGGCCCGCACAGCCCAATCGCGATGAATTGAAGGGCCGCTTGATCCTGCACCCCGACGGCTACGGCTTCGTCGTCCCCGATGTCCCCATCCCTCAACTCGACGGTGACGTCTTCATTCCGCGCGACGCCATCGAGGACGCCATGCACGGCGACCACGTCCTCGTGAGAGTGCAGCGGCGCGGCGGCGTCGCTGGCGCGCAGCGCGCCGAAGGCCGCATCGTTCGAATCCTGGACCGCGCTCATCCCAGTGTGGTTGGTTTGTTTCGCTACGGCCCACACGGGAATACGGTGCTGCCCTATGACGCGCGCATCCAGCACGAAGTCGCAATTCCTCCGGGACACGAACTGACGCCCGGCCTTGCGAAAAAGCTAGGCTTCAGCGGAATCGATGAGCGCAGCCTGCGCGGGCGGCGGATTCCGCATCTCCAGGAACTCGACGGCGCGGTGGTCAATGTCGAGCTGACCCGATACCCGCGAGCTGGCGCGGCGCCCACCGGCCGCATCGTCGAAGTCATCGGACGCCCGGGCGATCTCGGCGTCGACACCGAGATCATCATTCGCAAGCACCACCTGCCGCATTTTTTCTCTGCTGAAGTCACGCAGGAAGCCGAACACCGAGCTAAGCCTGTCAGTGACGCCGACCGAGCGGGCCGCGAAGATTTCCGTAACTTACCGATTGTTACCATCGACGGCGAAACCGCGCGCGACTTCGACGACGCGGTTTACGTCGAGCGGCACAGCAACGGCCATTGGCACTTGCAAGTGCACATCGCCGACGTGGCGCATTACGTTCGAACCGTCACGGCCCTCGATCAAGAAGCGCGCCTGCGCGGAACGTCGGTCTATTTCCCCGATCGCGCCGTGCCCATGCTGCCCGAAGCGCTTTCGAACGGCATGTGCTCGCTCAAGCCGCGTGAAGATCGCCTGGTCATGAGCGTCCTCATGGACTTCGACGCCGCCGGGCATCAGCAATCTGCCCGCATGGTTGCCGGCGTGATTTGCTCCGCCGAGCGTATGACCTATACCAACGTCAACAAGGTTCTGGAAGGTGATGCGGAATTGAGCGCCCGCTATGCTGGGCTCGCGCCGCATTTCCGGAGCATGAAGGAACTGGCGCTGCTCCTTAACGCGCGCCGCAACGAGCATGGCTCCATCGACTTTGACCTGCCCGAGCCGGTCATCGAATTCGACGAGCAGCAGCGCATGACCAATATTACTCGCAGCGAGCGCAACATCGCGCATCGCCTTATCGAAGAGTTCATGCTCGCCGCCAACCGCGCCGTGGCCAGTTTTCTATTGAAACATGCCATTGCATCCCTGCATCGTGTCCACGAAAAACCCGACGCGCGCAAAGTTCTGGAGTTCGAAGAGCTGGCGCACGCTTTTGGCTACTCGCTCGGCGTCGAGAATTTGCATCAGCGGGAAATTGCTGTGCGTCACGGGCGCGTCCCCGCGCCTGCGAAAGCAGGACGCCCGGATTCTTACGGCCATGGCCGCGAACGCGCCATGCGCGTCGCGCTCCCCGGGGGCGAACTACGCATCACGCCGCAGCATTATCAGCGGCTGATTCGCAAGGTGGTGGGCAAGCCTGAAGAACGCATCCTCTCCTACCTCATGCTGCGCTCGCTCAAGCAGGCGCGCTACGCCGCGGATTCTCTCGGCCACTTCGCGCTGGGCTTCGATGAGTACACGCATTTTACTTCGCCCATTCGCCGCTATCCCGATCTCATCGTCCACCGCATCTTGAAATGGGCGCTCGAGCATCCCTCCCAACGAAGAGAGAGCCCTCCACTCCGCGCTTCGGAGGAGCGGGGTGCTCCAGTTGCGATGACAGGTGAGGCGAAGGGGACGACGGTCGTTCCCGGTTCTGAAGCCGCTCTGTATTCGCGCCGGAACCTGGAAGAAATCGCCGCGGAATCCTCCGAAGCCGAGCGTCGCGCCGACGGCGCGGAGCGCGAGTTGATGGATTGGAAGACCGCGCAGTTCATGGAAGAGCATCTTGGCGAGGAATACGAAGGCCTGATCGTCTCGGTGCAAAAATTCGGCTGCTTCGTCGAGCTTTTCGAAGTTTTTGTGGAAGGACTGCTGCCGATCAGCGCACTAGAAGAAGCTGCGAACGCACGCTGCGTCTATCGCGAGCGCGACCACGCCATCGTCGCGCTGCGCGGCGGGGATGGCCACAAGGGCGCAAAAGGTTCGCGCTCCGGCCGCGGCTCCAAACCGCGTCCTCTCGAATGGCACCTCGGCGATCGAGTGCGCGTCCGCGCCGACCGCATCGACCCTATGCGCAAACGCGTCGAATTCGCTCTAGTCAGCGGGCCTTAGCTAGTCGCCAAGATCGCGCGGATCTCCGCGATCAAGCTAGTCCCTGCGAATTGCAAAAGTGCTATGCTCGCGCTGCATGGTCAAGATCAAGGGAGAACAATCCAATGCCCAAGCGGGCCACGCCAATGAAGTTGGCGAGAATAGATAGCGCTGAGGAGATTCTCAAGAGAATTGATCAACACCATAAGGTCGATCCTCGATACAGCGAATCTGTGCAGCAGCACAGAGACCGTGAAGTGCATGCGATCGTCGGATATCTGGAGGGCCGCTACAGACCTCTAGGCGAGTGGATTGGTCCCAAGTACAGCTGCGTTATTCTTAGTGACCCCGGCTATACATTTGTGAACTTCAAAAATGGGAATCCGTATCCAGCCCCTTCAGGCAGGTGGATGGGGCAACCGGAAAAACATTGGAACATCTCTCCAACCAAATACCACAAACTGACAATCGAAGAGCGCGCGACGCGAGAGTGCAAAGAACAAGTTGCGAGGTACGTTTCAAAACAGTGGCTCGCCAACTATGTTAACTTCTATTATCCAAAAGAATATGAGCGACGCTATTGGGAGGTCGTTGGCAAAAGCAAACGTTTCTCACGAAGACCTAGATTGAAAGAATTATTTCCGGAAGGAATAGAACAGCTAGAAAAGGGAAAATAATATCGCACGGCCCGGCCGCCATCTCGCATAGTCGTAACTTTTCATTCCGTCATATCCACGATTCGCTGCCTGATTATCTGCGATCGCGGGTGTCCCATCCTGTGGGTGGGGGGCGGGTTTTTTACAATTTGTTAATTCCGGTTATATCCGCCTTCTCATGCCTCCGTCGCAAATTCTCCGCGTCGGCCCTCACTGACCATGGTCATCCACCGCGGATACGTCGCCCGAAAGTCCGCGATAATGGCCTCGTAGGGCACGTCCGGATAATTCCCTCGCTCCCTCACATACTCCATATGCTTCCGCCCCGCCTGATCGTATTCATGAAAGAGCGAGTCGTGCCGCCCATCGAACTCCAACGGATGCACCCCGAACCGCTGACACAGGCTGAGGTTGAACGCCGGCGTGGCTTTCACCCAACGGCCCTCCAGATGCAGTTCCGTAAAGCTGTGCCAAATGAAAATGTCGCAGCCCATCAAATCAAGCAGCTTCCTCGTGGACAGATGGTTGCGCACGTCCGCATAAGCCACGCGCGCGGGGATGCCCAAGGACCGCGCCCCCGCAGCCAGCAGCGCCGCCTTCGGAATGCAGAATCCCCGTTTCGCGCGAAGGCAATCGCTGGCCCGGAAGTATCGCCGCGCGTCGCCCGCATAGTAAGGATCATAGAGAATGTCATCGCGCACCGCGTAATAGAGTTTCACCGCGCGCGCCAAGGTATCGTCTACGCCTGCTGTCGCCTTCCGCGCGAACTCTTGAACGTCCGCGTCGCTGCTATCAATAAACTCCGCGCTCGCCGTGTAGACCTCCATTTCCATCATGTTCCCAATCATCCCACACCTTGGCGTCCAATCTGCTAGAATCGCGCCGGGCCACCTCCGGGCAAGCACTTTTGCGGGAGCGACTCATGAATTTCTTGAAAAGACTGGAACCGGTCGCGCTGCTCCTCTTGCGCTGCGGCCTGGCTCTCGTGTTCATCTATCACGGCTACCCCAAACTCTTTGGGGAAAAAGAGAGAATCATCGAGGCCTTCCAGGCCATTGGCCTGCCCTCCTACGTGGTCTACCTCACCGGCGCGATTGAATTCTTCGGTGGCGTGGCGCTGGCACTTGGACTCGTTACGCCCATCGCAGGTCTGTTCCTGCTGCTCGACATGGGTGCGGCGATGTGGAAATACAATTTCAATGAGGGCATCTACGCTGTGCGCGAGTACGAACTCCCGTTGACCCTAGGCTTGGCTTGCCTCGCCATAGCCGCTATCGGCCCCGGCCCTTTTTCTCTCGATCGCCTCCT
>CAZGBQ010000154.1:5055-9010 GCA_964524045.1 uncultured Acidobacteriaceae bacterium
CGCAAGAAACGGTAGCGCGGCGCGACTACAGCGGCGGCTGGCAGGGCGTGCTCGATCAAATCAAGAAGTTCGTGGAGAGGTAGAAAGCCGAGTCGAGGTCCTCCGCTCTTCTGTTATTCTGAGGTGCGAACGCCGCGCTACTCGCTTCGGCGCGGCATCGGCTGTTTTCGAGAGGTCCTGAGATCGTGAGTTTGACCACAGCTTCCGCACAAACCACCAAGCGCGTTTTCAACTTCAATGCGGGCCCGGCCGCGTTGCCTCTTCCCGTTCTGGAGCGCATCCGCGAGGAACTGCTCGACTGGCATGGCAGCGGAATGTCGGTCATGGAGATGAGCCACCGCTCGCCGGAATTTGAGAGCATTAACGCGGCTGCCGAACAAAAACTTCGCAGCCTCCTGGCTATTCCCGACGATTACGCGGTGATCTTCCTTCAGGGCGGCGGCAGCTTGCAGTTCACCATGGCCCCCATGAATCTTTGCCATCCAGGAAAGCCGGTCGACGTGCTTCATACCGGCGCGTGGACTGCCAAAGCCATCGCCGAACTGAGAAAAGGCTTCCCCTACAATATCGCCGCCTCGACCGAATCAGAAAAATTCGCGCGCCTGCCGCGACCCGGGGAAGTCAAATTTTCGTACGGCGCTTCTTACGTTCACATCTGTACGAACAACACCATCGAAGGCACGCAGTGGACGGCCATTCCCGAAGTTGGAAATACGCCTCTGGTCGCCGACATGTCTTCGGACATCGCTTCGCGTCCCATCGACGTGAGAAAGTTTGGTCTCATTTTCGCCGGAGCGCAAAAGAATCTCGGGCCTTCGGGCGTCACGATGGTCATCCTTCGCAAGGATCTCGCCGAGCGCGCGGACAAGAATCTACCGACGCTTCTCCAGTACCGCACGCACATCAAGGAGAAATCGCTTTATCACACGCCGTCAACGTTCGCTGTCTACGTCGTCGGCCTGGTTCTCGAATGGATTGAATCGCTCGGAGGAATCCCGGCCGTCCAGAAGCGCAACGACGCGAAAGCCAAACTTCTCTACGACACCATCGAAGCCAGCGGTGGCTTTTATGGTTGCCCCATCGAGCCAAGTTCACGCTCGAAGATGAACGCCGTTTTTCGCGTGGCCGGCGGCAACGAAGCCGTCGAAAAGCAGTTCGCCGAGGAGGCCGCCGCAGCTGGCCTTGCTGGCACTCCCGGACACCGCTCCGTCGGGGGCATGCGCATCTCGCTCTACAATGCCGTGACTCCCGAAGCCGTCGAAACTCTTACCAGCTTTATGCGCGAGTTCCAGCGCACCCGCAGCTGATTTTGTTGCTTCGAAGGGAAAAGCGCCCCAAAATTGTCCACCGCGCTTTCCCGCAAGTTACGCCGGTGGCGACATTTGGCAGAAGGCGGTGCAGATTCCTAACACCTGTCCTTCCTTCCTAGGCACACCTGTTCTTCCTTCCTATTGGGCATGGGCCTCATAAAGACGAGGATAAAGAGAACAACGCTCTTAATTTGGTTGCCGGCGGCTTACCGGCTATTGAAGGTAACTGCGTACCGGCAGCAAGGAGGATCCTCATGAACGAGAACGACTACATAAACCAAGTCGCGGCTCAGGCAGGCCTGCAGCACTATCCCAACCAGGGCCCTTGGGGCAGAAAATCGGGCAGCGCGATCGGCGAGCGCGACGGTTACGTCACGGTGATCGGTACCATGGGCAACGGGCAAGGAATGAAGGTGGCCATCCTTCTGCGCTTCAAGAAGATGGAACAGCCGGAAATCGTAAAGATGGCTTTGAAAAGCGCGGGGATAAAGGAGGGCAAGCTGGGCGCTGTTGGCAGTGACTTCGTACGCTGGGAATGGAAGTACTCGTTCGCGAAACCCAAGCCCGAAGACGTAGCCAAGGTGGCCGAGGATTTACGAGCGGCCATCAAGCCGGTAGCGATGGGCTTTGATGGCCGATGTGAGCACTGCGCTTCCACGTCGACGCCTTCACTCACGCTGACGAACGGCCTGCCGACGCGCATCTGTGCGGGTTGTCAGGAAAAAGTGCGGCAGGAGCTCAACTTGGCTGCTGTCAACTATGATGCCATTACCCCCAACTATCCAAATGGGCTTGCGTTGGGAATCGCAGCCGCGGCCGCGGGCGGGCTTGTTTGGGGTCTGGTGGCCTACGCGATTAACTACATTTTTCTCTACGGCGCAATTCTCATCGGTTACCTTGTGGCCCTAGGAGTGTTGAAGGGCACGGGAAAAGTGACGCGCTTCGGGCAAATCATCATTCCAATTCTTACGGTGGCGAGCGTGCTGTTCGGAGACGCCATCTTCTACACTCTCTTTATCATGAAACAAGACCACGTTGCGTTTTCCGGCAAGCTGCTCAACGCCGTCGTTCTACACCTGTGGGAAATTGAAAGAGAAGGCAACGGCGTGATGTCGCTGCTTTTTGCTCTGGTTGGCGCCGGCTACGCGATTTATTCCGCTCGCAAACCGAAATTCCAAGCAGTCTTTCAGCCGCTGGGATCGTCCAGCGTTTAAAATTGAGAGTGCGGAGCTATCTTCTGCACTCCTGCCGCGTTGGTTGGCTTACGCGAGGTCAAAGAGCAGGACTTCGGCGTCTTTGACTCCGGTGAGTTCGACGGCTTGCACATCGGAAATGGCGGCGCCGTCGCCTTCGTCCAGTTTAGTGCCGTTCAGCGTGACGCTGCCGCGCGCGACTTGCACGTAGGCGTGGCGCTCCGGCTTCAGTTCATGCTTCACTGTCTCGCCTTCGCGGAGCACCGTCGCGTAGAGGTCGTTGTCCTGACGGATTTTCACGGAACCGTCCCGCCCATCCGGAGAAACCAACAGCCGTAGCTTTCCGCGCTTTTCGTCTTCGCTGAAATTTTTCTGGCCGTAGGCCGGCTTGAGCCCCTGCTTTTCCGGAAACATCCAGATCTGGTAGAGGTGCACCGGCTCGGTTTCCGAAGCATTGAATTCGCTGTGCGTCACCCCGGTGCCCGCGCCCATGTACTGAATGTCGCCCGGGGTGGTCACCGAACCGTTGCCCATGCTGTCGCGGTGCTCCAGCGCTCCTTCGAGTACGTAGGTGACGATTTCCATGTCGCGGTGCGGATGCATGGGAAAGCCGCCGCCGCCCGCAACGCGGTCGTCATTCATCACACGCAGGGTGCGAAAGTGGACGTGCTTCGGGTCATGGTAATCGGCGAAAGAGAAAGTGAAACGGGTGTCCAGCCAGCCGTGGTTGGCGTGGCCGCGTTCATCGCTTCTGCGAATCTGGATCATCGTGGGCCTCCGGTTACTGTTTCACGGAGGATAATACTCGTTATAACGACTATTGTCAAGAGGTGTATTGCGGCGCTCGAACATTCTCGCGGCCAACGCCTTCCAACTCATTGAATCTGCGTCCTTTGCACCTGGCCTGCGGCTGTGTTTCCGGCGCCCCCTGGTTTGGTGTACAGTGATAGAGAGTTAAGGCAACGCTCCACTGCCTCTGAGGATTCTGAATGGACTCCCCACTCTCCGCGACGCAAACGAGAACGCCCGAAGGCGCTGCCGTGCCTCGGAACACTCTCACTATCACCGACAATCGCACGGGAAAATCCTACGAAGTCCCCATCACGCACGACACCATCCGCGCCGCGGACCTCCGCCAGATTAAAGTCGATCCCAAAGAATTCGGGATGATGAGTTACGACCCGGCGTTCAACAACACGGCGTCTTGCATCAGCCGGGTGACGTATATCGATGGCGATGTCGGCATCCTACGCTACCGCGGTTATCCGATAGAGGATCTCGCGGAAAAAAGCACCTACCTGGAGACCGCCTACTTGCTCTTGTATGGCGAACTGCCAACGGACGCGCAGCTGAGAGACTGGACGTATCACACCACGCACCACACCTTTATCCACGAAAGCATCAAGAAATTTCTCGACGGCTTTCACTACGACGCCCACCCCATGGGCATGA
>CAZGBQ010000155.1:0-5111 GCA_964524045.1 uncultured Acidobacteriaceae bacterium
CGCAGCGCTGCAACCGTTGCCAGAATGTAATAAATGAGCGGAGCCGCGCCTAGCAGCAAAACGGCGTCGCGCCACAGACCGCCGCTCCCGTTCATTGAGGCTCGCTGTCTTTCATGGAAAGTTATCAGGGCTGGTGTTCAGCCGGAGGCAACCAGTGCGACACCAATGCAAACGAGCAGAACGCCGGCCCACCTTGCAACACTGACATCCTCCCGCAAAACATATTTTGCGCCAAACGTTCCCACGACATAGCTGAGCGCGGACGCAGGAATCACCAGGCTGATGGGTTCCCACGACAACAGGAGAAGCAACGAGTAGAACGACAAGGCCATCAGCGGAACGCCCGCCCAAAACCACCCGTTGCGCACGGCGCGTCCCAGGAATTGCAGCACGGCCCGTGGCCGGAGCTGCGCCGGTTCGCCCGTGGACTTCATTCCGTGCGTGATGGCGATTTCGCCGCCCGTGCTGCCCAGGATCAGGACTGCCAGCCCCACAATGACGCGAATCACGCAACCACCTCGCCGGCCACTGCCGTGGTGCGCGGCTTTGTCTGCCCCACCAACAGGACTCCGATGCAAATCAAGACAACTCCAATCCAGCGCCGCGGCGAAACCGACTCGTGCAGAAAAACTACTGCTAAGAACGTAAGCACGGCATATCCAAACGCGCCTGCCGGCATGACGTAGCTGTAATCCGCCCAGCTCAGCACGGTCATATAGCTGGCCATAAATCCAAGCAAGAAAAAAATCGCCAGCCAGATGGTTCCGCTCGTTACGGTAAGGCGAAAAGCCTGCGCGATTCCGCGCGCGGTCAGTTCTACGGCGCCGATTTGCGCCATGCCGCGCTTGAGCAGCAAGTCTCCGGCGTTCGCGCACACCATCATGGCCAAGACCATGACCAGCGTCTTGATTCGCAGCCTTCGTTCGCTCGCCATTTTTTGAAGGTTAGTCGTTTCCGGAAGCGGAGGAAGCTCCGGGCACGGACACCATGGGCTTGCTGTATTCCTCACGGCCCTTGCGGGCCCACTTCAAACGTTCTGCGCGCAGCTTCAGGAATGCCGTGGCTTCGTCATACAAGCGCTTGCGTTCGTGGCTGTCCCACAACGCTTCCTTGACGATGCGCCAGATGACTCTGGGGCGGAAGTAGTATTCATCGTAGAAGCGGTTCACTCCGGCCATCATTTCCGCTTTGGGGAGGTGCGGATACTCGATGTGTGGCAATTGATGGCCGCCGGAATCCGCGAGTGCTTCCACCTTGAGGAATCCCTGCGCCGCCATAGTGTCATGCAGCTCTGTTCCCGGCATCGCGTGCGCAAGGGACACCTGAATCGTCTCGCAATCAAGTTCCTTAGCGAAGTCGATGGTCTTTTGAATGGTTTCTTTCGTTTCTCCCGGCAGGCCGATGATGAAATCGCCGTGCACTTTGACGCCGTACTTGCGGCAATGCTTGCGGAAGTTGCGCGCCATCTCAAGCGTCGCGCCCTTCTTGATGTTCTTCAGGATCTGCGCGTCGCCGGATTCGAATCCCACGATGAAAAGCCGCGCGCCCGATTCGGCCATGCCGCGGACCGTTTCTTCGTCGCTGTGCACGCGCGCCGTAGACGACCACCGGAATTTCAATGGTTTGAATTTCGCGCAAAGGTCCAGCACGCGATCCTTGCGGATATTGAAGGTATCGTCGTCGAAGAAAATCTCCTTCATTTGCGGAAAATATTCGAGCGCCTGTTTCACTTCCCGCGCCACGTTTTCCGTTGAGCGCGTCCGCCAGGCGTGCCCCGAAATTGTCTGCGGCCACATGCAGAACGTGCAAAGCGCCGGACAGCCTCGCGTGGTGTAGAACGAAATGAAGGGATGCAGCAGGAAGGGCACGTTGTAGCGCTCGATCTCCAGATCGCGTTTGTAAATTTCCGAGGCGAACGGCAACGCGTCCAACTCTTCTGTGTGGAGTTGCGGCCGCTCCGGCGTATGAACGATCTTGCCGTCTTTGCGGAAGCTCACGCCGAGAATCTCGCCGAGCGGCTTTCCATGCGCGTACTCCGCCACGGAGTGGTCGAACTCGCCACGCGTGACAAAATCAATGTCTTCGCTGGCCATCAGCGTCTGGTCCGGCTTGATATGGCCATGCGGCCCAACGAAAGCAATCTTCATGCCCGGATTGGCTTCTTTGATCTTGCGAATGAGCTTGATGTCGCTCTCGAGCCCAACGGTCGACGTGAAAAGAACCAAAAACTCGTAGTCCTTGCAGATCTGAACCGTCTGCCGCCAGTTTACTTTGTGGGGAGAGGCGTCGAGCAACCGGCTCCCAGGAATCATCCCGGCGGGGTAGGTCAGCCAGACCGGATACCAATACGATTCAATCTCCCGCGTTGCGGGCCATCGCGAACTGGCCCCGCCGTCGAAATTCTCAAAACTGGGCGGGTTCAGTAACAGCGTCTTCATTACATCCGGCATTCGTCACCCTCAGCGTTCTACTAGGTAATTTTGGCGGGGCAAGTTCTGGGCTCTTGCATCCAGCCAGCAGCCCACCGGGGCTGCGATTCCACACGACCGTGAGCCCGTTCTTGTAGAGTATAGTTTACCCGACTTCTTTGCATGGCCCAAACTTTTCTGCGCAGGGTTGCTAAGAGGGCTTAAAGGCCCTGGAGCACTTCTGTCGTAGCCGCAGACAGTAATTCCCAGATGCGCTCTACCCAATCCAGATGCTCCGGTTTCATCAGCACGGACCGCATGCAGGTCAGGGTCTCGCGGTCACACTTCATCGCCCCCAAGTCTGCCTCCCAAAAAGCAACCGGCAATTCGGCCACGGCAAGATGCAGATCGCGCTTGGCAGCAGCTTCAAAGATCTTACGGCTCAAGGCAGACGTTTCACTGACGCTATTTCCGCGCGCCGCATACACAACGATGTCCAACTCGGGCGCAAACGCGGTCACAAACCTCGAATCACCGCGCAGTTTTTCGTAGAATGCCAGCGCCGCTTTTCTGCCCCGTTCCAGTCCCTGCGCAAATTCGCCGCCCTTCACCAGAGGAAACAACTTCTGTGTTGCCCAGAGTCCCGCTGCTGCTGCTCCCGGCCTTGAGCACTCCAAACTGATTTCGCCCAAGTGGAGCTCTGCCGAACTGAAGTAAGTCGCCGGCGAATCGTGCTTGTAAAGCCGCTCGACACCTGGATCGCGAAACAAGACGCACCCGCACCCGTACGGCTGCAACCCGTGTTTATGAGGATCGATCACGATGGAATCCGCTGCTCCAATTTGCTCGAAAGCCAGTCTTGCATCCCCCCCGAGATTCCCAGCCAAAACGAAGTACCCCCCGTACGCTGCGTCAGCATGAACGTGGAATCCGTGCTTCGCTCGCAACTCCAAAATTGCTGGCAGCGGATCCACGGAGCCCGTCGCCGTCGTCCCCATGGTCGCAATTACCGCTCCTACGTCTCCGCGTTCCAGCCGTTTCGCCAATGCGCCCACATCCATTCGCCCCAGCTTGTCAGTAGGTACTGATTCGAACGGCAATTGCAGCACTCCGCTGATTCTCCCGTGCGTGTAATGCGCCTGCTGGCTGGCTAAGATTTTCTTCCCCGGATGCAATTGTCCCGCAACCCACAAGGCTTCCAGATTCGCCATGGTCCCGCCGCCACACAGGTGACCGAGAAAACTCTTCCACCCAAACATTTCGGCAATCTCGCGGACGGCCTCTACTTCCATGGCCGACGTAGCGCGCCCGCCATCCAGCGCATGATTGTTTGGGTTGATCCACAGGGCCAGCGCGTAAGCCATGCGCGCCACCGGGTGCGGTGGCTTCAGCATTTGCCCCGCATACAAGGGATGGAAATACGGATAGTTGTCTTTCAGCCGTTCTGCCGTGGCGCGCAGAACTTCTTCGAGTCGCTCCAGGCCCGCTGCACGGCGTTCCAAAGGAGGCAATGCGCCAAATCCGCCGTCAAGCCTGGCAAGCGCATCCCTCAGCGCGTCCAGGCTCTCTCGGTCGAGCATCCTCGTCACGAGTCACCAGTCATGAGTCACTCGTCACCAGCTCACTGCCATACTTTGTCCAATTGCCCGGCCGTCTTGAGCAAATCCAGCTGCGCTTGCTCCTTCTGGAAATTCGCGTCCAAGTACGCGATCCACTTGTCGTTTTCTTCCAGTCTCGCTTTCTCCATATCGCGCAGATTCAGCTTCCCTTCGCCAAACTGCGCCTGCAAAACGGCCACGTTTTGCTGCGCCAGTTGCAGCTCGAGCCGCGCGACTTCTTTCGCGGCATCCGTCTCGCGCACCTTCCTTGTTTTCTGTCTTACATCGGAGCTCAACTCCGCTCTCTTGTTGGAGAGATTCGCCTTTGCCGAGTCCAGATTCACCTGGGCCAGCCCGATGTTCGCTCTTATTTGCGCGCTGAAAATCGGCACACGCACATCGATTCCGGCGTTGTAGTTATTGCGTTGAAAGTGGTTGAAGAACTCCGAGTAGTTGTTGAATTTTGCCAGCACGCTATAAACGCTCACAAGCTCCAGGGTCGGAAAGTATCCTCGGCGCTCCCCTTTCAAGCGAAACTCTTTCGCCCGGACATCGGATTCCGCGAGCTGCAGTCCGGTGTTGCTCGTCAACGCCGCTGCGATCAGGTTATCGCCTGCCTGCTGCGCTTCTCCCGGCAATTCCTCCGGAGTGACTTCGAGCGCCTGTGTCTCTGGCAATCCCAATTGATATTTCAGAAAAACTTCCAGTTCGTCTTCCCGCCCTTCCAGGTGCAGGATTCGCTGCACGATTTGCGCCTTCGTTAGCTGCGCTTCGGTCACCTTTACGGGCAGTTCGAATCCCTGGCCCTCACGTTCTTGCGTGACCTGAAGAATTTTGTCCGCGCTCTCCTGTCCTTTCCGCAGCAGCTCCAGGGAATGGCGCACTTTTCCGAGCTCCAGATATGCCATGGCGGTCCGGGTAATTACTGTGTTCCTCGCGTCCTGCAGTGCGATCTTCTGTGCCTTGGCTTGCTCCGTAAGCTCTTTCGCCTGTCCCCGCAAAGGTTCGTTGAAGATTTGTTCCGTGTAGGTCACGTTGAACACGGATGGCGCCCGCCCACCCGGCGTTTCCGGTATGCCGTTCGTGTATCCTGCGCCGGAACCAG
>CAZGBQ010000155.1:5211-7181 GCA_964524045.1 uncultured Acidobacteriaceae bacterium
GCCCGCCCACCCGGCGTTTCCGGTATGCCGTTCGTGTATCCTGCGCCGGAACCAGCGTAGAGATTGGGCATGAATTGCGCCTTGGTGATTTGCGCCGCGTGGTCCGCGACGCTGGCCTGAATCTTCGCCACCTGAATCTCTTTGCTGTTCTGCAGCGCCAGTTCGATCGCGCGCTTCAGGGTCACTGCGACTGCCGGGCCACTCGCCGCGTTTTGCGCTGGCTCCGCGGGTTTCGGCGCCGGAGCGTCCTGCGCCTCCATCACACTACCGAAAAGCAACGCGAACCCGACAGCGGCCACGACATTTCGAAACAGTTGCATCTCCAAGCTCCTTCTGGTCCGTAATCCCTTTCCTCACTCGTACCGCAGCGACTCCACCGGCTGCAGGCTCGCTGCTTGGTTTGCCGGCAGATAGCCAAAGAACAAGCCCGTCGAACAGGACACCACAAAGGCGATCACTACGCTCATGCTTGACACCGGCACGCGCAAGTTTCCGGGCAGAAAAGACTGCGCAACCAGGGGCACCGCAATCCCAAGCAGAATTCCAATCACCGCGCCGCCTCCGCTGATCAAAAAGGATTCCACCAGAAACTGGTAGAGGATCTCCCGCCGTGCCGCACCAATCGCTTTACGGATTCCGATTTCTCGCGTACGCTCCGTCACGGTCACCAGCATGATGTTCATGATCCCGATCCCGCTGATTAACAGCGCGATCGCCGCGATAATGAGCAGGACGGCTGTCAGCGCCAACGAAATATTTCTTGCTGCTCCTAGAATCGCTGTCAGCGTCTGTACCTTGTACTCTGCTTCGGCCGGATGCCGGCTTCGCAGCAATTGCGCTACTTGCCGCTGCACCGACGACACGTTTTCTGCCTTGTCGGCTTGCGCATCCAGCAGGCGCACCACTTCCATGCCGGTGTAGTACTTCATCAGCGTGAAAGGAATGAGTACGGAATTCTCCTGGATTTCTGATAGTCCAAACGTTTCCACGCGCTCGCGAAATACTCCAATCACCGTGAACGCCAGCTCTCCAATTCGAATGGGCCTGCCCACCGGATTCTCCTGCCCAAAAACTCTGTCAGAGAGCTGCGTGGTGATCAAGCAAACCTTGCTGCGCATCTCCATGTCGGTTGGATCGAGGTAGCGGCCGCGCACAATGAGCAGCCTCCGGATGGACTGGTAGCCTTCCGTCACGCCCACCAGGTGCGCAGGCCGTTCCACTCCCTCCACCGTCATAGTCATCGGTTGTTCGCGGGTGCCCGCCACGACCGCCACGTGGGGGATCGACTTCACTGCTTCCAGGTCCTCCAGCGTCATCTCATAGCTGAGTGGCTGCGGCTTATCCGGCCGCTGCACGAGTTCCACCCAAACCAAGTTTGATCCCACGGCCTCGATCTGGGAGAGCACGAACTTGCGGCTGGTCAACGCTACCGTAACAACCAGAACAATCGAGGCGCTCCCAATGATGACTCCGAGAGACGTCAGGGCTGCTCGCAGCTTGTTGGCGCGCAAGGCGTCGATGGCGACCGATATGGTCTCGCGAATGACCATCTTTGTATTATGGCAAAAGCATTTTGGAGCGAGCCCCGCTCGGCGCGCTCTCGAGAATAGAGTTTAGCGCTTCTTGATTTTCTTCAGCCATTCCTGGGCCATTTTGTTTTTGGGGTCGAGCTTGAGCGCGCTCTCGAACTCCCTTATCGCATCCGGTATTCTTTTCTGGCTCACGTAGAGCCTCCCCAGCCAGGTGTGCGCCGCCGAACTCGTAGGAAATCCATTTCTCTTCGGTGCCTTTTTCGCATACTCTTGCAGCAGGCGCTCCGCCTCTTGTGGTTTTTCTTCTTTCAGAATGAACCCCACTCCGCGGTAAAACCTGCCTCGCGGATCGACTGGTGCTGCGCGCTCCCCGGCGTCTGCAACCGCTATCAGTTGTTCCGGCTGGCTGTGCTTTAGGGCGTAATCACCGATGTCGTA
>CAZGBQ010000155.1:7281-8923 GCA_964524045.1 uncultured Acidobacteriaceae bacterium
CCAGCCAGACTTATCGGCCTTCTCACCGTAGGCTCTGCCGAGCCACTCATGGTATTTCGAACTCTGTGGATCGATGGCCACGGCCCTCTCGGCACTCTTGATCGCCGCGTCCAGTTGCTCCAGTTCCAGGTAGCTTTTTGTCATCAGCAAGTGCAAGTCGCCGTTTTGCGGATCCTTCGCGGCCGCCGACTGCAGGATCTGGATGGCTCTGGTGTAATCGCTTGCCTCATAAGCTTGCCGCGCCTCCTCAAAACTCGCATCTTGCTTGACCCCCGGCGCCGCAAATGTCACGCTCGCTAGGAGCAGAATCGCGAAAGGTAGCTTGCTCCCTCTAACCATTCGTTCTTCCCTGAAACTGAGACGCCGTGCTGCTCACCACAATCACCGACATGCCGTCTCGCAAATCCACGTCACCGGGCAGCGCGATGAGCTCACCCTCCTGCAGGCCGCTCACGACTTCGTAGTTTATGGCATCCGCTATCCCCACGCGAATCTCGCGCTTTTCCAGCGTCGACTTGCCCACGACACCCAGCTGGCCCGATTTCACGACGTAAACGTACCGCCGCCCGCCCTCAATCTCCACTGCTCCGCGCGGCACGGAGAGCACACCCAGGCGCTCTTTCGCGTTAATGCGCACATTCACATTGGTATTAGGCAGGAGCTCGAGTTTGTCGTTGTTCACCGAGCACAGCAATTCGCCCACGCTCCGCGTATTTCGCGCGACCACCTGTTTTGGAACGATCTCTGTTTTGCCAAGCCAGGTCTTGTTGGGCAGCGCATCCCAGGTGATTCGCACCGGCTCATTCTCTTCCAGCCCGCCCAGCTCCGGCTCGTCGATGAACGCCCGCACGCGCACTTTGTGCAAATCCGCCATCTCCGCGAGCAAGTCGCCCACCTTTACGTAGTCTCCGGCCTTCAGCGGGAGCGACGCCGCATCTCTCCCCAGCGCGTACAAAGTTCCGTCCGCCGGCGCGGTGATTCGCCCTTGGCGCACTTTTTCCTCAAGCTGTGCCGCTTCGTTTTGCATTTGCTCCACTTGCAGCGAGGCCCGGTCGCTCGAGAGCTTCACGCCGCGGTCAAATTCCTGTTTCGCAGCCGTCAACCGCGCCACTTCCGCTTGCATCTTGGTCAGTGCCAAGTCGTTGCTTGCCAGCTCGTCTTGCGTCGCCGCCTGCTGGGCAATCAAATGGAGCAACGCCTCGTGATTCTTCTGCAGACGGTCGCGCTCTTTTTGCGCGTTTGCTAGATCGCCCGCGGCCTTCGCAGCCGCATCTGCTCTTCCACCCGCCCTCGCCGCTCGCAAATCATCCTGCGCCTGCAGCAGTTTTGATCGCGTTTCGGCGAGCTGCGCCGCGGCGTCTTTCACTTCTAGCTCCAAGAGCAACTGTCCCTTTCTCACCGTTTGCCCTTCGCTGGCATAGACCTTCACGACGAACGTATCCAGCTGCGCTCGCACCACGAAGGGCCCGATCGGCTCCACTTTTCCATTGCTGCTGATGGACGAGATCAGGTTCTCACGCACCGGCGTCACCGCGGAGATTTTCGGCGCAGGCTTGCGTCCGCTCAACTCGATCCCGGCATACGCCAGCACTCCCGCCAGCAGCAGGTAAAGCAGAATGCGATTTCTCAGCTTTCGATCCAT
>CAZGBQ010000156.1:0-3560 GCA_964524045.1 uncultured Acidobacteriaceae bacterium
GATTTTATTCGCGGGCGTATCCCGAAAAGTATTGTTTGCTAATCTAGCGGCGCAAGTCAGAACAAGTTGCACGTGTTGGAGATACACTCGATTGAACACGTCCTTCCACAAAATCCTCCAGAGTCTCTTCAAAACAAAAAGGCTGCAATCGAATTGAAAGACAACATTGGCAATCTGATTTCAATGTCAACCTGCCGATGGTACTGTCTTACTTACAAGCCCGGATACCCGCAATGGTGCAGGCAATTTTCCTGTGAGACTGGCGCATTGCGTGTCACTACGTGTATCACTTTTCCCCGCCTTATAGCCTACCCCCGGTTCGCGTTGACAGGCGAAGAAAAGGCGGCAATACTGACGCCCTAGATGGAACAACCTTGGCTTGAACAAAGATGATTGGCCAGCTTCGCGGACGCCTTGCCGAAAAAAGACCGAACCAGGTGCTTGTCGATGTAGGCGGCGTTGGTTACCTCGTGCAGGTGCCGCTCTCCACTTATGCTGCGCTGGGCGAACTGCACACCGAAGTTACTCTGCTCACCCATACACATGTGCGGGAAGACGCGCTGGCGCTCTATGGCTTTGTCTCCGCGCGCGAAAAGCATTTTTTTGAGTTGCTAATCTCGGCCTCCGGCGTTGGTCCAGCGCTGGCGCTGAAAATTCTTTCGGGCATGACTGTGGAAGAACTTGTTCCCGCGATTCGCGGCGGCGATTTGGTACGCCTCACAAGAATCCCCGGGGTGGGGAGAAAGACGGCCGAGCGCATCGTGGTGGAACTGAAAGACAAGCTCGAAGCCGTGGCCATCGAGACAGAGAAGCCTGCAGTGGCCTCTCCCGCTGGTGCGGAAGCGGACGTGGTTTCAGCGCTCGTGAATCTAGGCTACGACGCGCGCGCCGCGGAAGAAGCCACAGCCAAGGCAAAGCGCGAAGCAGGTGCCAGCAATTTCGAGAAAATGCTGCGCGCAGCGCTGCAATCACTTAGCGCACCGAAGGGCCGCGCCGCGCGCACGGCATAGTTTCTGCTTGTCATTCTGAGTGCATCCGACGAGGATGCACGAAGAATCTCAACCTAGGATTTAACGCCAAATGTGAGCGTATGCTGCAATCGACGGGTTGAGATCCTTCAGCGAACCTCGTCGATTCGCTTCAGGATGACAGACGTTGATTGGTGAACATCGAAATGGCTGACGGAACTGCAAGAAAGATGATGCCCCAACGACAGCCGCAACGGATCGTCTCCGGCGCGGCATTTGAGGAAGACGCGCGCATCGACGTTAGCGTGCGTCCGCGCAGGCTCGAGGAGTACATCGGCCAGAAGCGCGTCAAAGAGAACATCCAGATTGCCGTAGACGCCGCGCGCAGCCGCGATGAAGCCCTCGACCACGTCCTGCTCTATGGCCCGCCCGGACTGGGCAAGACCACACTCGCGCAAATCATCGCCAACGAACTCAACGTGCCGATTAAGACCAGCGCGGGGCCGCTCCTCGAACGCAAAGGCGACCTCACCGCCATCCTGACCACGCTAGAGAAGAAAGAAGTCTTCTTCCTCGATGAAATCCACCGCTTGCAGCCGGCCGTCGAAGAAGTTCTTTATCCCGCGATGGAAGATTTTCGCGTGGACCTGATCATCGGCCAGGGGCCGGGCGCGCGCATCCATCCTTTCTCGCTGAGCCATTTCACACTTGTGGGAGCGACGACGCGCGCAGGACTGATTACCGCTCCACTGCGCTCGCGCTTCGGCATCGTGCACCGGCTGGATTTTTACACGCCGGAGGATTTGCTCATCATCATTCACCGGTCCGCGAAAATCCTGGACATTCCGATGGACGAAGGCGGGGCGGAAGAAATCGCGCGCCGCTGCCGTGGCACGCCGCGCATCGCTAATCGCTTGCTGCGCCGCTCGCGGGACTTTGCCGAAGTGCGTGCCGCGGGTCGCATCACGCGCGCTGTGGCCCAGGAAGCGCTGCAAATGCTAGGTGTGGACGAAAACGGCCTCGATGAAGTGGACCGCAACTTGATGCTGGCGCTACTCGACAAATACGGCGGGGGGCCTGTCGGTCTCGGCACGCTTTCTGCCGCGCTTGCCGAAGAAGAAGACGCCATCGAAGAGATGTACGAGCCTTATCTCATGCAGATCGGCATGATCGACCGCACGCCGCGCGGACGCGTCGCCACTCCACGCGCCTACGAATACTTTGGCCGCGAACTGCCCCGCCGCCAACCTCGGCTGTTTTAGAACGGTCACGACAAACGAGCTACCACTGAGCCCGCTCTCTTGACAGCGTCTGTCCACAGGTGTAGCTTCCGCAGCAATACCATCCCTCAATCTCTAAGCAAGGAGGCAGTCATGTGGAGGAGAGCCATTTGGGCCTTGGTCGTCGTGATGTGTCTGGCGGCTCCCGTAGCCGTTCAAGCGCAAGGCGACTATCTTGATGTGTATATCGTCAAAGTGAAGCCGGAGAAAATTGCCGACTTCCAGGCAATCACCAAGAAATACGCCGATGCTAATCGCAAGCATGGGGGCGACACTTGGATCGCTTTGGAAACCCAATATGGAGAGGGCAACATCTACCAATTCACGAGCGCCCGCAAAGATTATGCGGACGTTGATAAATCCATGGAAGCTGGCATGACCGCAGCAAACAAAGCCTTTGGCAAGGACCTTGCTGACAAAATGGAGCGCGACTTTCAGAGTTGCCTGGTTTGGTCGCGCGCGGAACTGCGCCGTCGGCGCACGGACCTTAGCAGCAAAGTCCCCCCAGACGCAGCGGCCTACGCAAAATTCATCGGCGAGTCCCGCGTCCTGCGCACTACTGCGGTGCACATCCGCCCCGGCCATGTCCCCGAATTTGAAGCTATGCTGAAGGAAATCAAGGAGGCGGCCGACAAAAATCCCAATACACAACCACTCTTCGTCTCCCAGGTGGTCGAAGGAACGAAGGGCGCGACGTTCTACGTTACAGCCTTGCGAACTTCCCTCGGCGCTTTTGACAAGGGCCCCACGCTCCGCGAGATTTTGGGCGAGGAGAACTTCAAGAAGTTCCAGCACATGAATTCGGAGGCCGTGGAGCAAGCCGAATCGACGCTTCTCCGGTTTTCACCTGAACTCAGCAATCCGCCGGAAGAGATCGCTTCTGCGTCAGCCGATTTCTGGCACCCCAAAGCCATGATGGCCGCAGCCGCAAAGTCGAAAGCCGCAATGGCCAAGTCAGCGGAAATGAAACCTGCAGCGGAGAAACAACCAGCCACGGAGAAAAAGCCGTAACGCTTTTTGTTTCCGTAGCGTCAACTTTTTGGTTGGCCCTTCCCCTCTGAGTTCGGTTCGCGAAGCGCGTGCAGAAGAAATGATCGCCAAAGGGGAATCACCGTCGACGGCGCTTCTCCCCCGGCGGCCGTTCTACTATTACTTCTTCATGTCGAAGAACGCGACAACGCCTGGAGTGTTCAGGGGCAATTCCCTTTAGCTACGCCTGCGCCCTGGTCGAAGCCCTAGCCGGGCTTCAGCGTTTGGGGCGGTCCTTATGGCCCGCGAACGCTCTTGCGGCAGACTGCCCTTTTGTTCTAAG
>CAZGBQ010000156.1:3660-7725 GCA_964524045.1 uncultured Acidobacteriaceae bacterium
GGCGGTCCTTATGGCCCGCGAACGCTCTTGCGGCAGACTGCCCTTTTGTTCTAAGTTGCGTCCCGTCCAACGAACCTCGGTTACCGAACTAATCGCAGGAGTTCAACATGAGCAAGGCCCTGGCACCTTTGGCGGCTGCCCTTTTTGCAGTAGGTAGCGCTTCCGCGCAGAGCGCGCGCTCACCAGCGCAGGCATGCGAGGGACTTTCGCATCTTGAATTGTCCAAAGCAAAAGTCCTGTCCGCCCAAATTGTGGAGCCGGGAGCGTTTGCGCCGCCTGCAACGGGGACACCGTGGCTGATTGGAAGTCCGGACCTTTACAAAACGCTTGGCTCATTTTGCAGGGTCGTAGTGCAGGCCGCGCCGAGCACGGATTCGGATATCCAGATCGAAGTGTGGCTGCCGGCTGAGGACTGGAACGGAAACTTTCTGGGCCAGGGCAATGGAGGATTCGCCGGAGAGATCGATTATCGCCGCCTCGCTCTAGCGGTCCAGAAGAAGTACGCCTCAGCCGCAACCAACACGGGGCACTCGGCCGGTGGAACCGACGGCACATGGGCGCTGGGCCATCCGGAGAAAGTGATTGACTTTGGGTATCGTGCTATCCACGAGATGACGCAGACTGCGAAGGCTGCTGTCAATGCGTTCTACGGCAAGAGCCAACAACACTCCTATTTCGGAAATTGCTCGAACGGTGGGCGGCAAGCGTTGATGGAAGCGCAGCGCTTTCCCGCCGACTACGACGGCATCCTGTCCGGCGCGCCCGCGAATTTCTGGACGCACTTGCTAACGAAGGCATTGGCCGATGCCCAAGCGACTACGGTTGATCCGGCCAACTATATTCCTGCAAGCAAGCTGCCCGCGATTGCGCGCACAGTGAATGCCGCGTGCGACGCGCAAGACGGCGTGATTGATGGCGTATTGAACGATCCCCGGCAATGCAAGTTCAACCCGGCCTCGCTTCTTTGCAAGGCCGGCGACTCAAACGAATGCCTGACCGCACCACAGATCACGACTTTGAAGAAATTGTACGAAGGACCGCGCGACGCGAAAGGCAATTTAATTTTTCCCGGGTATGTGCCGGGAGCGGAAGAAGGGCCAGGTGGCTGGGGGCTTTGGATTACAGGACTAGCGCCGGAAAAGAGCTTGCTCTTCGCCTTCGCCACCGGATATTTCTCCAACTTTGTTTACGAAAAGGCTGACTGGAACTACCGCAAAACTACCGTAGAGCAAGGGTTAAAGGCCGCGGAAGAAAAAACCGCGAAGGTTTTGGATGCCACGGACGCGAACCTCGCTGCGTTCAAGGCACGCGGCGGAAAGCTGATTCTCTACCACGGTTGGAACGACGCGGCCATTTCGGCGCTCAACACAATCAATTACTACAATAACGTGGCGTCGAAAATGGGCCAGGCCGAAACCGACGCGTTCGCGCGGCTCTATATGGTGCCGGGATTGCAGCACTGCGGCGGTGGGCCAGGGGCGAATTCCTTTGGGCAGGACGGCGCAGGCGCAAGGGACGCGCAGCACAATATGGAACTGGCGATCGAGTACTGGGTGGAGAAAGGCCTCGCGCCTTCGTCCATCGTGGCGACGAAATATGTTGATGACAATCCAACGAAAGGGGTGAAGTTCACCCGGCCGCTGTGCCCCTATCCGCAGATAGCGAAATACAAAAGCACTGGCGATACGAACGATGCGGCCAGCTTTGTTTGCGCCGGGAAGTAAATGAGCCAAGAAGATCTTGAAGCAAATATTTTTCTTGTCGAAGCCGGAGGAGGAAAAACGAATGTCCAAGAGAACTGCCGTGAGAGTTGCCGTCGCCGCATTGATTGCTATGGGAGCGTTCGCGAGCGCGGTGGCGCAAATGCCCAATCCGTACGGCGCGCCGATCACCCTTGAAAACGCCAAAAAGGCCGCTGCGCCGGCGCTCGCCGAAGCAGAGAAAAATCATTGGAACATGGCCGTGGCCATCGTCGACCCTTCGGGCAATCTCGTTTACTACGAGAAGATGGACGGCACGCAGCTTGGCAGCGCTAACGTGGCCATTGACAAGGCGCGCTCCGCCGCTTTGTTCAAGCGGCCGACCAAAGCGTTTCAGGATGCGGTAGCGGCCGGCGGAGACGGGCTTCGGATTCTCCGCCTTCAAGGCGCTACGCCTTTAGAGGGAGGCATCCCGCTGGTGATGGACGGAAAGATTGTGGGAGCCATCGGCGTCTCGGGAGCCACCAGCGCGCAGGATGCACAGTGCGCCAAAGCCGGCGCGGACTCGCTGAAATAATTATCGTCACTGACGATGAGGCATGGCCGGAAAGACAATCTATCTATCGCTCGGGTCAAATCTCGGGGACCGCGAAAGCAATCTGCGCGCCGCGATTGAGGTGCTTAACGACGCGAACGTGCGAGCAACACGCGTCTCATCTCTTTACGAAACGGAACCGGTGGACTTGCGCGAGCAGCCATGGTTCTTGAACTGTGTGGTGCAAGGAGAAACAGAAGTTTCTGGACGCGATTTGTTGTGTGCGCTGCGTGGAATCGAAGCCCACATGGGCAGCAAGAAACTGATCGCGAAGGGTCCGCGCCTGATCGACATGGACATCTTGCTTTATGGAGACGAGAGCATCGACACTCCGGAATTGCAAGTGCCGCATCCGCGCATGCTCGAGCGCCGGTTTGTCCTCGTGCCCTTGGCCGAAATCGCTCCCACTTTGAAACACCCTTCGTGGGACTGCACAGCTGCACAAATGCTGGCGAGAACGCGCGACACGAGCGTCGTGCGAAAGCTTGGCATTTCTTTGTAGGGGCACGATTCGTCGCGCCTCTACAAGGTATGAACACCCGTACCTTAGCTCGTGCGGTGCAACAGGAGCCGGTGGAGTTTCATCGGTTTCGGCTGAAGCGCCTCAAGCTCGATTTCCGTAAGATGGCCTTCTGTGATCTCACTCCAGCGGTAAACGCCAGGTTCGGTTTCTTGCGTTTCGCGACCATTCAGGCGGCGCAGAAATTCGCTGGCGTTTTCTCGCGAAGCCACAGTGCGAACGGTAGGACGCGCGAGCGCTTCCACGGCGTAGCTGCGCAGAAGCTTGTGCCAGTAATGATCGAAGAGGTCTGCGGAAGCAAAAATGTCGCTCCAGGCTACTTCGCCGCCGTAGGCGACAACGACGCCGACTACGCGCTCGCCCTTCAATCCGGAAGTGGCGTTGGCAAAGCGGCGCTGAACTTCGTTAACGAAATCATCGATGGAGACGCCGACCGCGCCGGACTGATAAATCTTCTCATACGCTTCCGTGTGCGCGTTCCCGGCGATCGCGTATTGCAGACGGTCCGAAGTGATTTGTGGCGCCGGAGCAGCAGCGGGTTTCGCCGCAGTCGTTCCGCTGCGCACGGCCGCCCACACGTCGGTTTGTTTCTGATCCACAGCTGCTTTCTCTCTCACGCTGGGATGAACGATGGTCTGCGCTGCGGCGAATTGCGCGCTGCCGGTCCAGCGCCCGTGCTCGACGCAGAAGACATCGAGCGGAAGCGGAGGCGCGCCTACGGGCACGATGCGGTCCTTACCGATGACGCGGTCTTGTTTGCCGCCGCTGACCAGCTCCCCGGCAAGCAGCAGGAGCGGACGTTTGCTGCGATTGACGAGCACGAGTTGGTTCACGGAAGCGCCTGAGTATTGCGGAAGATAAATGATTCGCCCATCGCGCCCGCGCACCATCTCTTCCGAACCGCGCTCTCGAACGACGACTTCGCCGGTGGCGAGGCCTTGTTCTAGAGTCAAAAACGCGCTGGTGTCCTGGCCGTAAGAGGCGACGACCGGAAACACAGAAATGTTTTCGTAGGAAACGGGGTCCAGCAGCCGCCACTCACCTTCCGGCTTCGGTCCTGGAGCCGGGGGCAAAGACGAGGTTGTCGGGGGTTGGGAAGAAGAAGTTGGATCGGGTTGTGAATTTGCTGTGTTTTCTGGTTCTGGATGCACGAATGCCAAACCTCCAAGAGTAACCACTCCCAAGAATCCACCGATGAGGGCAGCGAAAATCGAGCGCTCCATAAAAGTCTCCTATGGATGAACTTTGAC
>CAZGBQ010000156.1:7825-8921 GCA_964524045.1 uncultured Acidobacteriaceae bacterium
GCTAGGGCAGGGTAGTTTTGCCGTAGCTCATTGGCGCGCCGGACTTCGGCTGGTCGTAATTCCAGAACCACAGCGGCTCGAGCTTTTTCTCCTCGGGCCACACCTGATTCAGCGCGTCGCCCTCGAATAGCTCCCCGTTTTTCATTACCCAATGAATCGTGTTGGTGTTGTGAATGTCATCCAACGGGTTCTTGTCGAAAATCACCAGGTCCGCCAGCTTGCCCGGTTCGATGCTTCCGATTTCCGCAGGACGGCCGACGATTTTCGCCCCATTTACCGTCGCGCACTTCAGCACTTCCATTGGCGCCATGCCGCCCGACCCGAGCATCCACATCTCCCAGTGGTAGCCCAACCCTTGCAATTGGCCGTGGCTCCCGACGCCAACGAGACCACCCGCGCGTTCCAGCTTCGCCATTTGTGCCGCAAGCCTCGGGAACGCAAATTCGTCTTTGCGGAACCAGCCCGGGCGCCGCTTGGTCTTCTCGTCGATCACCGTATGCGGCGTGAAGTGATTCAGCTTGGCGTTGTCGTGGACTTCGGTGTTCAGATACCAGTAGTCTTCGCCCCACGGCCCGCCGTAATTCACGATCAGCGTCGGCGTCTCGCCAGTTCCCGACTGCGCAAACATTTGGATCACGTCTTTGTACAGCGGCGTGATCGGCAGCGTGTGCTCGTTGCCGTGGAAGCCGTCAATCACATGCGTAAGATTCAGCTTGAGGTCAAGCGCGCCTTCGGTCGTGGGCATCATTCCCAGTTCCTTCGAGGCCTGCACCATGAACTGCCGCTGTTTCCGCGTGCCCACCACGTAGCTCTTGATGTTCCGCGTGCCATAATACTTCTTGTAACGCGTCAGCACGCCCTTCGCTTCTTCGACTGACTGAAAGTTGTTGTCGCTGAAAACGCCCGGACCAGTGGAAAATGCGCGCAGTCCGATAATCTCGCCCGTATCGACCAGGTCCTCATACGCGAACATGTCGTTCGTCGCAGTCTGCACATCGAGCCCCGACGTCACACCGTAGGCCACATTCGCGAGGAAGTTCCAGTTCTGCGTGTCCAGGATGCCGCGCCGAATCTCGAACCAGTGCGCGTGGGTGTC
>CAZGBQ010000157.1:0-8901 GCA_964524045.1 uncultured Acidobacteriaceae bacterium
GCATTCTGAAGGAAGAGGGCTACATCTCGACCTACAAGCTGGTGGACGAGAACAAGACGCGCAAATTGCTGCGGGTTTTTCTGAAGTACACGCCGGATCGCCGTAGCGTGATCACCGGCATGAAGCGCATTTCCCGGCCCGGCGCGCGCGCTTATCGCGGCTCGACCGAGATTCGCGCGGTCGTGGGCGGCTTGGGCATCAGCATCCTGACCACGCCCAAGGGCGTGATGAGCGGGCGGGCCGCGCGCAAGAATAAAGTTGGCGGCGAGATTCTTTGCGAGGTTTGGTAAGAGGAATTCTTAGGTAAGGAAGACAGAGAAGATGTCACGAATCGGACACAAACCAATTGCCGTGCCCTCGGGCGTGAAAGTGGCGCTGGAGGGCGGCAAGGTCGAAGTGCAAGGGCCGAAGGGGAAGCTCTCTGTGGCTGTGCCGCAGGGAATCACGTTCGAGCAGAAAGATGGCGTCTTGACCGCCAATCGTGCCACGGAAGAGCATCGCGCGCTGCATGGCTTGGCGCGCGCGCTGGTTGCCAACGCCGTGCATGGCGTCACGAGCGGGTTCAAGAAGGAACTGGACATCGTTGGCGTCGGTTACCGCGCGGAGCTAAAAGGAAAAGTGGTAGCCTTCGCGCTCGGCAAGTCGCATCCCATCGAGTTCCGAATTCCGGAAGGCATTCAAGTGGCTGTGGACAAACAGACGCACATCGTCGTCAGCGGCGCGGATAAGGGCCAGGTTGGACAGGTGGCCGCCGATATGCGTGCGCTGCGTCCGCCCGATCCGTACAAGCAGAAAGGCGTGCGCATTACCGGCGAGCGTCTGAAGAAGAAGGCCGGCAAGGCGGGCGCGAAGGCTGGCGGCGCGGCAGCGTAACGAAGGGCAAGGAGAAGAACAGTGGCATCGGCACGAGTACGCAAGCTATCCCGGGATTTGCACCGCCAGCGTGTGCATCAGCGTGTGCGCACGCGCGTCGAGGGAACTCCCGAGCGCCCGCGCCTTTGTGTGTACCGCTCGCTGGGTCACATTTACGCGCAAGTCATCGACGACCTCTCCGGAAAGACGCTGGTCTCCGCGAGCTCGATCGACGGCGAAACGAAAAAGAATTTGAAGGGTGGCGGCAATGTGGCAGCGGCCAGAGTTATCGGCAAGACCATTGCCGAGCGCGCCAAAGCTGCCGGAGTGAGCAAGGTGGTATTCGACCGCGGCGGCTACAAGTATCACGGCCGCGTCAAGGCGCTCGCGGACGCGGCGCGGGAAGCGGGGTTAAAGTTTTAAGCCTATGTCGAAGCAAATTTTGCGGGACAGTTTAGCGGTTCGCCGGCTCCTGGAGGTCAATCCTTCGGACTTGAAGGATGACGTCATCGCCATCAACCGCGTCACCAAAGTCGTCAAGGGCGGCAAGAACCTGAGTTTTTCCGCGCTGGTGGTGGTTGGCGACAGCCACGGCCACGCGGGATTCGGCATGGGCAAGGCGCGCGAAGTGCCCATGGCCATCAAGAAAGGCATCGAGCAGGCGAAAAAGAACTTGATCAAGCTGAACCTCAAGGGTTCGACGATTCCCCATCAGGTTTTGGGGCGCTACGGTTCGGCGCAGGTGCTGCTTAAGCCTGCTTCGGAGGGCACGGGCGTGATTGCGGGCGGCCCGGTACGCAAAGTGATGCAAGTGGCGGGCATTACCAACGTGCTGACGAAATCCATCGGGACCTCGAACCCGCACAACGTAGTCAAGGCGACGTTCGCCGCATTGCTGGGCTTGAAGGATGTGGCGCAGGTGGCGGAAACGCGCTCGAAAACGGTGGAAGAAATCAGTGGCAAGCCCAAAGAGAAGGCCGCCGGGAGCGAGGGCAACGTATGACCGCCCAGAAAAAAACAGCGCCGAAAAGCGTCGGCACGGTGAAGATCAAATGGGTCGTCAGCTTCATTGGCTGTACCGATGACATGCGCCAGACCATCCGCGGACTCGGCTTGCGGAGACTGCACCAAGTTGTGGAGCGCCAGGATTCTCCGGCGGTGCGCGGCATGATTCACAAAGTGCGGCATCTCGTGGAAGTGGTGGAGTAAGGCGATGGCGAAGAAGAAATCCAGCGCTTCGCGCAAGCGCGGCCAGCATACGCCGGTGGCGCCGGCCTCGAAAGAGCGCCGCTCTTTCACGCTGACGAATTTGCATCCTCCGGCAGGCTCGCGCACGCGCAAGGTGCGCGTGGGCCGGGGCATGGGCTCGAAGCTCGGAAAAACCGCGGGCGCAGGCAATAAGGGGCAGAAGTCGCGGCGGGGCTATTCACGCCGCCGCGGTTTTGAAGGCGGCCAGATGCCGTTGCACCGGCGCGTGCCGAAGCGCGGCTTCCACAATCCTTTTGGCGTTTCGTATTCGGTCGTGAACCTCGCGGAGCTCAACGTTTTTCCCGCCGGAGAAACGGTGACGCCGGAGTTGCTTCGCGCGCACGGTTTTGTGCGCCGGGCCACAGACCCAATCAAGGTGCTTGGCGACGGCGAATTGACCATCAAACTGGCGATTCACGCGCACGCGTTCAGCGCGTCCGCCAAGGAAAAAATTGCCAAAGCAGGCGGCACGTTCGAGTTGGTGGCGTAAGAGCAGTCCCAGAGAACAGCTATGAACCGATTCATCGAAGCTGTCAAAAACATTTTCCGCATCGAAGACTTGCGGAAGCGCGTGCTGTTTACCCTGGCGCTGCTGATGGTTTATCGCATTGGGGCGCACATTCCCACGCCAGGCATCAACGTCGCCGAGGTGGAGCGCATCTTCAATCAGGCCCAGGGCTCGGCGCTAGGCATCTTCGACCTGTTCAGCGGTGGCACGTTCCGCCGTATGACCATTTTTGCGCTGGGCATCATGCCCTACATCACCTCTTCGATCATCTTGCAGTTGATGACCGTGGTGTTTCCTTATCTCGAGCGGCTGCAAAAGGAAGGGGAACTCGGCCGTCGCAAGATCACGCAGTACACGCGCTATCTGACCATCGCGCTGAGCATTATTCAGTCGTTGACCATCGCAGGGGCGCTGCAATCGCAGGCCAACCTGGTCTATCACCACGGCTATGCCTTCACCTTGATGACCATTCTCACGCTAACCACGGGTTCTGCATTCATCATGTGGCTTGGCGAGCAGATCAGCGAGCGCGGCATCGGCAACGGCATGTCGCTGATCATTTTTGTGGGTATTGTGGTCGGTTTGCCCCGTGCCATCGCGGACCTTTACGAGAAGGCGCGCACGCAACCGTGGGGACCTTTCACGATCGTACTGCTGATTTTCCTCGTTGCGATGATGATTGCGGTGGTTGCTTTCATCGTTTTTGTGGAAGGCGGCCAGCGCCGAATCCCGGTGCAGTACGCCAAGCGCGTGGTGGGACGCCGCGTCATGGGCGGGCAGTCCTCGTACCTCCCGCTACGCGTCAATTCTGGCGGCGTCATTCCGCCGATTTTTGCCAGTTCGTTGCTCGCGTTTCCCGCGACTATCGCCCTGGCGCTGAATCACAAATACGTCTGGGTGGACTCCGTCAAGGCCGTTCTTTCGTGGGGCGAGCCGCTGTACGACCTCGTCTACGTTGCGATGATCCTGCTGTTCGCGTTCTTTTACATCGGGATCGTTTTCAATCCTACGGAACTGGCTGACAACATGCGCAAGCAGGGTGGTTTCATCCCGGGTATCCGCCCGGGCCGCACCACGTCCGAGCACGTCAGCAAAATCCTGAAGCGGCTGACTCTTATCGGCGGGGTTTATCTCGCGGCCGTTTGTCTGCTCCCGGAATGGCTGATTACCGGCGTGCATCTCGACCACATCGGCTGGGGCATCGGGTCCTGGTTTGACGGCCACTTCCCGGCAATTTTCTTGAAAGGCTTGAACGTGAGCTTCTACTTCGGCGGCACTTCGCTGCTGATCGTCGTCGGCGTGGCCATGGATACGGTTCAGCAACTGGAAGCGCAGCTGGTGATGCGGAATTATGAAGGGTTTGCACGGAAGGGCCGGTTGCGCGGTCGGCGCTAGGGGAGACGAGCGGAGTGGCTCCGGAGATACGGGCCCCGGAACGATTGGACCGCGCGGTGATTTTTCTTGGGCCTCCGGGCGCAGGAAAAGGCACACAGGCGAAGGAGTTGGCCAGGCTTTATCGCGCGCCGCACCTTTCGACCGGCGACATGTTTCGCGAACATGTCAGCCTGGATTCGGCGCTGGGCAGGGAAGTGAAGCCGATTATGGCGCGCGGCGACCTAGTACCGGACTCGCTGGTTCTGAAGATGATCCGCGAGCGCATCGAGCGCCCGGACTGTTCGCACGGTTTTGTTTTTGACGGTTTTCCGCGGACCGTCGCGCAGGCGCAGTACTTGAGCGTGTTGTTGCGGCAGAACGGTTATCGGCCGGCGCTGGTCGTGCACTTCGCGCTGGATCCGGCGCTGGTGCTGCGGCGCATCACAGGCCGGCGCATGTGCAAGGCGGGGGGCGAGATTTACAATATTTATGAGCGCCCTCCCAAAGTCGAAGGCCGTTGCGATAACGATGGCGGAGAGCTCGTGCAGCGGCCGGACGACCGTGAAGAAATTGTAGCGCCCCGCTTGGAGGCCTACGAGAAGCAAACCGAGCCGCTGGTTTCGTATTACCGGAGGCTGGGCCGCTTGCACGACGTGGATGCGGCGAAGAGCATCGATGAGGTGAAGCAGCGGGTGCTCGAAATAGTGCGCAACTCGCGCTAGCGCCGCTGACAAAAGGATCGGATGGCGGTTTATCTGCGAAGTGCCGAAGAGCTGCAGAAGATGCACCGCGCAGGGCTGGTCGTCTATGAAGTGCTGACCGCGCTGCGGAGCGCCGTCAAGCCCGGCATGACCACGATGGACCTCGAGAAGCTGGCTGAGGAAAAAATCGCGGGCAAGCCGGGGCACGCCGCGTTCAAGGGCTACCGCGGGTATCCCTGCTCGCTGTGCACTTCGGTGAACAGCGAGATCGTTCACGGGATTCCGTCGCCCAAGCGGAAATTGCGCGAAGGCGACATCGTCTCGATTGATTTCGGGATGGAAGTGGACGGCTACTACGCGGACTCGGCGGTAACTGTGCCTTTGGGAAAAGTTCGGCCCGAAGTACAGAAGCTGCTGGAGGTGACTCGCGAATCGCTCGACCGCGCGATTGACAAGATGCGCGCGGGTAACAGGCTAGGCGATGTCGGCCACGCGGTGCAGAGCTGGGTCGAGCAAAACGGTTTCTCGGTGGTGCGGGAGTTCGTGGGGCACGGCATCGGCACAAGGATGCACGACGAGCCGAACCTGCCGAACTACGGCGAAGAAGGACACGGCGCGCGGTTGCAGGAAGGCATGGTCATTGCCGTCGAGCCGATGGTCAACGCCGGGCGCTCCGAAGTGCGGATGCGGGACGAGTGGACCGCGGAAACTGCCGACGGCAGTCCCTCGGCGCACTTCGAGCACACCGTGGCGGTCACAGCCAACGGGCCGTGGATTCTCACGCGCCCCAAAGAAGTGACTGGGCCGTCGTGGTAGGGATGGGTCGTTAGCAGCGGCTTTACGTCGCCGCCTCCGACGATAGAGTAGAACAGGAGAATATGGCGAAGCAGTTCGAAGAAAAAAAGAAAGGCGACAAGGGCGACTCAGGAAATCCGAAAGAAGACGCCATTGAAGTGATGGCTACGGTGATCGAGCCGCTGCCAAACGCCATGTTCCGCGTCGAGCTGGAGAACAAGCACCAGGTCTTGGCGCATGTTTCCGGCAAGATGCGCAAGAATTTTATTCGGATTCTGGCGGGAGACAAGGTTGCGGTGGAGCTTTCGCCATACGACTTGACACGCGGCCGCATCGTGTACCGCTACAAGTAGCGGCGGGTTTACCCCGCCGTCCTTGGCACGGGTTTAGTAGGGCGCAGCATGTTGCGCCCTAGCTTGGCAGAAGCTGCCAGTCTTGAGGAAGTTGTGGTGGCGGGTCTTTAGACCCGCTCCTTTGGGAGCAGAAGGAATGAAAGTTCGAGCATCAGTAAAAAAGATTTGCGACAAATGCAAGGTGATCCACCGGCGCGGGGTGGTGCGCGTGATTTGCGTCAACCCCAAGCACAAGCAGCGCCAGGGATAAGGAATCCGATTAGGAGAACGGCATGGCACGCATCGCAGGTGTAGATCTTCCGCCGCAAAAGCGCCTTTGGATCGGGCTGACCTCGATCTACGGCATCGGCCAGGAGCGCGCGAGAAAGCTCGCCGCCAAAGCGGGAGTCGATCATACGAAAAAGGTTCGCGACCTTACGGAGGATGAAGTCAATCATCTTCGCCAGGCCATCGAGTCGGAAGGCCGCGTCGAGGGCGATCTCCGCAAGGAGATTCAGATGAACATCCGCCGGCTGATTGAAATTCAGGCCTATCGCGGGATTCGTCATCGCCGCAACTTGCCAGTGCGCGGCCAGCGCACGCATACCAACGCGCGCACGCGCAAGGGTCCGCGGCGCGGCGCCGTCGCGGCGAAAAAGAAAACCGTCGGCAAGAAGGGCTAGCAAAATCTGTTGTAGGGCGCGGCATGCTGCGCCCAGCTTGGCAAAACCGAATTCAGGAACGGAGTGCATCGTGGCAAAAGAACCAAAGGGCGCGGCCGCAACACCGGAAACCGGAGCGCCGGCGAAGCCAGCGGCTGCGGCAAAGCGCAAGAAAGAATTCAAGAAGAAGCGCGAGCGGCGCGTGGTGCCGCACGGCGTCGTGTACATCGCGGCGTCGTTCAACAACACGCAGATCACCATCACCGACACCGATGGCCGGACTATGTGCTGGTCCTCGGCCGGAGCGATTGGCTTCAAGGGCTCGCGCAAAGGCACGCCGTACGCTGCGCAGCAGGCTTCGCTGGCAGCCGCCGGCGTGGCGCGCGACCAGTACGGAATGAAAAGCGTGGAAGTACGCGTGAAGGGGCCTGGCTCGGGCCGCGAATCCGCCGTCCGCGCGCTGGCTGCCTCCGGATTGCACATCGTGGTGATTCGCGACGTCACGCCCATTCCACACAATGGCTGCCGTCCGCCGAAGCGCCGCCGGGTTTGATTTGGATTTGTAGTGGCGGGTCTTTAGACCCGCAAAAGAGACTCTGAAAAGTTTGTGAAGGGAGAATAGAAGTTGGCAAGACATCGAGATGCCGTCTGCCGCCTGTGCCGCCGGGAAGGGCAGAAGCTGTTTTTAAAGGGCCTGCGCTGCTTTACCGAGAAGTGCGCCATTGAGAAGCGCAACTTCGTTCCAGGGCAGCACGGGCAGTCGCGGCGCGCGAAGGTCGCGGGTTACGGCTTGCAGTTGCGCGAAAAGCAAAAAGTAAAGCGCACTTACGGGCTGCTCGAGCGGCAGTTCCGCAATTATTTTGAGAAGGCTGCGCGGTCCAAGGGCCACACGGGCGAAAACCTGATCATTACGCTCGAGCGCCGCCTCGACAACGTCGTGTGGCGCGCCGGTCTGGCGTCCTCGCGTTCGCAGGCGCGTCAGCTTGTGCTCCACGGCCACGTGCGCGTGAACGGGAAAAAGGTCAACATCCCGTCTTACCTGGTGACGGTGGGCGAGGAAGTCGCCATCAAGGAAAAAATGCACCAGAACACCGCGGTGCTCGAAGCGCGCAACGTGGCGCAGAGCCAGAATGCCGTGCCCTGGCTCGAACAGCAACGCGAACAGTTCAAGGCCAAGGTCGTCGCTCTCCCCAAGCGTGAAGATGTGCAGACGCCGCCGATCAACGAGCAGCTCATCGTTGAGCTGTACTCGAAGTAGGCTGAGCTCTTGGAGATTACTGAGAACTACTAACTGAGAAACTTTCAGTGGGTTTGTGGTCAACCCCGTTGGCCACGGAAAGAAGGAACAAAGATGTGGAAGGGTTTTCAAAAGCCGAAGCACCTTGCGTCCGATCTGGAGTCGCTGACCGAGAAGTACGGGCGCTTCTCCGCGCAGCCGTTTGAGCGCGGTTGGGGCACCACGGTCGGGAATGCGTTGCGCCGCGCGCTGCTCAGCTCGATCGAGGGCGCGGCCGTCACTGCGGTGAAGATCGAAGGGGTGTTGCACGAATTCTCTTCGATCCCTGGTGTCGTCGAGGATGCCACCGACATCATCCTCAACCTCAAGCAGGTGCCCATCAAGCTGAATACCGATCTGCCGAAGACGATCTACCTCAATGTCGAGCAGCCCGGTACCGTCACTTCCGCGAATATCGAGGAAGATGCGGATTTTGCCGTTCTCGACAAGAGCGTCTACATCGCGACGGTAAGCGAAGGCGGAAAGTTGCAGATCGAAATGCGCGCGAAGAACGGGCGCGGCTACGTCGCTGCCGACCGCAACTACGACGAGGATCTGCCCATCGGCTACATTCCGGTCGACAGCGTGCACTCGCCGGTGCGCAAGGTCAACTATTCCGTCGAAGCCGCCCGTCTCGGCCAGATGACCGACTACGAAAAGCTGATGATGGAAGTGTGGACCAACGGCGCTATTACGCCGAAGGACGCCATCGGCTTCGCCGCCAAACTCGTGAAGGACCATATGAGCATCTTCATCAACTTCGAGGAGCCGGTGGAAACGATCGAGACGCCGCAGGATACTTCACACGATCCGCGCTTGGAGCATCTGGACCGCTCCGTCGAAGAGCTCGAACTCTCTGTGCGCTCGTACAACTGCCTGAAGAACGCGAATATCCAGACCATTCGCGAGCTGGTGCAGAAGAGCGAAAACGAAATGCTCAAGACCAAGAATTTCGGCCGCAAGTCTCTCAACGAGATCAAGGAAATTCTCGTGAAGATGGGGCTGGCGCTGGGCATGAAGTTCGACGAGCACGGCCGCATCATTTGGCCGCCGCTTCCGAGCCAAACCGCCGCGCCAACGTCCGAAGACACTGTCGGGTTGTAGGGGCGCAGCATGCTGCGGCCCCAGCCAACAGCCGCACGCTGGGTAGCTC
>CAZGBQ010000158.1:0-8766 GCA_964524045.1 uncultured Acidobacteriaceae bacterium
CTGTCAAGGCAAGTTCTTCTAAATTCTTTCTCAAATCGGTTCAATTGGGCTTTTAAATGATAGAAAAAATGCTTGCTTCGAAAGTCCTGGCTCTTGGGCTCAGATCAATTGCAGCAGTTTCGCTTCGGTAATCGCGGGAATGGCCCGGATCGGTCCCAGGATGGACTCCGACACCTCGCCATCCAAGCGCACCAGCGCGGCCGCCTCCGCTCCTCGGACGGCCTCGCGCCGGCCCAGGGCGAACGTGGCGATATTCACGCCGAGCGTGCCCAGAGTTGTGCCGACCTGCCCGATAACTCCAGGCTCGTCGCGATTCCGCAAGTAAAGAATGGTGCCCTCGAGTGGCGCCTCCAAGGGAATCCCTTCAATCGCCAGCACCCGCGCTGAACCGTCATGCAAAACCGTGCCTTCCGCCGTGAAACCGCAGGCGAAGCCGCTCCTTTCCGGCAACACACACACTTCCAGGGTATTCGGGAAGCCGTGCTCCCGCCGCCGCGACTCCTCTTCCACGGTCAAGCCGCGTGCCGCAGCCACTGCTGGCGCGTTAACCACATTGACCTTCTGGTCCAGCACAGCGTTCAGCACTCCTGCCAGAACGGCGCTGCGAAGCAAGTGCGTGCCCACTTCCGCGACTTCGCCGGCGTAACGGATCCGAATACGGGCCGGCCGCGAAGCCGCCGCCTGCGAAACTAGCGACCCAAGCCGCTGCGCCAATTCCACGTACGGCCGCACGCGCCGGTATTGATCCGTCGAAAGCGCCGGGAGATTAACCGCGTTGCGGATGATCCCTTCCGCTAGATAATCCCTAATTTGCACCGCCACCTGCGTGCCGACCTCTTCTTGCGCTTCCGCGGTCGAGCCGGCCACATGCGGTGTCGCAATCACGTTCGGCAATCCCACCAGCGGAGAATTCTTTGGTGGCTCTTCCGCAAATACGTCAACGGCCGCGCCAGCAAGCTTCCCGCTCTGGAGCGCTTCCGCGAGCGCCGCCTCGTCCAGAAGTTCGCCGCGCGCTGTATTGATGATGCGTGCGCCGGGCTTCATTTTGTCGATACTCCCTGCGTTGATCAGGTTCTGCGTCGCAGGGCTCAGCGCCGTGTGCAGCGAAACAAAATCGCTCTCTGCCAGGAGTTGATCCAGCGACACAAGCTCCACGGACATTTCCTGCGCCGCCGCTTCGCTAATAAACGGATCGAAGCCCAGCACGCGCATGTCAAACGCCTGTGCGCGCACCGCCACTTCGCTGCCGATTCTTCCGAGGCCAATTAGGCCAAGCGTTTTTCCACGCACTTCCGTTCCCGCAGCGGATGATTTTTCCCAGCGCCCTTCATGGATCGCTTTGTCCAGCCGCGGTACTTGCCTCGCCAGCGACAAGAGCAGGGCGAACATGTGTTCCGCCACGCTCACAGCATTTCCGCCGGGCGTGCTCATCACGAGCACGCCAAGCTTTGTGGCAGCCTCGAGATCAATATTGTCCACGCCCACCCCTGCGCGGCCCACCGCGCGCAGCTTCGGCGCCTTCTCGAGCAGCTCCGCCGTGACCTTCGTCGCGCTGCGGACGATAAGCGCATCGGCGTCCGCAATTTCCGCCTCGAGATTCTCTTTCGTGGTCAGCACGGTGTTCCATCCGTGCTGGTCCTTCAGCAACTTCACGCCGCGGTCGCTAATCTTGTCCGCTACGATGACTTTCATTCTGCCCCTTCGGTCATTTGTATGTTGCCTTTGTAGAGGCCGGGCTTTAGCCCGGCTCGTGCGGCACGTTCCGCTGTTGACGAGCACACAGAGGCGAATCTGCCGCACAGATTAAGTAATCAAAAGTAGCGAGTCGTTTGCGCCCTTGTCAATTCGCGCAAATGCTTTTGAGAAAGACTATCTGCCTTGAGAAGCGCAGCCGTCTGCTATATTGAAATCCCTGAGGAGCAGGCTATGACTCTTGCAGAGAAAATTCAGAGCGATCTGGTCGGCGCAATGCGCGCAAAGGATGGACTGCGCTTGAACGTCTTGCGCGGAATCAAGTCCGCCATCAAACTAAAAGAAGTGGAAAAAATTCGAGCGCTCGACGAAGCTGAAACCATTCAGATCCTGCAAACGCTTGTGAAGCAGCGCAAAGAGTCTATCGAGCAATTCACCAAAGGCAATCGGCCCGAACTCGCTGAGAAAGAAACGAAGGAACTCGCCATCATCGAATCCTATCTCCCTGCCGGAGCCAGCGATGCGGAAATGGACGCGGCGATATCGAAAGCGATTGCCGAAACCGGCGCGAACTCCATCAAACAAATGGGCGCCGTGGTGAAGGCCGCCAAATCCGCGCTGCAAGGCAAAACCGTCGACGGCAAAATCCTCAGCGACCGCGTCCGCGACCACCTCTCCAAACTCGGCTAAGAGCGCACGCCATGGCGGTGGATGAACCCGCCTCCCCGAACTAAAAGATGAAATCAGTGGGTCGCTGGCTTGAGCACCGCTGTATTTCGCTCATCGCTGGCGATGATGCGATACAGTTTTTTCAGGTCATCCACCTTGCTGACCGGCACACTCAGCTCTTTGATTTCAAAGGTGCGCGTGTATTTCAGCGTGCTGCCGTTGACTTCTGTTTTGCTGTGATAGCTCGCAAAACTGTAGTCGGCGTTCACTGGCGGCGGCAGGTCATCCACTTCATAGCCCGAAGGAATAGCAATCTCAATTGTGTCCGAATTCCTGTGGGGCCCGTCAAACTCCACGGGGTATTTCCTTGGCTCCTTTGTCTCCAGCAGATCGCTGGAATTGAACCCCAGCACTCGGGGCCGCACGAGCAGCAAGTTGCCCGCCGTTTTGGCGTAATTCTGCGCCACCAGGGAATACTGATAACCGAAGGGCAGATCAGGCCGATTCAAGTTGACCAAGTTTGCTTTTGTGATTTGAAAGGTAGGGAGCGAGTGGGAGATTAGACTTTCCAGAAATTTAATCCGGTCAGCATCCTTGGAAACGGACTTGAGAGCGGCTCGTTGTTGCGTCCCATAGTCGCCGTTGCGCTGCTCCACAAAATCTCCGCTCAAAATTCCCGACGGACTGAGCGCGAGCTTCGCAGTTCTCACCACTCCGTTCAGGGCAGCGGGCAGTTGCGGCAGCTTGATCAACTCGCCGGTGTCCCCGGTCACCAGCAGGCCATAATTGGCCTGTAGTTCTCCGCGCAAGTAACCGAAAGGTGTCCATTCGTCAGTGGGATCAAAAAACAACAGTCTTCCCAATTTCGGGTGGTCGAGAACGGCCAGGAGCGCAGGATCCTTGATGTCCTGGGGAACGCGCACCGCCAAAATCACATGATTAAACCAACGGATGGCCGGAGTCTCCGGCGTTACTGCGCCGCGCGTTGTGTTGATGGAGACATAGAACGATTCGACACCAATCTCTTGAAGCATTGTGCTTAGCAGCGTGGCTTTATCTTTGCAGTCGCCGTACTTGTGCGTAAAAACATCAGCTGCGGGATGAGGCTGCCAACCACCAATTCCGAGCTGAATGGCCACGTATCGGATGTCCTTCTGCACGGCCTGCGCGAGGGAATGCATTTTGGCCAACTGTGTCGAGTCCGCTTTGATAGTTTCGGCAACCTTTTGCTTGATTTCCGATGAAGCGGCACGGCGGCCCTGTGCCAGGCCGTCCTGCCAGCGCGCCATGTCCGCCCAACTCTCAAAACCCTTGTTCCCCGATCCTCCCGAAGGAATCAACGAAAGCACCATCTGCCCCGCAACACCCTCTCGCGGCGGCATATCGTTCTCGGGTTTAATGGCTTTAACGTCGCTCACCTTCCATTGCCACTGGCCCGATCCACCGGAGGGAGCGACCTCCGGATGGTTCATCCACACCGCTTTGTACTCCCACCCCGCGGGGAGTTGCAGTGTGTAATGCGCCTCGCGCACCGGAACACCTGCGTGCTGAAAAGCCCAAACGTCTTGGATCACGTAAGGATGGACTTCCTGCTCGATTTCGTAACCAACGATATTGCCGGGATCGGCGGCGGGGATGGTAAGCACTTTGGTACGCAGATCGGTCATCAATTCGCCGTCTTGCACGCCGAAGAGCGCAGTTTCAAGGGCCTCTTTGTCTTTTACCTCGTAATCCTTCCCCTGGGCAGGGATGCACCAACCATGAATGCTGTTGATCTTTGTCTCGGAATCGAAATCTGAATGAATGACTCCGTAATATCGGCCGTCGGGGCGCAGGATTTTGTAGACGCGCCGCTCGATGCGCTTCATTTTTCCGTTTCCCTGGACCACGAACGTATCCTCCGCCAGAAGCAGCACAGCGTTGGTTTTTTCGTCGTGCTCGGGAAGGGGCACGCTGACCAGCGCATGCATCCACTGTGGCGCGTCGCCAGACCGGGCAGTCGCCGGCAAAAACAGCGACATCAAAGTCAGCAACGAGAGAAATACGCCGAGCCTGAGATTCCTAATTCCCCGAAGAAACACCAAGAGGCTGCAGAACAATTTGCTGTTCATCTGCGCTCCTCACGGACTGATAGAAATTTCGTAACGCCGGGTAATACTTTAGTTCCAGCGAAAGAATGCTGCTCTTGAGCCGGCGTTCCAGGTGCAGCGTCCCCTTGTTGTTCTCGACTTTCATCGTATAGACAAGCAGCTTTGCATCGTTGTTTACGGGCTGGGGCAGGCTTCCCACTTGCCAACCAAGAGGCAGTTCAATGCGCACGTCGTCCGCCTTTTCGAACATGTAATGGAAATAAAGCGGGTGCACGCGAGTAGTATGCTCGAACATGTGTTTTTCCGGACCGCTGAACAGGCCCACAGGCATCAATGCGCGCCGTCCCGCGCCGGATACCCAGCCGGGAACTTTCAGGGAATACTCTGCCACCAAGGCTGGCGCAGAACTGCTCCAATCGGGCTTATTTGTCAGGTCAACTTCAATTCCGACAGGGACCGTCTCTTTGATGTAATCTTCCAGGAACTTCTTGCGGTGCGCCTCGTCCTCATGACGCTCATCGACTCTCCTCCAGACGGCCTCCAGTCCCGTGAAAGTGACCGTAAGCTTCCCTTCGAGAGAACCCTCGGTGGTCAGGCTCAGGTCCGCCTTGCGGATAATCTGGGAAGCAGAGCCTTCGGCGTTTGGCGTCGTTACCCAGGTGCCTCCCTCTCTGTCTAGTTTCAATCCAGCTACCCCCGAAATTGACCAGGGCAGCATGCCGAAGGGTGTATACGCCGCGCCGGGATCAAGATACATATCCTTTCCATTGAGTTTGACCAGCACGACATTGGTGCCCAGGTCCCGGGCATTCATCATGTTCTTGTTGAAGAAGCGATCATCCCGCCTTGAAGTGCGCACAGCGGACGCATCGAACCCCGCGGCGCGTGCGAGCCCTAGGAAAAGCCAGTTGATTTGAAACTCGTCGGCATAACCTCGCTTATAGATGTCTTCAACGTTGTTAACTTCTTTTTCTTTTGCGCGTTTCTGTTCCTGTTCGGTCTTCTCGATTTCGTAGCTGGTGTTCCGGATGCTTTGGGCTTTTGCGTAAATCTTTTGCAGTTTCACTTCTTGGGAATCGCCAGGTGAGACGATCCCTGCGACCGCCTGCTCCATGGCCTTGCGCTTGTTGACGAAAGCCTCGGCCCCATCGTCCATTCTTTTCCCCTGCTTCTTCCAAAACTTGTCAGCTTCTTTCTCAAACGCTTCTTCGCTATAGATGAAATCCACGATAATTTTCATGGTCCCTTCCGGGGGCATATCGTCCTCTACCTGAAACGCAGGGATGTCTTGAGCCTCCATATGAATCAAGTGATGCTCATCCACGGGCGGCTTTACGCCCTCCGGCAATCCATTGGGCCAGCTCCATCGCAGGGCCCATTGCCCATAAGGCTTGAGCGTGAATTTGGCGCGTTTCGTAAACAGCTCGTCGCTGAGTTCCCAATGAGAATTGAAAACGTACCCCTCAGCGAAGTCCGTCATGTAGTGATATTCGATGATGCTTCCCGGCTGGACGTCGGACAGCGTGAAGGTCTTGGCAAGGAATTTGACGCCGCGCGCTTTGACGATCTCTTTTTCGTAGACTTTGCCGTCAAAGTCAATCATCGAACCGTCCGGCCGGATCGTCCGGGCCCTGACGTTATGAATATCCCACTCGCCTTTCAAAACCGGAATCTCCACGTCGGCGTTCTTGCGGCCTTCCTCGGTCAAAATTTTCTTGCGCACATAATTGTATTCGTGAGGCCGGTACGCATCGCTATCGTCCCGGTCGACTTGGCGGTAGAGGGTAATTGCCTGCGCTCCCGGGGCCTTCGGCTCGCTGGTCATCTTCAACTCTTCCGGAGTGATAGGCAGCCACTCATCGCCGGCAGTCACGGACTCGCTATGTCGAAGGAATGTTCCGGCGGTCAAAAGAACGGCTACCAGCAGGAGTAAGCGGCGGGATGACACGGCGAACCTCCGGAACGCAAACTTAGAAAAAGGCGAAGGCAGGCCCCGGGACGGAGAAGAACGCCGGGTGGCGCCGGACACAACTCTCCGCGGTCAACTGCAATCTGGAAGGGGCCCGTCCCATGGTTAGCGTTGCCGACCTGAGCAACGTTCAGAACCGCACAATACAATGAAGGATTAATGCAGTCAAGAGCCTTGGACAAGTCGGGAACAGGTATGTGTCATCGTAAGGATTCCCTTTTCCGACCCACCCACCTGCGGCATAATCCCCCGCACGCGGCTACATCCAATTGGACTTCAGGCACGAGGAGGATTTGTGGGCGAACAAACACCGGCTCGCGAGCGGCCATGGAGTTCCACAGCGCCTCCGGGTGAATTTCGCACCTATATTTCCCCGGAGGAAAACCTCAAGGAATTCACTGTTCGCGCCGTGATTCTCGGTGCGCTTTTCGGGCTATTGTTCGGCGCAGTCACTGTCTACGTTGGCTTGCGCGCGGGGCTCACGGTTTCCGCCTCGATTCCCATCTCTGTACTCTCAATTAGCATTCTGCGGGCTTTCGGCCGCTCCACGATCCTCGAAAACAATATCGTGCAAACCACCGGCTCTGCGGGCGAATCGCTCGCTGCAGGCGTTATGTTTACGCTTCCGGCGCTAATCTTTCTCGGCTTCGGTTCGGAGTTCAATTTCTGGCGCATTTTTCCGCTGGCGCTTCTTGGAGGGTGGCTCGGCGTTCTTTTTATGGTCCCCATCCGCCGCCAGCTCATCGTGAAAGAGCATGGCAATCTCACTTTTCCCGAAGGCACCGCCTGCTCGGACGTCCTGGTCGCGGGCGAACGGGGCGGCTCGTTTGCTGGCCGCGTTTTTTGGGGATTGGGGCTCGGCGGCATTTACACCTTTCTGATGAAGACCTGCCTCGCCTGGACCGAGCAGCCCGAACACCGCCCAAGTTGGTTCCCCGGCGCGAGTTTTCGCGCAACCATCACGACGGAGTATCTCGGGGTCGGCTACATCATCGGTCCCCGGGTTGCCGGAATTCTTTTCGCAGGCGGCGTGATCTCCTGGCTGCTGGTGATGCCGGCCATCCAGTTCTTCGGGCAACTCTCCGGCAAGACAGCCATTTATCCCTCCACGATTCCCATACCACTGATGACGCCAGACGACATGTGGCGGCAGTACATCCGGCCGATGGCCGCTGGGGCGGTGGCGGCCTCTGGGTTAATCACATTGCTCCGCACTCTGCCAACGATTGTCACGGCGTTGCGCGCAGGCCTGAAAGACGTGCGTGCGGAAGGCGCAGGCCAATCTACATCTTCCAGCCGCATCGACCGCGACGTGCCTATGCGCTGGGTCATCCTCGGCTCTGCGGTCATCATCGCCATGCTCTGGATTCTTCTCACCTTTTTCCCGATCGAAGGCGCGCAAACGTTCTGGTATCAGAATCTTTTCGCCGCTGTGTTCGTTGTCGTCTTTGGATTTCTCTTTGTTACCGTTGCCGGGCGCATCAGCGGCCTGCTCGGCAACTCTTCCAACCCCATCAGCGGCATGAGCATCGCCACGCTCATGGCCACCTGTGCCATCTTCTTCTTCGCCGGATGGACTGCCCCCAGGTACGCCGTCCTCGCGCTGATGATTGGCGGCGCTGTGTGCATCGCAGCTGCCATTGCCGGCGCTACGTCGCAAGATCTCAAAACAGGCTATCTCGTCGGCGCCACTCCTTTTTGGCAGCAGATGGGCCTCATTGTCGGCGTCACCGTTTCGACGGTGGCGATCGCGTTCACCCTTAAACTCATGAACACCGGTCTCGAGCGCTACGTGCCGACGGAGATCCCCGTGAACATTCAGTCTTTGCCCACGGGCGCAACGGTCGAGAAAGAGTCCTTCGATTACCACGGCAAAACCTATGTGCTCGTCAATGCTCTCGGTTCGCATGAAATTCCGGACGGAAAATACCTTTACGATCCAGGCACGCAGAAAATCGAAATCCAGTGGGCGCCAGGAATCGGGGGGGACAAGGCGCCCGCGCCCCAGGCGCGCCTGATGGCGACAGTGATCAGTGGGATTCTGAACCAGCGCTTACCCTGGCGTTTGGTGTTGATTGGGGTCGCCTTGGTGATCGCCGTGGAGATTCTCGGCGTGCGCTCCCTCGCGTTCGCCACAGGTTCGTATCTTCCCTTCGGCACCACCGCGGCTATGTTTGCGGGAGGGCTGCTCCGCTCGCTCGTCGAAGCCACGACCAAGAAGAAAGATGAGAGCGAAGCCAGCCCGGGAGCACTTTATTCCAGCGGATTGATCGCCGCTGGAGGTGTCTTTGGCCTGCTGGGAATTGTTATCGCCCTGCTGCAGGATCCAGAAATTTCCAATCGCGT
>CAZGBQ010000159.1:0-7277 GCA_964524045.1 uncultured Acidobacteriaceae bacterium
CGGCACACACCCCAGCGAAACCGCAGCGAACACCGTTACCGCGAAAATGCTTTGCTTCCGCATCCCTCTAGTTTAGAGGACTGTCTTTCGAGAAGGGCTGCTCTTGCCGCTTAGGCAGCACTGCCCTCTTGTACAGTCCCAGGACTGCCCACGAATGCTTGTCTGAAAGTGTTATCCTGTCCTCTGAATCGGACCGCAACCCACAGCGGCGGCGTGAGGTCGCGAACTCCAGGAACAAAAATGAACGGCAACCTAGTATCTTATCGGAGCACCGCTCTGCTAGGAGGCCAGCTCGCGCTGGGCCTCATCATCGGCGGCTGGATTCTCGGCGCCCAAATCAAAGCCACACGTCTCAGCGATCGCTATGTGACTGTCAAGGGTCTTGTCGAACGGCAGGTCAAATCCGACCTCGCTATTTGGCCCATCACCTCCAAACAAGCGGGCGACGACCTCGCTTCCACCTACGCCAGAACCGAAGCCGACAAAAACACCGTCCAACAATTCCTTGCACAGCAGGGCATTCAGCCGTCCGAAATCGAGCTTGGTGTTGTTCGAGTGGTCGACACCCAGGCCAACGAATATGGAGGCGGACAGCGCGCCCTGCATCGCTACATCATCGAGCAGCAAATTACTGTGCGTACCTCGCGCGTCGACCAAGTTGCCGCCGCTGCGCAAAAAACCATGCAGCTGGTGCAAAAAGGCATCGTGCTCAATAGCACTCCGGGACCAGGACAAGGTGTCGCTTACAAATTTACCGGCCTCAATTCCATCAAGCCTGACATGATCACCGAAGCCACGCGCAACGCTCGCGTGGCCGCCGATCGTTTCGCCGCGGATTCTGGAGCCAAAGTCGGCGGAATTCGCCAGGCAAATCAAGGCGTGTTCACTATTCTTGCCGCCGACCAAGCCAGCGACACCAGCGAGCCCGGCCAATTCGGTGTTGGTGAGTCCGCCGCCGACTCTAGTCCTAAGAAAACTGTTCGCATCGTTACTACCATCGAGTACTACCTCGACAAATAAAGAAGCCGTTCCTGTTCAGGAGTCGGCCTGCCCTGTCCGATTCGGGCCGGCCACTTTTGCGACATCAACGAATATGACGAAGATTGCGACTTTCGGCGTTCGTGTAAACTGAGGAGCATACCGACGCAGGTTTCTGCGCTACCAGGGCTTATGATTCCCAATACGGGGTCAGGTACATGGTGCCGCACAAAGAACTCCTCCAGGAACTCCATGAAATTGCCCGCACCGGCGCCACGGTCCAGTCCGTCATGGAGCAGATCGCCAAGCGCCTTCATCAGAAGATGACCCGCTACAACTGGGTGGGCTTTTATCTGGTCGATCCTGCCGACGCAGGTTATCTAATCGTTGGACCCTTCGCCGGCAGTTTCACGCCCAACGCCCGCATTCCCCTCAACAGGGGACTTTGCGGCGCGGCGGCCACTAGCGGTCAGACGGTTGTGGTGCAGGACGTCTCCAAAGATCCGCGCTATCTTTCCGGCTCGTCGATTGTGAAATCGGAGATAGTCGTCCCCATTTTTGTGAAGAAGAAGCTTGCGGCTGAGCTCGATATCGAAAGCTATTTCGCCGACTCGTTCCCGCAATCGGAGCAGGAGTTTGTCGAGGCCTGCGCTAATGTCGTCACAGAGTATTTGGGAAGAAAATAGTGCACGCACATTCAAAACCGCGGAGTCCTTTGCCTGCGGCTTTTACAGCCCCGTCATTTCGAGGAGCGAAGCCTGCCCGCGGCAGCCGGACGACGAGAAATCTCTCTGCTCTTTCGCTTTTGACAACAACTTAGGACTTATAACTTACGACTTACGTTCTCAGTACGCCCAACGGAGAAGGACGCCGCCTGTCGTGTATCCTGCGCCCACAGTGACGATCAAAATGAGGTCGCCCTTGCGCAGGCGGCCTTCCGCGACGGCGTCGCGCAAGCCCAGCGGAATCGTGCCGGCCGTGGTGTTGCCGTACTTGTCGATGTTCACGACCACTTTGGAATCGTCGATGCCCAGCCGCTCTTGCGTGGCCCGAATGATGCGCAGATTGGCTTGATGCGGCACCAGCAGCGTGAGATCTTCTTTCCTGAAACCGTTGCGCTTCAGCAAGTTCACCGACATTTCGGCCATTCGCCGCACCGCGTATTTGAAGACCTGCGAGCCATCCTGATGCACATAATGCATGCGCTTCTCTACAGTCTCCTTTGACGATGGGTGCAACGACCCGCCGCCGGGCATGTATAGATACTCGCCGCCCGAGCCGTCGACGTCATGCTCGAAGTCCAATATGCCTTCGCCCGCGCCGGCTGGCTCGAGCAGCACCGCGCCCGCGCCGTCACCGAACAAAATGCACGTAGCGCGATCCTTGTAATCGAGAATCGAGGTCATCGTGTCGCTTCCGATGACCAACACTTTCTTGTGCGTTCCCGCCCCGACGAATTGCGCGCCGACCGTCAGCGCGTACGCAAATCCCGAGCATGCCGCGGAAAGGTCGAAGCCCCACGCGCGCTTCGCTCCAATGCGGCACTGCACCAGGCAGGCCGTCGCAGGGAAGAACATGTCCGGCGTGACGCTCGCCAGCACGATCAAATCGATCTCTTCGGGGTCAGTGTTCGTTTGCGCCAGTAGCGCCTTCGCAGCTTCCGTTGCCAGATGCGAGCTGGCCATGCCCTTTTCCACCACGTGCCGTTCGCGGATGCCGGTGCGCGTGCGAATCCACTCGTCGTTGGTGTCGACGATTTTCTCGAAGTCCGCGTTGCTCATCACTTTCGGCGGGACGTACCCGGCTACACCCGTGATTTTTGCCGCGATGCGGTGGGACATAACACTCCTTGCTAATGGGGCCTGAAACAAAGAAACTGAATCTTATGCGATGCTCCGCGGCGTGACAAGGTTTCGCCGCTTAAATCTCTTGTAGGGGCGCGCTTTAGCTTGCCTGCGGCAGGCAGGCGCGTCCCTGAGGCACGATATTATGCTCCTAAAAAACCGCGGGAAATTGAGTCGCGAGGTTGTAGGGACCGCCTTCTGAGGCGGTCCGCTCCGTCCGGGAATCCACGTTCAAGCCTGATGCGGAAGAATCTCGTAACGCCAGGTGACTGCGGCGGTTTTCTTAAGCATGGCCGCCACCGAGCAGTATTTATCTTCGCTGAGCTGGATGGCATGCTTCACCGCGGCATCATCGAGCTTGCCACGCAGACGATAGAGAATTTCGAGTTTGGTCCAGACCGTAGGAGGCTCTTTGGCGCGTTCGCCGGAGCAGATTACTTCGAGCGATTCCAGCTTCTGCCGTTTTTTCTCGAGAATGGTCACGACGTCCGTGGCCGTGCACGCGCCAAGCGCCAGCAGGAGAAATTCCATTGGCCCGGGCGCCTTGTTGGACTCCCGATCCGAGTCAAACGCGATGGCGTGCCCCGACGGGCCGATGCCTACAAATTTTTGTTCGCCAATCCACTTCACCGATGCGGTTTGCATGCATCCTCCCCGTCGCCTAGTTTCGCAGGAATGAAAAGGATAGCAGGGGCAGAGGCCCGAAACGAAAGCGTGCAACTCCCAGCCGCGGATGAACGCGGATTTGAATAAGAGTCGTGGATAGATGCCGATCAACCATTCCCACTGGTTTGGCGTTATGGCTTACACTTCTCTCGCCGAAAAGACTCGGATTTAGCCAAGGGAGGAAACGAAAATGCAATTGCAAACTTCATTGCGGAGCCGCAGATTTTTCACGATGGTTCTGGTGGCGGCTGCGCTGCTTTTCGCCGCAACACTAGGCCTGAGGGCGCAGAGCGCGGCTGCCGAAGGGAAAGAGCAGCCATACGTCATCGAGTACTACTACAAGGCGAAATGGGGCCACGCCGACGAATTCCTCGCGCTCTTCAAAAAGAATCATTATCCCGTGTTGAAAAAGGAGATCGAGCTGGGGCGCATGCTGAAGGTCACCATGGTCACCCCGCGCTATCACATGACGGAAGAGGACCGCTGGGACTATCGTGTGACGATTGTCTTCAAGAACGCGGCCATCGCCAACGACAATTTCGACAGCTCCACGATCATCAAGCAGCTCTATCCCGACCAGGAAACATACAAGAAAGAAGAGCAGCGCCGCTTCGAGATTCTCGATGCGCACTGGGACTTGCCCATCAAGGACGTCGACCTCGGCCCCCGCTGAAAGAGCCTTTCAACAATTTCCCCTTTCGCCTTCCGTCATTTCGAGCCAGGCGAGAAATCTCTCTTCGGCAAACTCGCGAGTTTTCTCTGCCAATCAGACAGCGCCGGCGGCCGCTGGTGCGTCCTGCCCGACGATCCAGCCGTCACGCAGCTGGATGATACGATTGCCATAGGCTGCGTTTTTTTCCGAGTGCGTGACCTGGATGATCGTAGTCCCTGATTCGTTCAGCTTCTTGAAGAGCTGCATGATTTCTTCGCCCTGCTCGGAGTGAAGATTGCCTGTCGGCTCATCGGCGAGTATTAGTTTGGGATTCTGAATCACCGCGCGCGCCACGCCGACAAGCTGTTGTTGGCCGCCCGAAAGCTGACTCGGGAAGAGATCTTTCTTGCCTACAATATTGAAACGGTCGAGAGCGTCGCAAACAATGCTGGCGCGTTCCTTGCTTGGAACATTTTTGTACGAAAGCGGAATCTCCAAATTCTCATAGACTGTGAGGGAGTCGATGAGGTGGTAGCTCTGAAAAACGAACCCGATGTTGTACTTGTGGAGCTCGTTTCGCTGCTTGACGCTCAACCGGTGCACAGGCTGTTCGAGAAAGTAGTATTCGCCGGACCATCCGCCGTCCAACATGCCCAGGATGCCGAGCAGCGTTGATTTTCCCGAGCCCGACGGGCCCATGATGGTGACAAAGTCGCCGAGCGGAATCTCCAGGTTGATGCGCCGGAGGACAAAAAACTTTTGTGCTCCCACATCGAAATATTTTTCCAGATTCTTGATTTGGATGAGAGGCGGCAATGGAACTCCTTTTGACTGGTACCGATTGTACTAGGGGCAAAGGGAAAGTGGCGAGTGACTCGCTTGCCTTCACTCGAGGGTAAACGGGCTCTCGCGGCAGTGACGATGGGAGAGGGATCGCTGGGAACGGCGATGCGCTCATCGTTTCGCGAATTCCCATCTTCTGGCTAAACTGTTGCCGCTATGAGTGTTATCGACGAAGTCCTCGCATCCAACGAAATCTATGCTCGGACGCATGAACTGCGCCGGCTCACGCCGCGGCCGGAACGCAAGCTTGCTGTCCTTACGTGCATGGACACGCGGCTTTCCACTCGCACTCTGGGGCTGCAGGAGGGCGAAGCGCACATCATCCGCAACGCCGGCGGCATCGTCACCGACGACACGCTGCGTTCTCTGATCGTTTCGCACTACCTGCTGGGCACTGAAGAATTCATGGTCATCAACCACACGGATTGCGGCCTGATGCACACCACCGAACACGACCTGCGCACGCGCATTCAGAACCGCGCAGGCACCGCCGCTGTCGCGCCTGCATTTTTCTACGCTTTCCAAGACGTTGATGAAAACGTGCGTCACCAATTGCAAAAGCTACGCGGTCATCCCTGGATTCCCAAGGAAGTCGTTGTCCGCGGCTTTGTCTACGACGTCTTGAGCGGCCTGCTCCGCGAAATCAAGGACTTCTGAAGAAGTGGGTAGTGGGTGGTGGATAGTGGGTAGGGAGACAGCAGACTCCAACAAGAGAGTAGAAAGCTACCAGGACCTCATCGTCTGGCAAAAGTCCATGGACTTGGTGGCGATGGCTTACCAACTTGTCGAAGGCCTTCCCTCAAATGAGCGATATGAGCTGGGGGCCCAAATTCGCCGCGCGGCTGTTTCGATTCCCGCGAACATCGCCGAGGACTTTGGCCGATGGCATTCCAAAGAATTTATTCATTTCTTGCTTATCGCAAATGGCTCGCTGAAGGAACTGGAGACACACCTTCTGATTGCAAAGCGTCTGGACTTCTTCAATTCTGAGCAACTGGGCAGGCCCATGGCTCTGGCCCAAGAAATCGGTCGCATGTTAGCTGCTTTGCGAAAGAAATTAGACCGCTAGAACCGTGCTCGCTACCCACAGCCCACTACCCACTTTCATGTCATTCGTGTACGCTGAATTCATGCTTGAGGAAAAGGACTTTCAGCGCAAGGCTGACGCCGCCTTCGAAGACCTCAAGAAGCGCCTGCTCGTTCTTGGCGATGAGCATGGCTTCGACGTGGAAGGGGAAGCGGGAAAGCTAGAAGTCCTTTTCGAAGAACCGGAAGAAGTGAAGTTCGTGATCTCGCCGAACACGCCGGTACGGGAAATCTGGATTTCCGCCCTCTCGACCAGCTTCAAGCTTTCGTGGAACGACTCGCGAAACGCCTTTGTGCTGGAGAAAACCGGCGAAGATCTCCACGCCGTAATGGCCCGCGTGATTTCGCAGCAACTGGGAGAAGAGGTGCAGGTGTGAAGCGCTCGATCTTGGTGCAAGACTTTAAAAATGTGTCATTCCGAGGAGCGGAGCGGCGAGCTCCGGTGTCAGGACTCCGGGGGAGTCCACCGGACTCCAAAAACCGGAGAATCTGCTTTTTTCTTGGGGTCCTTTGTGTAGCCGCAGCCATTAGCTTCTTGCCGCGCGTATCGCACTCTCAAGTGCCTTCGGGCAAAGACGTCGTGAAGCCTGAAGTTTATGCATCGCTCGATCCCGCCGGCCGTGGCAGCTCCTTTCAAATTGCCGTGGTCATGAAGATTCGCCCGGGCTTCCACGTCAACGCGAGAGAGAAATCGGAAGAGTATCTGATCGCCACGGACCTGAAGGCGCAGCTTCCGGCTGGTTTCAACAACGGTGAAGTTGTCTATCCAAAAGGCAAACTCGAAACCTTCACGTTTTCCAAAAAGCCGCTCAATGTGTATCAGGACACAGCGATTTTGCGCATGCCTGTTACGGCGCTTGCCAGCGCGCCGGTGGGCGAGCAGCACATTCCGCTGAAGCTGCGCTATCAGGCGTGCAGTACCGAATTGTGTCTGCCACCAACGACGTTCCCTCTCGATGCTGTCGTCAACATTGCTGCCTCAGCGTCCGCTGCAAAGCCCGCTCATTCCGATATCTTCGCGAAGCAATAAATACGTTTCATCCTAAAGAAGCGACAAAACCATAGGCGTGTCATTCTGCGCGCGTCATGGCACGAAGAATCTCAACCGATACTGCTAGTCCTTTCTCGCAAGTTGGAGAGGGCTTAGCCGTTTCCAAAACCGGCCACGGCGTCGTGGAGACGCGCAACAACTCTTTGCTGGCCGAGCG
>CAZGBQ010000159.1:7377-8701 GCA_964524045.1 uncultured Acidobacteriaceae bacterium
CCATGGTGTCGAAGAGCGGCGGCGCGACGGCTTGACCGACGATGGCGACGCGCGTCGCGTTGATCAGCAATCCTGCTTTCACGCCGCCGGCCTCGGCAACGGCTCGTGTGGCATGATCGCAGGCGTCGTGGTTCCACTCGGCGAGTCTGCCTAGGGAGTCCGCGAGCTTTGCGAGAAGTTCTGGCACTTTTGCATCCTTCCAGAATTTCTCTTTAGCCGCAGCATCCCGCGTGAATTCGTCGCTAAAAAATGCGCGCGACCACGTCGAAAAATCCGGCAGCAGGCGAATCCGTGGCCTGAGCAAGTCAACCGTTTTCGAAAACCACGCGTGATCGCGTCCATCCGCGCCTGGCGCAGATCCTGACGCCCACTCCGGATTCCACAAGCCGCTGCGCTTCAGCTCTTTCTCCACTTCCGGAAGCAATTCTTCGATCGGCAGCCGCTGTAGATACTGCGTATTGAACCACTCGAGTTTTGGCCGGTCGAAAACCGCATTCGTGCGGCTGACACCTTCCAGCGAAAACTTCTCGATCAAATCCTTCGTTCGAAGGAACTCTTCGTCGCCGCCCGGCGCCCAGCCAAGCAGCGCCAGAAAATTCCGGAACGCTTCCGGCAGAAACCCTTCCGTGCGGTACATATTCACGTCGGTGGCGCCATGACGCTTCGAGAGGCGTGACTTGTCTGGGCCCAGAATCAGCGGCACGTGCGCAAACACGGGCGCTTTGGCTCCCAGCGCTCCATACAAAAGCACCTGCTTCGGCGTGTTCGAAATATGATCCGCGCCACGAATCACATGCGTGACGCGCATGTCGATGTCGTCCACTACCGCACCCAGCTGGTACATCGACTGCCCGAACTCCTCGTCGCCTTTGCCCGAACGCAGCAATACGAAGTCTTCAATCTCGTCATTGGAAAATTCCCGTTCGCCAAACACCGCGTCTGCAAATTTTGTCGTTCCGCCTACGGGAACTTTGAAGCGGACCGCCGGCTTGGTGTCCGGCGTGGAAGGCTTTCCATCCCGGCAGGAACAGCGCGTGACGCGCCGCGGCCCGCCGCCCTTGGGCTCCTCATCCTGGGCCGGCTCCGCGTAGTCTCCCCCCGCATATTTCTCCGCAGGGCAATAGCAGAGAAACGCGCTGCCGTTCGCCAGGCACTTCTTGGCCGCGTCGCGATACAACTCGGTTCTTTGCGACTGGTAGAACGGGCCTTCGTCCCAATCCACGCCCAGCCATTGCAGACCGTCGATGATGCCTTGCACCAGTTCGGGCTTGTTGCGCTCGGCGTCCGTATCCTCGATGCGCAGAATCATTACGCCGCCATGACG
>CAZGBQ010000160.1:0-8661 GCA_964524045.1 uncultured Acidobacteriaceae bacterium
CCGTTTGGAAATTCCCGTAGTTGGCGTCGTACTGATGGGAGTTCATCTCGTTGGGATCGGCGGCCGGCATCACGGAGCCCCAATCTATCATTAATTTGAACAAGAGCCCCGTAAGTTGGCTAACCGGGCAGGGATCGCCAGCGCGAAGTTTTCGCTGGCCCCGTTTACCAGGCTCTGAGCGATCGAAGAAGTGCGAAAAGGCTCTGGGAATCGCCTCAGAATTCTCCATGTTGCGCTGCTCACGTTGCAACTCTGGATTGCGATCCGCCTTAGGAGATAGCCGTGCGTCCGCCGCGATGAAAAAGGAAAAGGCCGAGAGCAATCAAGGTGGCTGTGGAACCAAGGATTTTGACGAGATAGAGGAGTTTGTGGGCTTCTTCGAGGGGAGGGATGAGAGAAAGCGCCGTGGCGAAAGCGGCCGTGACAAAGCCAACACTTCCGAGAAGTAGGGCAACGCGGCGGCTGCCCAGAATGCCGATGTAAGAGAACGCGGTTGTTGCAGTCGAGGCGATTTCGTCGGGCGGCCTCGGCTCGCGTTGAAGGCGGATCATGGAGGCAAATAGGAACATGAAGGGAATCATGGTGATGGCCACGGCCACCGCGACCAGGATATTGTAGGCGCCGCCAACGGAAGCGCCGGCTTGGCCGAGAAAAACAAAGAGGATGCCGAAGAGTCCCTGGCCGAGGACTGAGACCCACGGAGTTCCGTAGCGGCGGTGAAGTTTGCCGAAGGCCGCCGGGAGATAGCCGTCGAGGCCGGCAACAAACGGGAGACGCGCAGCAGCGGCGAGATAAGCGCCGGCAGCGCCAATGTTGCTAAAAGCGATGAGCAGCGCGCCGAATTCGGTGATGCCCTTAAGATGGAGGCGCGAGGAAGTGTGGCCGATAGCCTGGGCCAGGCCGTCGAGATTGGACGATTCGGCGCTAGGGATAGCCAGAAGGACGCAGAAAGTGCCGAGCATATAGCACAGGGCGATAGTCACACCCGCGAAAAGCAAGGCGCGAGGAATGTTACGGCGTGCGTCCTTGATTTCCTCGGCCATCAGCGAAGCTGACTCAGAACCGATAAGCGCAAAAATGATAACCGACCAGAAGACCATGTCCACAACGCGCGTGGATGGGATGAAGTTGCGCGGGGCGAACGAGGTCGCCGAACCGAAGTGTTTCCAGGCGGCGAAGCCTAGAACGCTTACAATGAGGACCGGAATCCACATAGCGAGCGCGCCGAGATTGTGGGCCCATCTGGCGAAATTAAGTCCCAGGATATTGAGAACGGTTAGGCCGGCGAGAGAAACGACAGAGAACGAGACGAAGTAAAGTGGCTTTTGGGAAAAGCGCTGGAGCGCCGGGTGAAGGAACAGGACATTGCTGGCGGCAAAGTACAGTACCGCCGGGAAATAGGGGAGATTACTGACCCAGTACATCCAGGCAGAGAGAAAGCCGGCGCGTTCTCCGAAAGCTTTCTTGGTCCAAACGTAGAAGCCGCCTTCAGCGGGATAGCGGGATGAAAGCACGACGACGGAAAGTGCGAGCGGAACATAGAGAAACAGCCAAGCGCCGAACCAGATGACAAGCGAAGAAGGACCGTGGCCGGCGGCCGTGGCAATCCAACGAAGGCTGATACCGGTGACCACATAAAAGAGCACAAGATCGCGGAAGCCCATGACGCGCGCAGGGGCGGCACGGGAGGAAAACGAATCAGTGGACAATAAGCGCTGGCCTCCGGACACGGATAAGTAGGCAGACAGTAGCCGAAAAGAGCGGAAGAAGCAATTAAGGCAAGCAGCAGCCAAAAATGCCGTGTCGCTCTGATTTTCCTCCCTGCTTCCGTTTGTGGTAGAACGTCTCCATTCTGCAAAGCAATTCGGACGCAGGACCTTGTCGAATGGCATCGGCAAACTCTGTCTATGACGCGCTTGTTATCGGGGCGGGACACAACGGGCTGACGGCGGCGGCCTACCTGGCCCGCGCGGGACTCAAAACGCTGGTTCTCGAGCGCCGGGAAATTGTCGGCGGGTGCTGCGTGACCGAAGAGATTGCGCCGGGCTGCCGGGCGTCCACCACTTCCTACATTGCAAGCATGTTGCGCCCGGAGATCGTCCGCGAATTGCGGCTCGCTGCGTTTGGATTGCGCATGGTGCCGTGCGATCCGGCGTTGCAGGTGCCGTTTCCCGATGGGCAGGTGGTTCCGTGGTGGGCCGGCCGGGAGCGGGCCGTCGCGGAATTCCGCAAGATCTCGGTGAAGGACGCGGATCGGTTTGTGAAAGTGGATGACCAACTCAAGATCCTCGCGCGCTATCTGCAGCCGTTTTTCATGGAATCCCCGCCGGAAATAGATACGCGGTCCTTGCAAGGATGGAGCAGTCTGTTACGCGTCGGGAAGCGGTTCCTCGGAATCACCAATGCGCAAGTAGCACAACTCGTGGCGTTTCTGACCGGAAGCCTCGGCGAATTTCTCGACAGAAATTACGAGTCGGAAAAAATGAAAACCATGTTTTTGGCGAATTCTGTGTACGGGAAGCATGGAGGCCCCTACCAGCCAGGGACAGCCATCGGGCTGCTTTTTCATTTACTGAGCGGTGGCGAGGATGAACTCCAGGGATTTTATGGACACGTGATGGGCGGGATGGGCTCGATTACGCAAGCGTTGGCGGCTTCCGGGAAGAAACTTGGCGTGGAGATTCGTACCAGCGCTGCCGTGGCGCAGATCGATTCGCGGTATGGACGGGTGCAGGGTGTCACGCTGGAGGATGGCACGGAACTTCGCGCGAAGATGGTGCTCTCAAACGCGGATCCCAAGCGGACGTTTCTGCAACTTGCGGATAGGAAGCAGCTGCCAGAAGAGTTTGTGGAAGCCGTGCGGGGAATCAAAATGGACGGGCCGTGCGCCAAGGTGAACCTGGTTCTGAGCGAAGAACCGCGGTTTACGGGGACTTCCTCACAAGCCTCGCCGCAGCAGCGCTCCCTGTTTACGCTGGTTCCGTCCCTGGAATTTGCCGAGCGGTGTTACGACATCGCTAAGTTCGGAGCCATTCCCGAAGAATTATGGGTGGATTGCGTAGTGGCGTCGAACGTAGATGACTCGCTTGCACCGCCAGGGAAGCACATCATGACTTGCTTCGTACAGTATGTGCCGTACCGGCTGCGTGAAGGGACTTGGGACGAAAACAGAGAGTTGCTTGGGAACCGCGTGGTGAAGAAGATTGCCGAGTATGCTCCCAACGTCCCCGGCTCGATCTTAGCGCGCCAGGTGCTAACACCACTCGACCTGGAAAGAACTTATGGGCTCACAGAAGGAAATATTTTTCACGGGGACTTAAACTTGGAGCAGCTTTTTTTTATGAGACCCGTACCGGGGTGGTCTCAATACCGCACGCCGCTCAATGGGCTGTATTTATGTGGGGCTGGCGCACACCCGGGCGGCGGAGTGACAGGTGCGCCCGGAAGAAATGCGGCGCGGCAAGCGCTGCACGATTGGAAACGCAGAAAGTTGGCGGACTAAGTTAGGCTGATGGAGTAGCCCAGGAGAACGCTGGAGCATGACGGTAAATCCGCAAACGGGTGCAGCCCTGCAGAGGTCGCTGCCAAGCTCGTATTACCACTTGGAGGAGATTTTTGCTCAGGAGAAGGAGAAGATTTTTTGCCGGGATTGGTTTTGCGCGGCCAGGACGGAGCAGCTACCGGCTCCCGGCGATTTTCTGGTGCTCAACATTTTGGGCGAGAGCGTCTTGGTGACGCGGACGAAAGAGGGAGAGATCAAGGCGCATTACAACGTCTGTCGGCACCGCGGAGCGCGGCTGATTCCCGAGCCCGGCGAAGCGGCGCCGTCCGGCATCAATTTGCTCGGAGGAGTCTTGGGGGCAAACGGGATCCGGTGTCCCTACCACCTCTGGACGTACGCACTGGACGGGAAATTGGTGAACGCGCCCTACATGACCGAAGGCGAAGGCTTTTGCAAAGCGGAGTTTTCGCTCTACCCCGTTGGCGCGGAGTCTTGGGGCGGATTCATTTTCTTGAATCTAACGCCGGACGTCGCGGCTCGCGAAGGGCGTACCTTGCAAACGGCGTTTGCGGCAGCGATGGAACGGGTACAGCGATATCCCCTTGGGGAACTGCGAACGGCGAAGAGGATAGTGTATGAAGTGGAAGCGAACTGGAAGATCCTGCTGGAAAACTACAATGAATGCTACCACTGTGGCGGAGTGCATCCGGAACTGTGCGACGTCGTGCCGGCGTTTCGCCAGCAGGGTGGCCAGGGGCTCGATTGGGATCGCGGAATTCCGCACAAAGAAGGCGCGGTAACCTTCACGCGGACGGGAAAAACGAATCGCGCGCCGTTTCCTGGATTGGATGACCACGAGAGAGTACGGCACAAAGGTGAACTGATTTACCCGAATCTGATGTTGAGCCTGGCGTGTGAACACGTGGTGGCTTTTACCCTATGGCCCAAAACGCCGGGCCGGACAACAGTAGTTTGCGATTTTCTGTTCCATCCTGAAGAGATGAAAAGACCTGAATTTGATGCGCGGGATGCCGTCGAGTTTTGGGACCTCGTGAACCGGCAAGACTGGGAAATTTGCAAGCGGGTGCAGCAGGGGACCCAATCGCGAGTCCATGAATTCGGCTACTACGCGCCGATGGAAGACATGAGCCTGGACATCCGGCGCTATGTGATGGAGAGATTGACGTGAAAGCGGCACGTGGCCACTGAAAGACCGTTTTAGTCTTTCACCTAATCTCGGCGCAAATTGGAAAAGAATGCGACACTTCCATTTAGCTTTCGAGGCGCTTGTGACTCATTGCCGTCTGGTTGACAATGGAACCTTGGCAGGCCCATACTCCCGCCATATTTCGCCAATTCTCCGTCCGCACTTCCTCGAAAACGTAGAGTTGGAGGGTCCTTTGTACCGTGCTCCCGCAGGACGCGGGTCCAACACAAACAAGGAGACATCCATGAAAAGAACCTGGGTATTGCTTCTATTCGGCTTGCTATCCCTGGGAATTGCCATACCGTCGCGAGCACAGACCGGCGGCAGCACTGAGAAAGCCGTCGCGGCGCTGGAACAACAGTGGCTTCAGTCACAAAAGACCAATAATGCTGACCTGGTCGCCCCGCTGCTCGCCGACAAATTCGTCAGTACCGGCAGCGACGGGAAGGTCCAAAACAAAGCCGAGTCGTTGGCGACGGCAAAAGCAACCAAATATGACAGCGCAGCGTACGAGGACGTTAAGGTAATGGTATTTGGCGATTCGGCCGTCGCAACGGGCGTCTTCAAGGCTAAGGGCACCGATCCTTCGGGAAAGCCTCTCGATGTCAATGAGCGCTGGACCGATACATGGGTGAAGATGCCCAACGGTAAGTGGCAGTGCGTTGCGAGTCATCAGTCATCGGTAAAAATCTGAGAAACCAGACCTCGCTGAGTTGAAATGGCCGCCTTAACCTATGGCGGCTATTTCTTTTGCCGCTGGTTAGTGTCACAACTCGCGATGAGTCGGCTAACCGGACGTCTTCTCCTTTGACTTAGTGCAGCCTACTCACGATCCGTACTATCCTCGGCCTGCTTATCTTCTGAAACTTTCGCGCTTGTTTCCCGTCATTGACAAGTATAGTGATGTGTCCGGTTCTACCTGCTGACGCAAATCTCGCTGAACTGTGAACGGCTAACGGTGAACGGCACGCTGTAATTCTCTGAGGGAGGGTTTGATGAAGTGGAAACTCGCGGCGGCGGTAGTCCTTGTCTTGTCGCTCATGGCTTGCGGCGTTTACGCGCAAACTACCGGCGTCGACATCCCTTTTCAAAAATTTGTCCTCGTTAACGGCCTGACGCTCATCGTGCACGAGGACCACAAGGCCCCCATCGTCGCCGTGAACCTCTGGTACCACGTCGGCTCGAAAAACGAGAAGCCCGGCAAAACCGGCTTCGCCCACCTGTTCGAGCACCTGATGTTTGGCGGTAGCGAACACGCTCCCGGCCGCTACATCGACGCCATGGAAAAAATCGGCGCCACCGACTTGAATGGCACCACTAACAACGACCGCACCAACTACTTCGAAAACGTCCCGACCTCCGCGCTTGATTACACGCTTTGGATGGAATCCGACCGCATGGGCTTCCTGCTGGGCTCGCTCGATCAGAAAACGCTCGACCTTCAGCGTGGCGTCGTGCAGAACGAAAAGCGCCAGGGCGAAAACCAGCCCTACGCGGTTTCCTTTCAGCTCATCACCCAAAATACTTATCCCGCGGGGCATCCTTATTCCTGGACCGTGATCGGCGAGATGGCCGATCTCAGCGCCGCCTCCATGGACGACGTGAAAGAGTGGTTCAAAACGTACTACGGGCCTTCGAACGTCGTGCTTGTGCTCGCGGGCGACATCGACGCCAAGACGGCGAAGGAAAAAGTCGAGAAATATTTTGGAAACGTCCCCGCCGGTCCTCCGGTCGCGCATCAGGAAGTGTGGGTCGCGAAAATGACGGGAACGCACCGCCAAAAGGTGCAGGACCGCGTCCCACAGGCGCGCATTTACAAGACCTGGAACATGCCGCAATACGGAACCCCCGACGCGGATTACCTGAATCTGGTCAGCGATGTGCTGAGCTCGGGAAAGACCTCGCGCTTCTACAAGCGTCTGGTGTACGACGACCAGATCGCCACGAACGCCAATGCCTTCGTGGCCCTCAACGAAATCGCCGGCCAGTTCCGTGTGCAAGCTACGGCGAAGCCTGGCGGAGATTTGGCTCAGGTGGAAAAAGAATTGGATGAGGAGCTTGCGAGATTCCTCAAAGACGGGCCAACTCAGGAAGAGCTGACTCGCGCGAAAGCGCAATATCAGGCCAACTTCATTCGCGGAATCGAACGCATCGGCGGATTCGGCGGGAAGTCCGACCGCCTGGCGCAGAGTCAGGTTTTTATGGGAAGTCCGGACGCCTACAAAATAACTTTGAAGCGCGTGCAGGAAGCTACCGCGGAAGACTTGAAATCTGCCGCGAACCGCTGGCTTTCCGACGGTGTTTACGCTTTGGAAGTGCATCCCTTCCCCGAATACAAAACCGCCGCGAATGGCGCCGATCGCTCCAAGACGCCGGCAACGGGAACGCCGCCGGAATTGAAATTGCCGAAACTGCAGCGAGCCGCGCTTTCGAACGGCCTGAAATTAATCCTGGCGGAGCGCCACGAAGTTCCTCTGGTTACCTTCTGGCTGGACCTGGATGCCGGTTACGCTGCAGATCCCCCCACGCAGCCTGGAACTTCGAGCATGACCATGGCGCTTCTGAATGGCGGCACCAAAACAAGAAACGCGCTGCAAATCAGCGACGAACAAGCCTTGCTCGGCGCGCAAATCGCGGCATTTTCCAACCTCGACTTGTCCATCGTTCGGCTCTCCGCATTGAAATCCAAACTCGACCCGTCGCTAGACCTGTTTGCCGACTTGATTTTGAATCCTGTCTTCCCCGAGGAAGATTTCAAAAGGCAGCAAAGATTGCAGATCGCAGGGATCCAGCGTGAGCAGACGACACCCGTTCAAATGGCTTTGCGGGTCTTCCCCGGACTCTTGTACGGTCCGGGCCACGCTTACAGCAATCCGTTGACCGGATCCGGAACCATCGCCAGCGTTGAAAAAATGACGCGCGAAGACATGGTGAAGTTCCATCAAGCCTGGTTCAAACCGAATCACGCAACACTCGTGATCGCTGGTGACACATCACTTAGCGAAATCACTCCCAAACTCGAAAAGCTGTTTGCCTCGTGGAAGCCGGGGCAAACGCCGGAGAAAAGCGTCAAGAACGTGCAATTACCGGCGAAATCTGTCGTCTACTTGATGGACAAACCGGGAGCGCAGCAATCCATCATCATTGTAGGAAACATCGCGCCGCCCACGGCCAATCCCAGCGAGATCGCCATTCAGGCGATGAACGACGGACTTGGCGGATTGTTCCTTTCTCGTATCAACTCCAATCTCCGCGAGAACAAGCACTGGTCCTACGGAACGACCACGTTGCTGTGGGGAGCGCGCGGCCAACGCCCGTGGATCACGCTCGCTCCGGTGCAAACCGACAAGACCAAAGAGTCGCTCGCGGAAGTTAACAAGGAGTTTCGCGAAGTCCTTGGCGAGCGTCCCCTGACGCAGGAAGAGCTGGCGGTCGTGCAAGACAATGAAACGCTCAGCCTGCCGGGCTCGCGCGAAACGCAACAAGAAGTCGGCAATTCCATCAACGAGCTGGTGCAATTCGGATTGCCCGACGACTACTATGAAACCATGGCGGGCAAAATTCGCGCACTCAAGCCCGCCGATGTCAACGCCGCGGCCAAGACCATTGTGCATCCCGACAACCTGATCTGGGTGGTGGTCGGGGACCGTTCGAAGATCGAAGCGGGCGTGAAAGAATTGAATTTAGGCGAACTGCGATTCCTCAGCCCCGACGGAAAACCAATCTAGCCGCTTCCTGAAAACGCTCTTGCTGTCATCCCGAGCGAAGTGAGGGATCTGTTTTTCGGGACCAAATGAGGGAAAAGCAGATTCCTCGTCACTTCGCTCCTCGGAATGACAGGCTTTTCGTTCTACCATTCACTCCTTGAAAATGGGGCGCGGTTCGGCGACGTCGGCATAGAGCGAATCGATGACGCTGCGATATTTTTCCTCGACGACGCGGCGTTTGAGCT
>CAZGBQ010000161.1:0-2907 GCA_964524045.1 uncultured Acidobacteriaceae bacterium
TGCGATTGCTCACCGCTAAGCCCGCGTACACGCTCGCCGCCATGCTCACCGTCTGACTCGCCCCCAATTGCGTCCAGTTCACCCCGTTGCTCGACCCGTACAGCGTGAACACGTTCCCGCTGCGCACCAACTTCAGCCAGTTCGGCGCCGTCCCGCTGCCCACCGACTGATACGAACTGCTCGTTCCCGGACTGATCCGCTCCGTCGCTAAAATCGACGACGTGTAATCGAACAGGAATACGTGACTCGCTCCCGCATCCAGCGTCTCGCGCATCATCACGCCCACTTGCGCCGCGGCACTCCCCTGCACACTCACCACGCGCGCGATGAGCGTCCCGTCTCCCGTCAGCGGTTGATACACGAAATGGAATCCGTCCGCGCTGGTGACCATCGTCCCTGTCCCCGCTCCCGCCACCGTGAACGTCCCGTTGCTGTAACCCGCGCTCCCGAATACCCCCACCGCGCCCACATCCTGGTCCAGCCACGATACCGGCAGCGGCTGCGAAGTAACTGTGAAACGAATTGCATTGCTGTCATTCATGCTCGGCGCCACCGACACCAGCAGCGGCCCCGTCGTCGCCCCGCTCGGAATCGTGATGCTGATCGACGTCCCGCTCCAACTGTTGATCGTCACCGCTGCGCCATTCAGCAAAACTGCGCTACCTCCCTGCGCAGACCCAAAACCACTCCCGCTGATCACCACCTGGCTGCCGATCGAACCCGTCGTCGCCGATACCGCGGTTATCACCGGCGCCGGCGCCGCCCCCGAATTCACCGACACGCTATCGAATACCCCAGTGGCCACCGACGTCGTCGTGCGATTGCTCACCGCCAACCCCACGTACACGCTCGCCGCCATGCTCACCGTCTGGCTCGCCCCCAACTGCGTCCAGTTCACCCCATCCGCCGAACCGTAGCTAGTGAACACGTTCCCGCTGCGCGCCAGCTTCAGCCAATTCGGCAGCGTCGCACTGCCCACCGACTGATACGAACTGCTCGCTCCCGTGCTCGTTCGCTCGGTCGCCAAAATCGACGACGAATAGTCGAACAGGAACACGTGGTTGGCTCCGGGGCTCAGCGTTTCCCGGATCATCAGACCAACCTGTGCGGCACTGCTTCCCTGCACGCTTACCACGCGGGCCACGATGGTTCCGTCTCCGGACAGCGGCTGATAGACAAAATGGAAGCCATCGGCGCTGGTGATCATTGTCCCCAGCCCGGCTCCGGTCACTGAGAACGTTCCGTTGGAATAGCTGGCGCTCCCGGCCACGCCCACCGTACCAATATCCCCGTCTGACCAAATCGAAGGAAGCGTAGGAATCACGCGAATCGTCAGAGAAATGGTAGTGGTTTTGGTCAGGCTGCCGGAGGTGCCCGTGACCGTAACGGTAACGGTCCCGGTGGTCGCGGTGCTGCTGGCTGTCAAGGTCAGCGTGCTCGTGCTGGTCGTGCTGGCCGGGTTTAACGACGCGGTCACGCCAGCAGGCAAACCGGACGCGGACAAACTGACGCTGCCATTAAAGCCGTTCAGCGGATTGATGGTGATCGTGCTGGTTCCGGTAGCTCCCTGCGAGATCGTCAAGTTGGCGGGTGACGCGGAAAGCGTGTAGCTCGGAGGAGGATTCACGGTCAGCGAAATTGTCGTCGCGCTGGACAAGTTGCTCGATGTACCGGTGATCGTCACCGAGACGGTTCCCGTTGTTGCGGTGCTGCTGGCGGTCAGGGTCACCGTGCTCGTGCTGGTCGCGCTGCTGGGGCTGAACGAGGCTGTCACGCCAGGGGGTAAGCCGGACGCGGACAAACTAACACTGCCATTGAAGCCGTTCTGTGGTGCGACGGTGATGGTGGTCGCGCCGGTGGCACCCTGTACGATCGTCAAACCGCTCGGCGACGCGGAGAGAGCAAAACTCCCTTGAGGATTCACTGTGAGAGAAACTGTAGTCGTGCTCGTGAGACTGCCCGAGGTGCCTGTGACCGTTACAGTGGCCGCGCCAACCGCGGCCGTGCCCCCAGCGGATAAAGTCAAGAGGCTGGCGCTGGTAGCGGGATTGGTGCCGAAGGTAGCGGTGACGCCAGTTGGCAGGCCGGATGCCGCCAAGTTGACAGTTCCGCTAAACCCATTGAGGGGAGCGATGGTGATGGTCGTGGAACTAGCCGTACCTTGGAGAATCGTCAAACCAGAGGGCGAAGCAGAGAGCGTGAAGCCCGGCTGCGAAGTAGACGAAGGCCAGTTGTTGACCAGGTTGGCGGCATTGACGGTGCCGATTCCCGCGGCGAAGTCCCATCCCGTGGTTGTGCCGTAGGCAGGCGCGAACGAAGAATTGGAAGTGGACAACACGCCGACGGAACCGCCACCGAGGTAACAGTTGGGACCTGTGCAATCAACATCCATATCGCCCATCGTCACGTCGTAGAAAGTGCAGCTCGCGCCGACGGCATTTCCATTGTTGGAATTGCAAGAGCTGCTGCCGCTCGAACCGTATTCGGCAGCGGCAAGCTGGTAATACACAGGCGCGGGATTCCCTTGCGGCCCACCGGCTTTCTGGTTGATCAGCGCCTGGATGCCCGCCATGATCGGCGAAGCAAAGGAAGTACCGCCTGCACCAGACCAAACGCTGGGATCAGATCCACAGACCGCGCCGCCGTTCTTCGTATTGGACCAGCAAAAGACGTAAAAATGACTCCACAACCCGTCGGCGGCGAAGAGAGAAACGTCCGGGGTGTCGCGCACGCCGTCCCCGGGATTACCGAGAACCGATTGCCACGAGGGCTTGGGCCAGCCGGCACAAGTGCCGCTGACTACACCCGCGGTAGAGGGCGTGCCTGTAGCGCATTGGCTGGGGCCGCCGCCCCCCGCCACTGTGGTCATGAGAAGCGGGCCGATGGTGGGGTCGCTGCAGAGACTCG
>CAZGBQ010000161.1:3007-8654 GCA_964524045.1 uncultured Acidobacteriaceae bacterium
CCCGCCACTGTGGTCATGAGAAGCGGGCCGATGGTGGGGTCGCTGCAGAGACTCGTTGGGCCGTAGGTCAGGCTGTACCCTTCGTAGTTAGTGAGGAGCGCTCCAGCGCAAGAGTCATTCCACGGAATCTCCGGAATGTAGGAAAGAGCCGAGCCAAAGGCAGAAGTGTTGGCGGAATTCCAATAGGTAGCATTCGTGCCGGAATATGTGTCGCTGAAATCAGTGCCGCCGACAGCCACATTGTACGGAGTCGAAGCGAAGGCGTTGACGCCAATCCCGTGAGTGGCTTCGGAGACGCTATTGTCACAACCGGCCGCGCCGCTGTCGCCTGCAGCGACAAACACGGAAACGCCTTCTGCCACAGCTTGCTGATAAGCGGAATTGTAGGAGGCGTTGGCGGCGGCGCCGTTGACGGTCTCACACTGGCCGTAGCTGATGCTCATGATGGAGGGGGGCGGAGTGCTGGCATTGATGAGGTTTTGGAGGGCGATCAAGCCGCCGAAGGTCGTTGCCGTGTCCGCGCAAGCGGCCATTTCGATGGCGGCGCTGGGCGCCGAGGCGCTGGCCCATTCAGCATCCAAGATGGCTTCCGCATCGTTGGGAGAAATTACGCCGGGCGCACCGCAATTGTTTCCGGGTTGCGAGGGAGGCGCAGGCGGATGGACTTGCGTGAAAGAAGCCGAAGTGTAGCCGGAAAGGCCAAAGGTTGAGCGGAAAGTGCTCCAGTCCGCGGCAGTGAAAACGTCGGTGTCTTCAATGAGCACGATGGTCTGGCCCTGGCCCGAGATGCCGGCGCTGAACAGAGGATTCAGGTTGTAAATCTTGGCCAAGTCCGCGGGAACGACCGCGTAGGTGGCAAACCCGAATTGATCCGGGAACGTAAATTGCGGCGGCGCTTGGCGCATCTTGTGCATCGCATGGGGCCGAAAATCGTGCAAAGAGACGATGCCTGCGACGACAGGAGCAATCGCAGCGGGAATTTGGGGATCGCTGACGTTCGCAACGTGCTTCTCACCCTTTACTTCAAGATGGTGAATTTCAGTCTGAAATGCGCGGTGGACTTGGGCGGCGGTGCCTGAAAAATCGATGAGCGTGCCGCTGGGATAGATCACGTTGATGCGGAATCCATGAGATTCCAGCCAGGCAGAAACGGTGTCGAGATCGGACCTCGACAAGCCGAACCTTTCGCCGAATTCCTGAGCGGTCAGCCAATGATGGAAATTAGGCGACCCCGGAGTGTGAAGTTCGTCTAGGAATTGCTGAAGGGCCTGCTCCTGTTCGGGGGAGCGCTTGAGTTGCAGAAGCATGTGCTCCATCGGGAAATTATTCGCCACTGCTCCGCGATCGTTAGTTGGGACAGCTTCGGGGCGTGTATTGCCGTGGAGCGCCACTCGATTCGTTTCATCTATGGCTTGCATGATTCGCGGGCGAGCCTGCGCGCCGGAGCGCCATTGCGCAGAAACAGAAGGCGCTGCAACCAAAGCGGCGAGGACAATGACGGCGAGGAATCCCCGTTTGCGAAACATGGGTCTCCTTCTTTCTTAGCTAAGACCTGCCCAGACACATCTCGGGATGAAGGACGGCAACCGCGAAGCGCGGAAGTGCCAGTCTGCGGAGGGAATACTCAATGGCCGGGTCCTCATGGGCCGAGAACTCCTACCAGGACTACCAGAACATGGTTATCCCGGATCGAAAGCGAACGAGAAATGACCCAACGAAGCGCAACTTATAGGTAAATAAATAGCTGAATTGAGGCGCAAAAGCAACGGCCCTAGGGACAGGTTTAGGTCAGCGGGCCGCGCGGTTAGCGGAGCAGGATGCGAGCTTTGTTTTCGAAGCAGTCTTCCGCAGGCTTGAAAGCAAGCGACAAATGAGCGTAGGATGCTGAGACAAGACCAAGTCGGAAATTCGATCGGAATAATTTCGCCTTCCGACCAGGACTAACGTGACCGGGAGAATGCTTCAGGGCACGCGGCGCTAGAAAGCGCGGAACCAGGAGAGAAATCATGTTGCGGATAAACGACGAAGCACCTAATTTCACTGCGGAGACTTCGCAGGGCACCATCAATTTTCATGAATGGATTGGCAACGGCTGGGCGATTTTGTTTTCGCACCCCAAGGACTTTACGCCGGTGTGCACCACGGAGCTCGGCTATATGGCCGGGCTGCAGCCGGAATTCCAGAAGCGCAATTGCAAAATCATCGGATTGAGCGTGGACCCGGTGAGCAGCCACAGCAAGTGGGCGGTGGACATCGAGGAAACGCAAGGGCACAGAGTGAACTACCCGATGATCGGGGACCCGGAACTGAAGGTAGCCAAGCTTTATGACATGCTGCCAGCCGAGGCCGGTACTAGTTGCGACGGGCGCACCCCTGCGATGAATGCGACTGTGCGAACGGTGTTCGTGGTCGGTCCCGACAAGAAGATCAAGCTCATGCTGAGCTACCCCATGACCACGGGCCGCAACTTCGACGAAGTGCTGCGCGTGGTGGATTCCATCCAGCTCACGGCCAAGCATCAGGTTGCAACACCGGTGAACTGGAAGCCCGGTGAGGACGTGATCATCGCCGGCAGCGTTTCGGATGACGATGCCAGGAAAAAATACCCCGAGGGGTGGAAGGCGCCCCGGCCCTATCTGCGGATCGTTCCGCAACCGAAGGACAAGGCTGCGAGCGGAAGTGCGGATTGATCTTTAAGCAGTTTTATCTGCCGTGCCTGGCGCATGCCTCTTATGTCATCGGAGACGAGGCTTCGGGCACGGCAGCCGTTGTTGATCCGCAACGCGACATCGATCAGTATCTCGCCTTCGCTTCCGAACACGCGCTCAAGATCAAGCACGTCTTCCTCACGCATCTCCATGCCGATTTTGTGGCCGGACATTTGGAGCTGCGCGACCGTGTGGGCGCAACCATTTATCTGGGCGCCGCGGCGAAAGCGGCGTACGCATTTACTCCCCTTCGCGAGGGCGACGTTGTGGAATTCGGCCGCGTGCGGCTGAAGGCGCTGGAGACTCCGGGCCACACGCCGGAATCGATCTCGATCCTCGTATACGATCTAGACGTCAGTGAAACACAACCACATGCCGTTCTCACTGGGGACACTTTGTTTGTCGGCGACGTGGGACGGCCCGACTTGCGCGTGGCGCTCGGCTGGTCGGCAACCGATCTGGGCGCCATGCTGTTTGATTCCCTCCACAACAAACTCCTGCCGCTGCCGGACCAGAGCCTTGTTTATCCGGCCCACGGCGCAGGTTCTCTATGTGGCCGAGCAATCAGCAAGGAAACGGTATCCACGATGGGAGAGCAGCGGCGAGTCAACTACGCGCTGCAGCCCATGAGCAAGGAAGAGTTCATCCACGTGGTGACGGCGGATCAACCGGATGCTCCCGCTTACTTTACCTATGATGCCGTGCTGAATAGCGAAGAGAGACCGACTCTGGACGAGGCGCTGGCGCGCGAGATGAACCCGCTGACGGTCGATACCGTGCTGGAGTTGCAAGCGGCCGGCGCACAGATCCTTGATACACGAGAACCCGAGGAATTTGGAGCCGCGCACCTAAAGGGCAGCATCAACATCGGCCTCGGCGGCCAATACGCAACGTGGGCTGGAACCCTGCTCGATCGGAAGCATCCGATCGTAATCATCGCGGACCCAGGCCGGGAGAACGAATCGGCCATTCGGCTGGGGCGCATCGGGTTCGATCACGTGGCCGGGTATTTGCAGAACGGAATGAAGAGCCTCGAATCGCGGCCTGAGTTGGTCGCGTTCACGGAGCGCCTCAGCGCGCCCTACGCCGCGGAGATCCTGTCGTCGAGCGAGCCGCCGCTGACCATCGATGTCCGCACACCACGGGAGCGCGAGCAAAAACAAATAAGCGGCAGCCTGAGCATCCCACTGAACCGTCTCATCGAAAATATGGCGACTCTGCCAAAAAGTCGCCCTTTGCTGATCTACTGCGCAGGCGGCTACCGGTCCTCCATCGCCGCGAGCTTGCTGCAAGGAAAGGGATTCAATCCAGTTAGTGAAATTGCCGGCGGCATCGCGGCGTGGGAAGCGGCGAAATTGCCCGTTCACAGCGCCCACAGCTAGGGATTGAAGCTACAGAAAGGCCTGCTCCAGCCGAGTCCCACGGTCGACCTCCGTTCAAACTCGGCTTGATTACCGTCGCGGAATTCCAGCGCGGAGGACAATATCCTGAAACCTGGGATCGCTTCGAAGCGGGTTATATCGAGGATCCACCCCGATCCACGGTATTCAAGTGGATCGCTGCAGGAATGCTTGCTCGAGGGATTCGAGAGCCTTGTCGTTTTCACCAAGCTCGGCATAGGTGGCTCCGACGAGGAATCGACAAACGTAACGTTCCTTGGCTTGATCCAATGCCTTGCCAAGGAGCCGCTTCGCTTGCGCACCCTCGCCGACCTGCGCGAGCGCCGAAGCAGTTGTCGTGATTACACTGGGGCTGTCCGCATACTGCACGGCCTTCTCGGCGGCCCGAAGCGTTGCCGTGTGCTGTCCCAACTGGGCGTACGCCATCGCGAGAATCGCATAAGGAAGACCCGCAGCAGGCTCCAGCTCAGTCGTTTTCTGGCACTGCTGGATGGTCTCCGGCATGTGACCGGAGAAGTAATAGATCCAAAGCGCTTCGTTGCGGCTTTCGAGGGCAAGCGGGTCGAACAAGTAGGCTTGCTGCACGCGAGAGAGTGCCTCGTCGAACCGCCCCAAGGTGGCCAAGTAGGTGGCATAACCCAAGTGAGCTTCGGGCGAGTTGGGGTTGATGTCGAGTGCGCGGCGATATTCCGTCTCCGCCGCGGGCCAATTCCAGTCGAAAAGCAATCGTACATTGCCGAGGGTCACGTGGGCGCTGGCTAGGTTGGGGTCGAGCTCCAGGGCGCGCAGCGCCGCTTCTTTCGCGCGCGGCATCACGTCGGCCGGAGAGCTGTAATAGGTGAGGGCGGCATTGTAAGTTTGGGCCAAAGCGGCGTAGAGGCGTGCGTCGTTCGGATCCTTGGCGATTGCTTCTTGAAAGTATTGGGTGGCCCGATTCACGCTCTCCCGAGTGCCCTGCCCCAGTTCATGGAGACCGAGGAGATACTTGTCATGGCTCTCGAGATTCATCGATAAAGTCGAAACTGTAGCGGTCTGCACCGGCAACAGTTGAATCGAAAGAGAGTGAGTTATTTTTTCGGCGATTTCCCTCTGAATGTTTAGGACATCGGTAAGCGGGCGCTCATAAGTTTCAGCCCAGAGATGGGTCTGTTCCCCTGTCTGGATCAGCTGCGCCGTGACGCGGACGCGGTCTCCGCCGCGGCGAACACTCCCCTCCAGCAAATAGCTTACGCCCAGCTCTTTGCCAATTTGGGCGACGCTCTGCTTGGTATCTTTGTACCGTGCGGTTGAAGTTCGCGCGATGACTCCAAGCTTCGCCGGATGGAGCTGGCCAAGCTGGGCAATCATTTCCTCGGTGAGGCCATCGGCAAAATAGTCCTCGTGCGCATCCCCGCTTAAATTCACAAAAGGAAGGACCGCAAGCATAACTTTTTGTGCGCGAGGGTTTCGCGGCGGCCAGAAATGGCGCGACAGGAGGAATGCCGTCACACCTAGCACCAGCGCCGCAGCCAAAGGCCACAACCAAACGCTTCGCTTGGG